>JADGPQ010000159.1 GCA_017882325.1 Thermoleophilia bacterium
ACGTCGGTGAGCTTCTCGAGCGACGAGTCGGCCACGCGTTTGCTGAGCACCCCCGTGGACTCGACGACGCGTCGATTGGTGAGCACGTAGATGTTCATGCGCCACGAGAGAAAGCCCCAGGCGATGCGCACCGCCGGGACGAGGAAGACGAGCAGCAGCCACCACACCCAGCCGGCGTCGGGGATCAACCACACGTTGAGCACGATGATGAGCGCGAGGACCGCGGCGGCGAAGATGATCCACTTGACCATCTCGGCGACGAAGAAGATCCAGTGGTGTCGTTCGGTGTAAAGGATCTTCTCGTTGGCTCCGAGCTGCTGCTTCAGGTACTCGACGCTCACGGGCCCTCCCTCGCGGTCGTGTCGGCTGCAACCTACCACGAAGGTCGGGCGCCGTAACGCGGCGAGGGCGGCGGGAGAGGGCGGGCAGGCCCGCCCGCCGTCCTGTCGTATACTGGGGACGAACGCGACAGCCACTCAGGGGGTCCACGCGTGACGCTTCGCTCATCCCACACTCTCCCATACTCGTTCAGAAGGCCCGGCGTCATGCTCCTCATCGCCGGGCTCACCGTTCTCATCGGCCTCGTGGCGGTGGCGGCGCGGCCGCAGGCGTCCGCCGCCGCCGGCTCAGCATCTGTCACGGCCTATCGCGGTCTCGGCACGTGGGTCGACATGTACGACCCCTCGGCCTGGAACGACCCGGCCGCGGCGGTCACGGACATGGCCTCGCACGGCGTGCGCACGCTGTACATCGAGACGGCCAACTACCACTACCCGCAGTCGGCGTCCATGTTCAAGCCGGAGGTCATGGACGCCTTCATCCAGCTTTGTCACGCGAGCAAGCCCAAGATCAAGGTCGTGGCCTGGTACCTCCCGGGCTTCAAGGACCTCGCCAAGGACTACAGACGCAGCATGGCGGCTATCGAGTACCGCACGCCCGACGGCCAGAAGTTCGACTCCTTCGCCCTCGACATCGAGGCCAGCATCGTCAAACCGGCGACCACGCGCAGCGCACGTCTCACGGCCTTGTCGGCGAAGATCCGCACGGCCGTGGGCACGGGCTATCCCCTCGGAGGCATCATCCCGTCGCCGGCCGGCATGACGATCAACTCGAGCTACTGGCCGGACTTCCCGTACAAAGACGTCGCCGCCGGAACCATCACCATCATCTTCCAGGTCGTCGGCAAGAGCACGGCCTTGCTCGCTTCCCTCGGCGTCGGGGACGCAATCAAGGACCTGTGCGGGCCGCTCGGGTCGCCCGAGTGCTTTGCCAAGATCGGCACCGTAGTGGGCATCGGCGGAGGCTCCGGGATCGCTGTGCTCCACCATCTGCTCACCGGCCACAAGGAGGCCGGCAACCGGATCGTCGGCGTGATCGGGGCGCGGGAGAAGGACCTGCTCATCCTGGAGGATGAGATGCGCGGTCTGTGTGACGAGCTCATCGTCACGACAGACGACGGCAGCTACGGGATGCACGGCAAGGTCACCGACGCGCTGAAGGCGCTCGTCGAGCGCCAGGAGCGCGTCGACCTCGTCCTTGCCGTCGGTCCGCTCGTCATGATGCGAGCCGTTACCGAGATGACGCGCATCTACGGCCTGCCCACGGAGGTCAGCCTCAACCCCATCATGGTCGACGGCACGGGCATGTGTGGGGGTTGCCGCTGCACGGTGGGTGGTAAGACGAAGTTCGCCTGCGTGGACGGACCGCACTTCGACGCCTTCGAAGTGGACTTCGACGAGCTCATCCAGCGCAACCAGATGTACGGGCGCGACGAGCGCACGTCGTTGCTCACGTCCATCAGGGCGCAGTAGGAGAGAGCGATGACCGTCGCCGAGGCCGAGCTGGTGACGCTGGAGCAGGAGGGCGACCTCGCCAGCTTCTGCCCGCATTGCCATGCGGGGCTAGACGTCTACGACGCGTGCACCAGGCGCGTGTGGATCGGCTTGACGGTGCAGGTCTCGGGCGAGACCTGCGAGCTACTCATCAACCCCCGGCTGGACGCCTTCGAACGGGTCTGTTCGAGCTGCTGGAACGAAGGCGACTTGGCCGAGGATGTGGTCTGCCCCCATTGTCGCGCGTCGCTGGTGGAACCGGACCGGCTCTGCACGGAGTGCGACGCGCCGGTCTTCAGCCTCGAGGTCTCGGTGCGCACGCGCGTGGCCCCGCTCTCGCTCTGCACGCGCGCCGGCTGCCGCTGGCATGGCGTGTCCACCCAGGCCGCGGCCAAGATCAAGTCGGCCGCGCCGCGGCAGAAGAAGCCCGAACAGGACGCCGTGCTGAGGGTGCGCAACTTCGCCGAGGTGAGCTACGGGTACGACGGGGAACAGGCCGTGGCCGAGGCGAGTCGTTGCCGGAAATGCAAGAAGCCAGGGTGCGTCGATGGCTGTCCGGTGGCCGTCGACATTCCCGGCTTCGTCGCACTCATCGCCAAGGGCGAGTTCGCGCCGGCGGCGCAGCTGATCCGGCGCCGCAACGCTCTACCCGCGATCTGCGGCCGTGTCTGCCCGCAGGACGAACAATGCGAGAGGGAGTGCCTGCTCGCCAAGACCAGCGAGCCGCTGGCGATCGGCGCCCTCGAGCGCTTCGCCGCCGATTTTGAACGCGAGACCGATCAGGTCAAGCTGCCGCGGCGAGCCGCCCGGACGGGCCGGAGGGTGGCCGTGGTGGGCAGCGGCCCGGCCGGCCTCACGCTGGCCGCCGATCTCGGCGTCCAGGGCTACAGCGTCACCATCTTCGAAGCCCTGCACAAAGCCGGCGGCGTGCTCGTCTACGGCATCCCGGAGTTCCGCCTGCCGAAGCACGTCGTGGAGGCCGAGACCGGCAACCTGCGGCGTCTCGGCGTCAAGTTCGAGCTCAACAGTATCGTCGGCAAGCTCTACGGGCTCGACGAACTGTTCGACCTCGGCTACGACGCTGTCTACGTGGCCACGGGCGCCGGTCTGCCCGGATTCATGGGCCTGCCCGGCGAGAACCTCTGCAACGTCGTCTCCGCCAACGAGTACCTCACGCGCGTGAACCTGATGAAGGCGTACCTCTTCCCGGAGTACGACACGCCGGCGCCCAAAGGTACGCGTGTCGCGGTCGTGGGCGGCGGCAACGTGGCCATGGACTGCGCCCGTACCGCCCTGCGCATGGGCGCCCGCGAGGCGACCATCGTCTACCGGCGCACGCGCGAAGAGATGCCGGCCCGCGAGGAGGAGATCGAGCACGCCGAGCAGGAGGGTGTGCGCTTCCACTACCTCGCCGGCCCCGTGCGCTACGTCGGTGACGAGCAGCACTGGGTGCGGCAGATGCAGTGCGTGCGCATGAAGATCGGGGAACCCGACGAGTCGGGCCGCCGCCGCCCCATCCCGATGCTCAACTCCACCTTCCTGATGGAACTCGACATGGTCGTCGTCGCGGTCGGCGCCGGGCCCAACAAGGTGCTGTTCGAGGGCGCCCCGGGCCTGGAGCGCAACGCACGCGGCTACATCCGCTCATTCAGCGAATCGGGTCGCACGAGCGTGCCCAAGGTGTGGGCCGGAGGAGACATCGTGACCGGCGCCGCGACCGTGATCCTGGCGATGGGCGCGGCCCGCAAGGCGGCCGACGACATGCACGCCTATCTGAGCGAAGGGCGGACCGACTGGGTCTGAGCTACGAGCTGCTCTCTACGGCCAGGAGCCGGTGGGCCAGCGATTCCCAGTACTGCTCGACGCCTTCCTCGACCTCGTAGTAGTGTACCGACTCGAACTCTTCCGTGAGCTGGCGCCGGTCACTCTCGGTCAGATAGTGCTGTGCGGTGTCGAAGAACAGTGATTCCTCCACATCGATGTGGCAGCGCACGATCTCCACGTACTCGGTCAGATCCGCGGCGAAGGCGAGCGCCGCGCCGCTGTCGCCGTCGCGCAGCTCTTTGAGCTCCACCTGGAGCCCATCGAGACGCCCGGTGCACCACTCGTGCTCGCCGAGCATCTGCTCGAGCGGCTCGTCGTCATTGGTCATCCCCCGCTTGTGGCAGCGCGCGAACAACAGGCCGTCTTCTTTGGGGTCGTGCAGGCCGTCGCAGAAGAAGCGGAAGAACCCGAGAATGTCGGTCACGAGATCGGCGCGAACGGCGCCCGTCGCCGCGGTGTGCTCGCACTCCTTGTCGGCCGCGTCGGCGACCTCGAGCATCAGCCGATGCTCCGCTTCAAGGATCTTCCTCCAGCCCATGGCTCCTCCTTCCACGAGCTCGGGTCGCACGTGCATGCGACTCCTTTCACAAGGATGGTACCCTCATGGCGACAACGCCTTTCCGTGATGCACGAAGATGGGGCTTTCACCGGACTTCTCCGCTGCTGCGGGCCTGGAGAACCGGCGTTCCGCCTATCATGGGTGCATTGACGGCGCATCGATTCGAAGAGAGTGCGTAGGCAGCGGCCATGAACGGAGGGGAGCCATGAGTGGCAGTCCCACAGCGACCGGCAGGGTCGTGCTGGCGCTCGACCAAGGGACGACGAGCGCGCGAGCGATCGTCTTCGCCGCCGACGGCGGAGTTCTGTCGCTCGCACAGCGCGAGATCGGCCTGGAGCTTCCGCAGCCGGGATGGGTGGAGCAGGACCCGCTGGAGATCTGGACCGTGCAGCGAGAGGTGGCCGTCGACGCCTTGCGGCGCAGCGGCGTCGCTATCGTCGACGTGGCGGCCCTCGGCATCACCAACCAGCGCGAGACCACCATCGTGTGGGACAGGGCCACGTCGCTGCCGATTGCGCCGGCGATCGTGTGGCAGGACCGGCGCACCGCCAAACGTTGCGAAGAGTTGCGCCGGCTGGGCCACGAAGCCCTGGTGCGGCGCAAGACGGGCCTCGTGCTGGACCCCTACTTCTCGGCCACCAAGATCCGCTGGCTCCTCGACACCGTGCCCGGCGCCCGCGAGAGGGCCGCACGCGGGGAGCTGGCCTTCGGCACCGTCGACAGCTGGCTGGCGTGGCAGCTCAGCGGCGGCCGTCTGCACGTGACCGACGCGACGAACGCCTCGCGGACCCTTCTCTACGACCTCCGCTCCGGCGACTGGGACGACGGGCTGCTCGAGCTCTTCGGCGTGCCGCGCCCCTTGCTGCCGAAGGTGTGCGACACGAGCGGCGTCGTGGGGCAGACCGACGCAGCGGTCTTCGGGGCGCCCCTACCCTTGGCGGCGATGGTCGGAGACCAGCAGGCGGCTCTCTTCGGTCAGGCTTGCACGACGCGCGGCATGACCAAGGTGACCTACGGCACGGGCTGCTTCCTGCTGATGAACACGGGCGCGGAGCCCGTGGAGTCGCAGAGCGGCCTGCTGGGCACGGTCGCCCTGCAGCGTGAGGGCCGCCGCACCTACGCGCTCGAGGGCAGCGTGTTCATCGGCGGCGCGGCGATCCAGTGGCTCCGCGACGGTCTGGGGATCATCGCCGAGGCGCGCGATTCAGCGGCTCTGGCGGCGCGCGTGCCGGCGAGCGACGGCGTGTATTTCGTCCCCGCGCTCGCCGGTCTTGGGGCGCCGTACTGGGAGCCGCGCGCCCGCGGCGCGATCCTGGGACTCACGCGCGGCACCACGTCGGCGCACATCGCGCGCGCCACGCTCGAGGGCATCGCCTTCCAGGTGGCCGATCTCCTGGACGCCGTGTCCGGCGACGCCGGAGTGACGCCGGCGGACGTGCGCGCCGACGGCGGAGCCTCTCACAACGATCTGCTGCTCCAGTTCCAGGCCGACGTGCTCGGTGTGCCGGTCACGCGTGCCGCTCAGACGGAATCCACGGCACTGGGCGCGGCCCTGCTGGCCGGACTCGCCGTCGGCCTCTGGAAGGACGAGCGGGAGGCCGCCGACCTGTGGCGGGCCGAGCGCACCTTTGCCCCCGATCCGGCCGCGGACCGCGAGTCGCTGCTCGCCGGGTGGCGCGCCGCGGTCGCCTGCGTACGCGATCTCGCCGGCCGCACTACGTAGAGGTCGCGGCCGGCGAGAGACGCCGGCGCCGGGGGGGCGCGGCGCAGGCGCGTCGTCAATGCCGATGCGTCAGTGCCGGTGCGGCACCACGAGCACCGGGATGGAACTGCGGTGCAGCAGCTCGTAAGGAGTGCAGTGATGCAGCGCCCCGGCCAGCGGGCCTTCGCCGTGAGAGCCCACCACGATCACCCGCGAGCCACGCTCGTCGGCGATGCGGATGAGGGCCCGCGCAGGATCGTCCCACACGAGCAGCACTTCGGACTGCACGCCGGCGCCGCGCACGCGTTCCGCGGCGGCGTGGAGCATGGGCTGGACGTCCTCTTCCACCCCGCGCTCGTAGTCGCGCAGCTCTTTGGCCGCGGCGCAGCCGGGATCCAGCTCGCAGCTCAGGCCGGGCGGAGGTTCGTGACAGTAGACGATGACGACCTCGCTGTGGCCGAGGCCGTGGGCGAGCGCGACCGCCTCGTCGAGCGCCGCTGCGGAGCACTGCGAGCCGTCGTATCCGAGTACGACAGAATGAGACATCGCCCCTCCTTCCTCCGTACTTGGGTGCTACCCCGCCGACAGGGCCGGCTCACCGTTGGCGCCGTAGGTTCGGTCGGTGAGCAGCGCGCGCAGATTCCTGGCGATGAGGTCGGGAAACTAGTCGAGGCCGCAGCGCTCGAGCTTGGCGAGCGTCACGGGGCGAAGCCGCTAGGGCAATGGAGTCGCGTTCGCCGCGCCGCGTTAAAGCAGCGGCTCGCTCATCGCCCGCTCCTCCGGGCGTCGGCTCAGATCGTCTCGATGGTGACTTGGCTGGCGCCGCCGGTGAAGCGGATCTCGTAGCGATCCGTGGCCTCGGAATACCCCGGCGTGCCGAGGACATTGCGGCCGCCCACGGCGCCG
>JADGPQ010000160.1 GCA_017882325.1 Thermoleophilia bacterium
GCGGCGTGGATGAGCGCGCTGACCGGCGTCGGGCCTTCCATGGCGTCCGGCAGCCACACGTGCAGCGGGAACTGGGCGCTCTTGCCGACGGCGCCGGTGAAGAGCAGCAGGCAGATCCAGAGCAGGGTGCCCGAGCCGATCATCTCGGCCTTGTCGAAGACGCCGGTGAACTGCAGCGTGCCGGTGGTGACGAAGATCAGGAACATGCCCAGCGTGAAGCCGAAATCGCCCACGCGGTTGACGAGGAACGCCTTCTTGCCCGCCTGGCTGGCGCTCTTCTTGCGGAACCAGAAGGCGATCAGCAGGTAGGAGCAGAGTCCCACGCCCTCCCAGCCGAGGAAGAGCAGCAGGTAGTTGTTCGCGAGGATGAGCACGAACATCGCGAACATGAAGAGGTTGAGGTAGGCGAAGAACCGGTAGTAGCCCGGGTCGTCCTTCATGTAGCCGATGGAGTAGTAGTGCACCAGCATGCCGATGATGCCGACGACCAGGAGCATGACGCCGGTGAGGGAGTCGACGAGGAAGCCCCACTCGACGGTGAACCGGCCCGCGGCAACCCACGTGAAGGCGTTCCAGACGAAGGGCGTGTCCTGGTGGCGGAAGACCCACTCGAACGCGTAGACAGAGAGCACGGCCGTGACGGTGACCAGCGCCACCGGCAGGATGTGCGCCTTGGTGCGGAAGAAACGCTTGCCGAGCAGCAGCGTGATGAAGAAGCCCGCCAGCGGCAGCAGCACGATGAGCGCCACGGCGATCTTCATGTAGTGGGTCCCCTCCACGAGCGCTCCTGCCTAGCCCTTGAGCTCGTCGTACTGGTCGGTCTGCACGGTGCGGCGGTTACGGTAGTTGGCGATCACGATGGCGAGCCCCACGGTGACCTCGGCGGCCGCCAGCGTGATGATGAACAGCGAGAACAGTTCGCCGGCGCCGAGCGCCCCGCCGCGGAAGTTGGAGATGGCCACGAGCGCGATGTTGACGGCGTTCAGCATGAGCTCGAGGCACATGATGACGACGATGACGTTGCGGCGCACGAGCACGCCGAAGGCGCCGATGCAGAAGAGCAGGACGGCCAGCGTGAGCCACCAGTAGAGAGCGCTCACGCCTTCTCCTCTTCCTTGCGCGCCAGCACGATGGCGCCGATCATCGCCGCCACGAGCACCAGCGAGATGAGCTCGAACGGGAAGACGTAGCCCTTGAAGAGAAGCAGCGAGACGCCCTTGACGCTGGGGTTGAGCGCCGCGTCGCCGATGCGGCCGATGTCGGAGGTGACCATGATCCCGGTGAGGACGGCGGCGACGGCCACGGCCAGCGGCGCCGCGAAGGCGACCTGCCGGTTGAAGAACAGGTCGTAGGCGCCACTCTGCACCTCGGTGAGCATGATCGCGAAGATGATGACGATGGAGATGGCGCCCACGTACACGAGGATCTGCACGATGGCCACCAGGGGCGCATTGAGCAGCGCGTAGGCGAAGGCCACGCCGAGGAAGCAGGCGACCATCGAGGCGGCCGAGTACATGATCTTCTTGAAGGCGACGACGCCGAGGCCGCAGATGAGGATCCAGGCGGCGAGGAACAAGAACAGCCAGGGATGGAAGTCGCCGCCCGGCATCAGGCGCCGTCCTCCGGTTCGTCGAGGGCGATGGGATCGTCCTTGATGGGCTCCCACGTCCAGCCCCGGCCGAGCGCCGCGTCGCGCACGTGCGGCACGAGGTCGGTGACGGTCTCGCGCAGCGGGTCGACGCGGCGCGGCTCGCGCACGTACAGCGATTCGCGCGCCATCGTGGTGCGGTTGAAGCCGGCGAGCTCGAAGAAGTCGCTCTGTTCGAGGGCGTCGTAGGGGCACACCTCCACGCACTCGCCGCAGAAGATGCAGCGGCTCTCGTCGAGGTCGTAGCTCCCCAGCAGGCGCGGATTGGTCTCGATGGAGCCCGTGGGGCAGGTCTCGGCGCACTTGCCGCACGAGACGCAGCCGACGAGCTGCAGCGGCAGGTTGTCGGCCGTCGAGACGATGGTGTCGTAACCGCGGCCCATGTTGTCGTAGCAGCTGGCGCCGACCTCCATGCGGCAGACGCGCACGCAGCGGCCGCAGTTGATGCAGCGGTTGGGCTCGCGCATGATGAAATCGTGGCGGAAATCGGCCGGGTAGTCGTGGGCCTCGCCGCCGTGGAAGCGGTTCTTGAAGACCTCGTACTCGATGCCGTAGCGCTGCAGGTCGCACTTGCCGTTGGCCGGGCAGTAGCAGTCGAGGCACAGCTCGGCGCCGCGCACAGCTTCTTCTTCGCTGAAGCCGAGCTCGATCTGCTGGAAGTTCGTGCGCCGGTCCTCCGGCTCCAGCTTGGGCATCTCGGCCGGCGGGCTGGGCCGGGTCACGTCCGTGGTCATGTCGACGAACACCGGCGGGACCTCGGCCATGCGCGCGACGCGCGGATCGAGGTCGGTCTTGGACGTGAGCGCCTTGAAGAACGGCTGCGCCTTGAGCTCGGCCAGCGACTGCCCGACCTCGGCCATGTCGGCGCCGCGCAGGTAGGCGTCCATGCTCCAGGCGGCCTTCTTGCCCTGGGCGACCGCCTGGATCACGGTCTGCGCGCCGAGCACGGCGTCACCGCCGGCGAACACGCGCGGGTCGGCGGTCTGGTAGGTCCAGTCATCGACGGCGATGGTGCGCCACTTGGTGCGCTTGACGCCCTGCTCCTCGCTGGTGCCGTCGAGCTTGGGGTACTGGCCGATGGCGGCGATGATCTGGTCGCACTCCACGATGAACTCGCTGCCTTCGATGGGCACGGGGCGGCGGCGCCCGGAGGCGTCGGGCTCGCCGAGCTCCATGCGCAGCATCTCGATGCCGGTGGCCTTGTTGGCCGCGTCGGTGAGGACGCGCACGGGCGCGCAGAGCAGCTCCAGCTTGACGCCCTCCTCCTCGGCCTCGTCGACCTCGGTGTGGTGGGCGGGCATCTCTTTGCGCGAGCGGCGGTACAGGCAGGTGACCTCGGCGGCGCCCTTGCGCACGGAGGTGCGGCAGGCGTCCATGGCCGTGAAGCCGCCGCCGATGACGGTGACCTTGTCCCCGACGTGGACCTCGCCGTTGAGCTCGAGGTCGCCGAGGAAGTCGACCGCGGTGACGACGCCCTCGGCGTCTTCGCCGGGGATGCCCATGTCGTTGGAGGCGAAGGCGCCCAGGGCGAGGAACACCGTGTCGAAGCCCTCGTCGAACAGGTCTTCGAGCTGGTAGTCGACGCCGAGCCGGCTGTTGACCTGGATCTCGACGCCCATGCGCCACAGCACGTTGATCTCCTTGTCGAGGAGGTCGCGCGGCAGGCGGTAGCTGGGGATGCCGTAGCGCAGCATGCCGCCCGGCTTGGGCAGCGCCTCGAAGATCCTGACCGCATGCCCCTCGAGCCGGGCGTAGAAGGCGGCGGCGAGGCCGGCGGGCCCGCCGCCGACGATCGCGATGCGCTTGCCCGAGTCGGGCTTGGGCTCGACCGGCAGCAGCAGCTCGCCCGTCTGCTCCTCGTCGATGGTCTGGTCGGCCATGAAGCGGTGCAGCTGGCAGATCGTGATCGGGTGCTCGACGAGCTGCCGGCGGCAGGGACCTTCGCAGGGCCGCGGGCACACGCGCCCGAGCACGGCCGGGAAGGGCAGGTCCTCGCGCAGCTTGCGCACGCCGTTCTTGTAGTCCTTGTGCGCGATGTACTCGAGGAACTGCGGGATCTTGATGTGCGTCGGGCAGGCGTCGCGGCAGGGCGGCGTGCAGAACGAGTTGTGGTCGCTGAGCAGCAGCTCGAGGTACAGGTGGCGCATGGCGCGCACCTTCTCGGTGTTGGTGCGCACCACCATGCCGTCGGCGACGGCCGCCGAGCAGCTCGGCAGCATCTTGCGCGCCCCTTCGACCTCGACGATGCACATGCGGCAGGCGGCGGTGGCCGGCAGCCGCGGCTCGTAGCACAGCGTGGGGACATGGATGCCCACGCGCTGCGCCGCCTCGAGGATGGTGTCGCCACGCTCGCAGGCGACCTCCTGGTCGTCGATGGTGAGGAGCACCTGGTCGGGCCGCGCCTGCGTGCGCGTGATGTCGTCGGCGGTAGTGGCCATCCGTCCCCTTACGCTTCCCGAGCGGCGACGGCGACGGCTTGCTCGATGCCGGACCTCACCTTGACGGCATCGAACTTGCAGACCTGGCGGCAGGTGTCGCACTTGATGCAATTGCTCACGTCGATGACGTGCGGCTGCTTCTTCTCGCCGCTGATCACGTTCGTGGGGCACTTCTTGGCGCAGAGCATGCAGCCGGTGCAGGCCTCGGCGTCGATGTAGTACGTGATCAGCGCCTTGCACCTGCCGGCGGGACAGCGCTTCTCGTTGACGTGCGCCTCGTACTCCTCGCGGAAGTACTTGATGGTGGTGAGCACCGGGTTTGGCGCCGTGCCGCCGAGCGCGCACAGCGTGCCGTCGATGATGTAGTGGCTGAGCTCCTCGAGGAGCTCGATGTCGCCCTGCTGGCCGTCGCCGGCGATGATGCGGTCGAGCGTCTCGAGCATGCGCTTGGTGCCGAGGCGGCAGGGCACGCACTTGCCGCACGACTCCTTCTGCGTGAAGTCGAGGAAGAAACGCGCCAGATCGACCATGCAGGTCTCGTCGTCGACCACGACCATGCCGCCGGAGCCGACGATGGCGCCGGTCGCGGCGAGGCTCTCGTAGTCGACCGGCGTGTCGAGCAGGCTCGCGGGGATGCATCCGCCCGAAGGACCACCGAGCTGCACGGCCTTGAACTGCCTGCCGTTCTTGATGCCGCCGCCGACGTCGAAGATGAGGCGGCGCAGGCTCGTGCCCATGGGCACCTCGACGAGCCCGCTGTTGACGACCTTTCCGGCGAGGCTGAAAGCCTTGGTGCCGCGGCAGTGCTCGACGCCGAGCGCCGCGTAGGCCTCGGCGCCGTGCCCGATGATCCAGGGGATGTTGGCAAAGGTCTCGACGTTGTTGATGTTGGTGGGCTTGCCCCACAGGCCGGAGACGGCCGGGAACGGCGGACGCGTGCGCGGCATGCCGCGCTTGCCCTCGATGCTCGCGATGAGCGCGGTCTCTTCGCCGCAGACAAAGGCGCCGGCGCCGAGCTTGAGGTGCAGACTGAATTCCCAGCCCGTGCCGAACACGTCCTTGCCGATGTAGCCGCGTTCCTCGGCGTCGGCGACCGCCTTGGTGAGGCGCTTGACGGCCAGAGGGTACTCGGCGCGCACGTACACGTAGCCCTCGTGCGCGCCGATCGCGTAGCTGCCGATGATCATGCCTTCGATGACCGCGTGAGGGTCGCCCTCGAGGATCGAGCAGTCCATGAACGCCCCGGGGTCGCCCTCATCGGCGTTGCAGATGATGAACTTCTCGTCGCTCTTGCTCTGGCTGGCGAACTTCCACTTGACGCCCGTGGGGAAGCCGGCGCCGCCGCGCCCGCGGATGCCCGAGTCGGTCACGTTCTCCACGATCCAGTCGGGCGTCTTCTCGGTGAGGGCCATGCGCGCGGCCTCGTAGCCGCCGCGCGCCAGATACTCCTCGATGCTCTCGGGATCGATAACGCCCACGTCGCGCAGGGCGATGCGCGTCTGCTGATTGTAGAAGCCGATATCGTGCCAATCGCGGATGCGCTCGCCGGTCTGCGCGTCCTTGTAGAGGAATCTCTCCACCGGCGCACCGCCCTTGAGGTGTCCTTCGACGACCTTGCCGACATCCTCGGGGCGCAGGTGGCCGTACAAGGTGTCGTCGCTGAGCACGACCACTGGGCTCATGGAGCAGAGGCCGTGACAGCCGATGATGGAGACTTCCACACGGTCGCCGAGGCCGGCCGTCTGGACCTCCTGGACGAAGGCGTCGTGGACGGCCAGGGAGCCCGCGAACACGCAGGCCGTGCCGGCGCAGACCGTGACGCGGTAGCCCCCGCCCGGAGTCTCGGCGACGCGCACGTTGCGGGCGTCGATTTCGTGTGTCGTGATGTCGTCAGCCATAGTGTGTCTACTCACCCTTTCTCGGCACCGACCTCACGCATGAGGTCGCGGATGATCTGGCGCGTCTTGTCAGGGGAGAGGCCGCCGTAAGTCTTGTCGCCGATCCGCATCACCGGAGCCTGAGAGCACGCCCCCATGCAGGCCACCGAGGACAGCGTGATCTTCATGTCCTTGGTGGTCTTGCCGTCGGGGATGCCGAGCTCTTCCTCCACAGCCTCGGTGATCTGCACGGCTCCCGCCACATGGCAGGCCGTGCCGTGGCACACGTCGATGATGTACTCGCCCACCGGCGAGAGGCGAAACTGGTTGTAGAAGCTGGAGACGCCGTAGATCTGCGACAGCGACACGCCGGTCTGCAGCGAGATCTCCTGGATCGCGAGGCGCGGCAGATACCCGTACGCCTCCTGGGCGTTCTGCAGCATGGCGATGAGGCCGGTGCCGTGCGCGTAGTAGTCGTCGAGCACCGGCTCCAGCGGCTTGAGGTCGACGCCGGGCTGCGCGGCGAGGCGCGCCGCGGCGATGCGCGCCGCGTTGGGCACGGGCAACTGGTATTTGCTCGTGTAGTTGACGCGGATGACCTGCACGGGGCAGTTGCTCTCGCAGAGCGTGCACGAGCGGCAGCGCGGCTCGCCGCTCGCGGGGTCGATGACCACGCGGAAGAGGCCGCGGCTGCGCTCGGGCAGCCGCTCGCGCTGCTCCGGGTACTGGACGGTGACCTTCTTCATCGGCAGGTGACGGAGCGTGGTCCGCATGGCCTTGAACATGCCGAGCATCAGGCGTTCACCACCGGAAGACGGTC
>JADGPQ010000028.1 GCA_017882325.1 Thermoleophilia bacterium
GATTCGGCGGCGCGCCGGACTGCGCACGGTGCCCATTGTGGGGCGGGCGACGCCGGCCAAGGTCCGCAACAGCGTCGTCTTGCCGGCGCCGTCGCCGCCGATGACGGCGGTGACCGCCCCGGCCGGCACGTCCAGGGTCACGCCGTCCAGCGCGGTGCGCCGGCCGTACCGCACCGTGAGGTCGCTCACGCCCCAGCCGCTCACGCCCCGGTCTCCGCAGGGGTCACGGATGCGGCTTCCGGAGTCCCTGCCTCGTCGTCGTGCCCCCCGCCGGCCGGCGCCAGATCGCGGCGGAAGCGCAGGGTCGAGGCCGTGAACACGAGGGCCGCCATGACGGCGAGCACGACGAGCGGTACCCACAGGGCGCCGATGGGCGCGCCGCGGACCATGATCCCTCGCGCCACCTTGATGAAGTACGTCAGCGGCAGGATGTACCCGATCCAGCGTACGCCCCAGGCCATCGAATAGAGAGGGAAGAACAGGCCGCTGAGCAGGAACTGGGGGAGCAGGGTCATCATCGCGAGCTGGATGGCCTGGCCCTGGGTCTGCGATACCGTCGAGATGAGCACCCCGGTGCCCAGGGTCACGAACAGGAAGAGCGCGGCCCCGAGAGCGAACACCGCGACCGAGCCGCGAAAGGGTACGTCGAAGAGCAGCATGCCGGCGCCGACGACGATCACCATGTCGAGGGCGGCGATCACCATGTACGGGGCGATCTTGCCGACGAAGACGTCGCGCGGGCGAAACGGCATGACGGCGAGCTGTTCCATGGTGCCTGCCTGGCGTTCGCGCACCACGCCGAGCGCCGTGGCCACGGTGCCGACGAAGACGAGGATGATGCCGCAAAGGCCGGGGATCATGATGACGGCGGTGCGCAGTTCGGGGTTGAAAAGGATCTCGGCTCGCGTCGCCGCGACCGGGTTCCCGGCCGGGGTAGCGCCGGGCCCCGGCGTGGCGCCTCCGGCCTGCCCTGCCGTGCCTTGTGCCTGCGCCAGGGCGCGCAGCGCCGCCTGCGTTGCGAACAGCTCGGTGCCGTCGAGGTAGAGCAGCGGCGCCGCGCCCGCCTGCGACAGTGTGACCACCGCGGCCACGGCCTCGCCGCGGCGCAATGCGTCGCGGGCCTGCGCCGCCCCGTCGCCGGGGCGCGTGGCCACGACGCGAAGTTCGGCGGGGAGGGCCGCGGCGACAAGCCAGGCCCCGGGGCCGACAACGAGCGTGGGCACCTCCTTGACGTCGAAGCTGGCCGCATAACCGAAGACCACGAGGAAGAGGAACGGCAGCAGAAAGAGCATCGCGACCGTCCTGCGGTCGCGGCGGAGCTGGCGGAACTCCTTGAGCGCGATAGCCCACACGGGCGCCTCCTCCGTGCCCGCACGGCCCTACGGGCGGATGAACTCAACAAGCGTTGAATTTTACGACCGGAGAGCTCCTTCGTCAACGTGCCGAATCCGACAAGATGTGGGGGACGTCGGTGGCTTCGGACCGACGGGCCCGAGGCTCCCGGCCTTGCCGAATCCGACACGTCGACACGCACCTCCGTTTTCCTGCTCTTGAGCCGACCAGGCCCTTCTGGTAGCCTTCGAGTTCGTGTCCCCGGCGGCGTGTCTGCGCCGTCTGCGGGATTCTCGCGGTCGCCCAGGTGGCGCCGCAGCCATGGAGGGCGCGCTGGATCGCTGCCACCCGAGACGACTGTCCGTGAGCGTCGCGCTGGTCGGCTTGGCCTTGCTGGCCTGCCTCGCCCTCGCCGCGGCGGCCGTACCGGCTTCGGCGCGCACCGGCAAGCTCCAGAGCGTCCGCGCCAAGGCGAAGGCCTTGGCCAACGACGTCGCCGCACTCGACGCGCAGATCGACGGCGCAGTCCAGCGATACTCGCGAGCCACCGATTCACTCGCCGCGGTCCGTGGTCAGATCGGCGACAACAAGCGTTTCCAGAGACTTGCGCTCCGCGAGCTCGACGTGGCACGCGCCACGCTTGTCGCGCGCGCCGTCGCTCTCTACAAGCACGACGATGTCACATCGCTCGACGCGTTCCTGACCGCCGACGACTTCAATGAACTCGTGAGCCAGCTCACGATGGTGCGGAGCATCGCGCACGGCGATCGCGACGTGCTGCGCACCGTCGAGCGCACCAAGCGCGAGCTCGCCGACCACGCCGTGTCCCTGGCCGCCGACGAGCGCGCCGCCAGGCAGCTCGTGACCACACGCGACGCGGAGCTGAAGACCATCAAGGCGCAGCTCGGCGAGCGCCAGGCGATGCTCGCGGGGGTGCGCCGGGAGATCCGCGCCGCCGCCGCTCGGCAGAAGCCTGCCACACCCAAGCCCGACCAGACCGTCAAGCCACCGTCAGGCGGCGGCGGCGGCGGCGGCGGCGGCGGCGGCCAGGGCGCGTGGTGGCCGCTGATCCAGCAGGCCGCCGGCGCCAACGGCGTCAGCGCGCGCGGGATGTACCGCCTCATGATGATCGAGTCCGGCGGCTCTGCATCGATCGTGGGCCCCGGCGACTACTACGGCCTGTTCCAGTACGACCCCACCACGTGGAAGGGCTCCTGGAACCCGTATCGCTCGGCCAGCATCACCGACGGCTCTGCACAGATCCGCGCCACGGCGCGCGCCGTCAAGATGGGGTACGGGCACTCCTGGTGGGATCCGTCCTACTCCTGGGCGTTCTCGGGTAGGTGACCAGGCCGCTGCTGATGCTCGACCACGACGGCGTCGTGGTCGACTCCTTTGAGATCTTCACGACGTCGTTCCTGGAGGGGTGTCGCCGCGTCGGTCTGCCGCAGATCGCGACCAGCGACGATGTGCTCGCCCTTTTCGAAGGCAACTTCTACGAGAGCCTGCGGGAAGCGGGCGCCGACGACGCGCAGATCAGCGCGGCGATGCGTCGCACCGCCGACGTCCTTCGCATCGCCATGTCGGCGCTCCGTCCTTTCCCGCTCATGCCCGAGGTGCTGGCCGAGCTTGGCGAGGCGCGCCATCTCGTCATCGTCTCGTCGAACGCGCGCGGCGTGGTAGAGCTCTTTCTCAAGCGCCACGGCATCGCCGGCGTCGCCGAGGTGGTCGGAGCCGAGGCCGGGCGCAGCAAGGTCGCCAAGGTCGAGGCGCTCATCGCGCGGTTTCCGGGGCAGGCGCGCTATTGGTTCGTGGGCGACACGGCCGGCGACATGCGCGAAGCGCGCCTCGCCGGCGCCACGCCGCTCGGGGTGGCCTGGGGGTGGCACGGCAGAGAACAGCTAGAGGAGGCCGGCGCCGAGCGCATCGCCGAGACGCCGGCTGACCTTCTGGCCATCGTCGCACCCGAGCTGACGGCCGACTTTCTGGGGACCGGCTAAGCCCGACGGTCGCCCTCTTCCCCCTCGATGGTCTCGGGAAGCGGACGTCCCTGCCGGTCCAGACCCAGCGCGCGCAGGGCGCGCTCCCGGCGCCGTCGCAGCGGCGTCGTGGCGAGGTAGAGCACGCCGAGAAAGGCCGCCATGGCGGCCGCCCAGATCAGCGTCGTGCTGATGCCGTAGAGCCAGATGAGGAGCGCCGCGAACAGGATGGTCAGGGCGACTGCGGCGATGCGCAGGTACGTCATGGCCGGATTCTACAGCCGCCGGTGCCGGCCCGCCGCAGGCGCGGCAGCTCCCGTTGACGTCGCCGCTGCACTATGATGAGCGCGACCGCGAAGCCCGTGCCGGAGGGAGCTCGATGGCTGCCGACAAGTCCAAGCCGAAGAAGAAGGCGGACGAGTCCGAACACACCGGCAGTCCGACCCACAAGAGGATAGAGCGCGAGGTCTACGAAGCGGAGGTCCAGAAGCTCCAGGTCGAGCTGGTCAAGCTTCAGGAATGGATCAAGCACGAAGGCCTCCGGGTCGCGGTGATCTTCGAAGGCCGCGACGCCGCCGGCAAGGGCGGCACCATCAAGCGTTTCACGGAGTATCTCAACCCGCGCGTCGTGCGCATCGCCGCACTGGCCACGCCGAGCAACCGCGAGAAGACCGAGTGGTACTTCCAGCGGTACGTCGAACATCTGCCGGCCGCCGGCGAGATGATCCTGTTCGACCGCTCCTGGTACAACCGCGCCGGGGTCGAACGAGTGATGGGCTTCTGCACCGAGGACGAGGTGTGGGACTTCTTCCGCGCCTGCCCCGAGTTCGAACGCATGCTCATCCGCAGTGGGCTGATTCTCGTGAAGTATTGGTTCAGCGTGAGTGACGAGGAGCAGGAAAGGCGCTTCCAGGCGCGCGTCAAGGACCCGCTCAAACAGTGGAAGCTCAGCCCGATGGACCTCGAGAGCCGCCTGCGCTGGGTGGAGTACTCCCAGGCCAAGGACGAGATGTTCAGCTACACGGACACGAAGGACTCGCCCTGGTGGGTCGTGAACGCAGACGACAAGCGTCGCGCACGGCTCAACTGCATGCACCACCTGCTGAGCACGATCTCCTACGAGGATGTCACCCCGAAAGACCTCAAGCTCCCCGGTCTCCCGCCGGACCGCGGGTACGTGCGCCCGCCGATCGACTCGCAGACGTTCGTCCCCGAGATCTTCTAGGCATCGGCGGCCCCGGCGTTCGCGGGGGAGACGACCGCCGGCGTGTCTTTGAGGCCGCCGCATAGCGCCTGGCGCCGCCCCAGGTGAGGCCGGCGCCGATATCGGGTAGAACCGCTCCCGAAGGGAGCGAATCATGTACGAACAGCATTCTCAGGGCCAAAGGGACCGTGAAGAGACAGCCGAGCAGACCAACCTTGGGCGCGTCATGGCCGTCGGCACAGTGGTGTTGTGGTTGGCCACTCTCTTGCTGATCACTGGCCAGGGCGCACTTCGCGGCCTCTTCTAGGCCCGCCTCTGAGCATTTGCGGCACCGGCCCGGGCCGTCCGGCGCCCGACGAGCGGGCGCTTGGTCTAGTCTGTGCCACCCTCGCCGCCGAACGGCTCGCCGATGAACGGGAGCTCGGGAGGCTCGCTGAGGAATTCCATCACGGCGCGCGTGATGGCTGCCACCATGATGTCGGCGCGCGCTGCTTCGTCCGGAGTCACCGCCATCGCGTCCAACTCGGCGCATAGACACCCGAGCTGCGCCGTCGAAGGGGCGCGCGTCGCACCCACGGGGACCTCTGGGACGCGCACGACCCAGTGTAGCTGCGCGTCGACGGCGACGGTGATGCTGGGGTGCGGCATGGCGGCCTCCTTGAGGTCGGCGGCGGCCGACGTCGCGAGCCGGCGTCGGCGGAGGACGGAGAAGAGAACGCCGCCGCCGGACGAATGGCGACACGTGGTCTGCAGCGACCGGTCGCACGTGCGGTGCGCGGCGCCTGGCGCGGGACCGGCACCCGGCGGCGGCGTTCGTGACTCAGAGTAGCAGCGGGGGCGGACGGATGTTCGTGCCGCCCGCGGTCGCCGACGGGCGCAAGGTTCACGTTGAGCTTGCCTGCGGGTATCATGCGCCATCACAGCACGCCGCCCAGTGAAGGAGACGATATGTCGAGCAGCGTTTACAGGGTCATGGAGATCATCGGGTCGAGCCCGACCTCCTGGGAGGAAGCCGCCAAGATGGCCGTCGAGAAGGCCGGCATCCATCGCGAGGACTTGCGGGTGGCAGAGGTCGTCGAGTTCGACATGAGGATCGACAACAAGCAGGTCGTGGCGTATCGCGCCAAGGTCAAGATCTCGTACAAGTACCACGAGGTCGTCTGAGCCTGCAGGACGCACGTCGCGTGTGAGGGGGCGGCGCGGGAGAGGCGGTAGAGCCGCTCCCGCGCCGCCCGTCGTCTGAGGCCGGCGGACGCACCTTGCCCAACATGGCGTGAAGCCCGCGTCAGCGGGTACCAGTGAAGTGCAGGCTACGCCCATCTGCAGGCGTCGTGAGGGGAGAGATCATGGCCATCTACGAGTTCACCTGCAAGAACTGCGGCACCGGCTTCGAGGTCACGTGCCACATGGACGAGCGCGACGCGAAGGCGGTGTGCCCGAAGTGCGGCAGCCACAAGGTGGAGCAGAAACTCACCGCCGCGTTCACTTCGCCGCCGCCGGCCAAGTACTGAGCGGCGGTTTGTCGCGTCTTCGCGGCGGTAGTGGAATCACGTACGAGGCCGGGCGGGCGCCGCGCGACCCGGCTTCCGGAAACGACAGGAGCGACATGGTCAGCGATTACGCCGGCACATGGGTGGTCCTCTTCTTCAATCCGCTCGACTGGCAGCCCGGCGAGGCGACGCTCGGGTAGCCCCGGTTCGTTCTCTGCGGCCCGCGGGCACAATGTTCACACTCGAGAAGGGACGGAAATGCCCGCCATCGACGCCTGGTTCGACGAGAAGACACTGCTCGACATGGCCCCGCCCGACGTGTTCCTGAGGGGCGCCTCAGCGGCCGAGCACGGCTCTGTGCAGATCCTGGAGCACGACGCGGATCATCTGCGCGCCCGCGTCGAGGACACCGAGGTGCTGGAGTCGGAGTTCTGGCTGAGCGACGGGAAGCTCAGATGGTCCTGCACCTGCGGCGCGGCCGAGGCACACCCTTGCGAGCATCTGGTGGCGAGTGCCCTGGCCACCTGGCCCGGTGAGGCGCCGAGCGTCGAGTGAAGATGGACGACGCGGGTGACCGTGGTCACGACCGCGAGAGGTGACGAAATGGAGTTTCGCAGACTTGGGAGCAGTGGCTTGCGCGTGTCGGAGCTGTGCTTGGGCACGATGACCTTCGGCCATGGCCTGATGGGTGTCGGCGTCCTGGGGCAGGAGGCAGCCGACCCGCTGGTGCGCGCCGCGCTGGACGCCGGCGTCAACTTCTTCGACACGGCCGACGTCTATTCGCGCGGCGAGTCGGAGGAGATCCTCGGCCGGGCTCTGAAGAACGCGGGCGTCGCCCGGCACAGCGTCGTGCTCGCCACCAAGCTGCGCGGCACCATGAGCGACGCCGCCACCGCCGAGACCGGCGACATCAACAACAGGGGCTTGTCCCGCAAGCACGTCATGGAGTCCATCGACGGTAGCCTTCGCCGCTTGGGCGTGGACTACATCGACCTTTACCAGATCCACGGCATCGACCCTCACTCGCCGATCGAGGAGACGCTGGACGCGCT
The DNA here is from genome assembly GCA_017882325.1 of Thermoleophilia bacterium. Taxonomy (GTDB): domain Bacteria; phylum Actinomycetota; class Thermoleophilia; order UBA2241; family UBA2241; genus CAIXSE01. The sequence continues at coordinate 7,058 of JADGPQ010000028.1, forward strand.
CAACGATCTCGTGCGCGTTGGCAAGGTGCTGTACATCGGGGTCTCCAACCTGGCCGCCTGGCAGATCACGAAGGCGCTAGGGATCTCGGAACGCCGCGGCTGGGCCAAGTTCGTGAGCTTGCAGGCCTACTACTCACTGGTCGCCCGCGACCTCGAGGTCGAACTGCTGCCGATGGCTCGCGAGGAGGGCCTCGGCGTGATGACCTGGTCGCCGCTCGCCGGAGGCTACGCGTCCGGCAAGTACCGCGCCGGCAAGCCGGAGGTAGCCCGGCGCAACAACTTCGATTTCCCGCGGGTGTCGCCCAGGGCCGAGGACGCGCTGGTCGTAATGGAACAGGTCGCCGACGCGCGCGGCGTCAGCATGGCCCGCGTCGCGCTAGCCTGGCTGCGGCAGCAGCCGGGAGTGACGACGGTGATCATCGGCGCACGCAACCCGGAGCAGCTCGAAGACAACCTGAAGGCGGCCGACCTCGAGCTGACCGCGGAGGAGCTGGAGAAGCTGGGCGTGCCCACCGCGCCGCAGCTTCCGTACCCGCAGTGGATGATCGCGTGGCAGTCGGGGCGGCAGCGGCCGCCGGGGAGGTAGAGCGCGAGACGGGCAGGCGCTCGCGCCCGAGTCGCCCCGCCGGTGCCCTCGTGCTAGCGTGTGCCGATGCCTCTCTACGAGTACAGGTGCACGGCGTGCGGCGAGTCCTTCGAGATCATCGCCAGTCTCGCCGAACGCGACGCGAAGGCCGTGTGCCCCGCCTGCGGCGGCCACGACACGGCCCGGGTCTTCAGCTCCATCACGCTCGCCGGCAAGCGCACCTCCATCGACCCTCAGAACTTCGTGCGCCCGCACGGGCCGCTGACGCGCCCCCAGCCGTCGCAGCCCGGGAAGGGCGCGAAGGACTGATCGGCGCCGCGGCTCCCTACTCGTCCGCCTGTGCGGTCGAGAAAGGCGCCGCCAGCTCGGGCGAAAGTTCGGGAAACAGCGTCTCCACCTCGGCGATCCGCGCCGCGATGCGGGCGCGCAGGTGCGGACACTCCTCGTCGAGCAGCCAGGCCGTAAGCGACCCGTGTTCGTCGGGCTCGGGTCGCTCCACCAGCTCCCGCAGAAACGGGTGGACATACGGTCGTGACGTGTCGATGGTCAGCAGGGCGGAGTCGCGCGCCCGCGTGACGCCGACGTAGACGACCCGCCGTTCTTCCTCGATCTCCGCCGCCTCCCAGCGGGTGACGTCGCAGTCGTAGTCCGGGATCGCGATGGCGGCGTACTCGCGCCCCTTGGCGGCGTGGATCGTGCCGATGACCACGCGATCCTCTTCCGCCTCTTCTCGCGCCAGCGTGTCGTCGGCCATATCGGCGTGCGCGAGCTCGTCGACGAGGAGCCGGTCCCAGACGGAGAGATAGACTGTGGGATCAGGGTAGGTCTCGGCGAGCACCAGCAAGGCGTCGAGCACCTGGAGCGCTCCGGCGTCGTCCGCCTGTCCGGATGAGTCCAGCGATGCGCCTTCCCAGTAATCCTCGAGAGCGAACTCGTCGACCACGGCCCAGACGAGCTCGCCGGCGCTTCCGCCGGACGCGGTCGTTTGGAGGATCGCGCCGAGCGCCCGCACGCTCTCGACGAGCGTGCTCAGGGGTCGCCTTCCTGCTGCCGGCTCACTGTCCGCGAGCCTCCGCACGTGAGTCCACGGCCGTGGGGCTGCGCCGACGGCCTCCACCACGGCGTTGCCGAGGTAGCGGTTCGGCTTGTTGAGCAGCCGGCACAGGCGGTCACCCGACATGTCCTCCGGCGCGGCGGCGAGGTCGATGTACGCGCGCAGCAGTGCGGCGCCCGGGTGCGAGAAGAGCCTGTAGCCGAGCGCCGGCGTACGCGGGATCTCGTCGGCGTCGAGCGCCAGCGCCACGGAGAGCTGCTGCGAACGATAGCGGCACAGCACGGCGAGGTCGCGCCAGGCGCAGCCCAGTCGCGACCTCTCGGCGCGCAGGAAGGCGCAGAGCGCCGTCGCGCGTGCGGGCCATGAGGGCGCGCCGGCGAAGCGCAGCGCGCCCTCCGCCGCCCCCTCGCGCGGCCTCACGTCCTTGTGCTCGCGGACCGTGTTGTTGGCCACGAGTCTGGCGGACGACTCGACCACGACACGCGAGCAACGGTAGTTGGTGCACAGTGTGTAGGTCGCCGACCAGGGCCGCGGCGGCATGCGCTTGTGGAACTCGAGGATGCCGCGCGGGTCGGCGGACCGCCAGCCGTAGATGAGCTGGTCGTCGTCGCCCACCACGAAGAGGTCGCGCCGGGGCCGCGAGAGCACGTCGACCAGCGCGAGCTGAGCGCCGTTGAGGTCCTGAAACTCGTCTACGAGGATGTGATCGAACCGGCCCTCGATGTAGGCGCGATGCTCCGGGTCGGCGAGCATGTCGGCGACGGCGAGGTAGATCTGGTCGTCGAACGACTGGCAGCCCGTCACCGCCTGGGCGCGCGTATACCGCGCGTGGACCTCGGCGAATGGAACCGTGACCACGGGGTGGTCGCCGGCCGATTCGATGCGGACCTCCACGTCTTCGGGCGCTTCGAGTCCGGCGCGCACGCGCGTCATCGCGGCGAGGAACGCACCCACGGGGTCGCTGCCGCGCGCGGGACTGAGCACGGCCGGCGCCGCGCCGGCTGCCTCCATGGCCTGCTTCATCAGGGCGCGCTGCCCGGCGCCGCGCGTGTCAAGCATGAAGCGCGCGGCGACGATCTCGCGCTGATAGCGGTAGCCGAACGCATTGAAGGTGGCGCAGTGCACGGCGGCGGGTCGCAGCCCGCGCTCACCGCGGATGCGCCGCGTGGTGGCGATGCCCCGCGCGGCGAGGCGCTCCTCGAGCTGCTCGGCCGCCTTGCGGTTGAAGGCGAGCAGCAGGATGCCGCCGGGATCCACGCCGCGCGTCACCAGCTCAGCGACCCGGCTGATGAGGGTCTTGGTCTTGCCCGAGCCGGCGGGCGCCAGGACGCGCGCCGGGCCGCGCCCGTGCTCTACGGCGGCGCGCTGAGCTGCGTCGAGCCGTACGTCGTCGTGCGCGCGCGCCACGATGGTCGCTGGGGCGCGGTCTGGAGCGGCGGCGTGCGCTCCCCGGTGTCTGCGCGCCGGGCGTCGCACGCCCATCTGGTCACCCCCGCGCGCGGCGCCGCGTGTACCGAGCAGAACGCCGATGTCTTCGAGGTCCAGTCGGGTGGCGTCGGCGGGGCCGAGAGGGCGGCGCGCGAGCGCGTCGGCCGCGAACGGGAACCCGATGCAGTAAGGCAGACCGCGAGCCACGAGCGGGTGAACGAAGCGCAACAGCACGTCGTTGACGCGGGCGAGCAGCTGCTCTTCGCTGCCGCTCCACAGCCACATGCCCACGGGCGCGCCGCGCGCCGACCGGCGCTCCGCCCGGGCGCGCCGCTCGCCGGGGTCGTCGAACCACGAGCGGCGCCAGACGAAGCGCGAGTCGGGGAAGGCCGCCGCGGCTCGCTGCGCGAGGTCCCGGCGGCCCGTCACGTCGCAGAAGACGATCCGGGGAGCGGCGGCGGCCTCGGTAGCTTCTGAGCGAGAGCACGCGTTGCCTGACGGGCCGCCAACGCCGCCGGCTGGGTGCTCGCCGGCCTGGGCGTGGCGTCGTTTTGGGGACCGTCGTGTGATCATCGTGTGGCCGGCGAGGCTCGCTCCTGCCGACCCCGCCGGCCACCGACGCTAGCAGGCTCTGCCCCCCACGACGAGGGTGACGTAGGTTGACGTTGCACCGTCCGGGCGGTTTGCGCGGGGGCGTCGCCCCTTCGGGCGACGGCAAGCCGGCCGCCGTCGCCCGTTCTCTGGCGTTCGGCGCTGGAGTGCGATAGACCTAGGACTTGTCGGGTCAGGGGGTCGCGGATGAGCGATGCAGCAGACCGGAGGGGCCGCGGGGCGAGCCTCGGCGTCGGCGCGGCCCATGCCGCGGCGGGCCGCATCGCGGCGCTCGAGAAAGTCGTGGAGCAGTACAAGGTGCTCCTCGAGACGAGCGCCGCCATCACCGCCAGCACCGGCCTCGTGGAGACTCTGGAGCTCATCACCCGCCTCGTCACCGAACGTCTGGACGTGGCTTGGTGCGACCTCTACGACTACGAATCCGCCGGCGACGAGTTCGAGGTGATCGCCTTCTACCAGCTTCCCGAGCTGGAGATCGACTCCACGGACTGGGTCGGCACGCGTTACGACTCGGGCAACTGGAGTGATCTCGCCGCCTGCGTGAGGGAACGACGTCCGTCGATCTGGTATCGCGACGATCCCAAGCTCTCTTCGGAGGAACACGCGCAAATGGACGCGTGGGGCGAACTGTCCAACATGAGCCTGCCGCTCATCTACAAGGACGAGGTCATCGGCCTCATCGACGTGGGGGAGAGCCGCAAGATGCGGCGCTGGACCGAGGACGACAAGCGCGTCCTGCAGGCCATCGCGGACCAGGCGGCCATCGCCATCGTCAACGCACGCGCGTACTCGCGCCTGGCCGAACAAGCCATCACCGACGGGCTCACCGGCCTCTTCAACCACCGCCACTTCAGCGAGCACCTGCGCCATGAGGTGGCGACGGCGCGCCGCTACGGTCAGGAGCTTTCTCTGCTGATGATCGACGTGGACGACTTCAAGACGTTCAACGACCGGTTCGGCCATCCTCAAGGCGACAGGATGCTCGCCGAGCTGGCGGAGATCTTCCGTCTCGGCACGCGCAACGATGTCGACATCCTCGCGCGCTACGGCGGCGACGAGTTCATGGTCATTCTGCCGCAGGCCAAGGCGAGCGGCCCAGAGCCCACTGCGGCGCACAACGTGGCGGATCGCATCGCGGCGGCCATCCGCGAACATCGCTTCGAAAGCGCCAAGGGTCACAGGGACGTGGCCATGACGGTGAGCATCGGCGTCGCCGGCATCGGCCTCGGCGGGTACACGCACGAGGAGCTGCTGAGCAGCGCGGACAAAGCGCTGTACCTGGCCAAGCACCAGGGCAAGGACCGGGTGAGCATCTTCGGCACGTAGGCTGCCGGGCGGGGCGGCCGCGGGGCGGGGAGCGGCCGCGCCTCCCGCCACTACCCCGCCAGGTCGACCGCGTCGTCCTCTCCGGCGTCTTCCCCCAGCGGGACCGTCGCACGCGTGGGGATAGCGAAGTACACGCTTACGCCGATGAAGATCGCGATGCTCGCCCACACGTTCACCAGCGCCAAGCCGAGGGCCACGACGTACACGGCCGGCGCCACGGCGTATTGCCTGGTCACCGCGCGCAGCGTCTGCGGCGAGACGTCGGGCTCGAGCAGGTGCCCGCCGCGCCGCGCCCAGTACCACAGGGCGTTGTAGGCGAAGGAGATGAAGAGGGCGATGATGCAGTAGACCTCGGCGGCGACCCCCCCGCCGGGGTGCCCCAGGTGGCTCGCCAGCAGCTGCGTGGGGAAGGGGACCAGCGTCACGCCCATGAGCACGAGCCCGTTGAGGAGCAGAAACACGTGGTCGACGCGGCGGATGAGGCTGAAGATGTTGTGATGGCTGGCCCACATGATGAGGATGGTCAGGAACGAGATCACGAACGCCACGTAGGTGGGCCACTGGTCGAGCAACGCGCGACGAAGCTCCGGCGCGCTTGACGCCTTCTCGTAGGTGGGTACGGCCAGAGTGAGCACGAGCAGCGTGATGGCGATGGCGAAGACGCCGTCGCTGAACGCTTCGACGCGGCTCGACTCGCGCAGAAGCCTGGTCGCCGTGCGCTGCGGCGAGACTTCTCTCACCTCGAACTCGGCGAGGTCGCAGGAAGCGGCCAGATCGTCCGTCGCGCCGTCGTGGATGTCAGGGCGGTCACTCACGACATCAGGGTAGCAGATGCGCCTCGGAGTCTCGCCGGCCGCCGGCGGCGCCGGCGCGCTACACGACTGCCCGTGCCCGTTTGTACGGTCAGGGTCATCTCTCGGCACCCTCCGGCCGATACACAGGGGGATGGGACCGCAACTTCAGCATAGCGACTGGCTCACGGGGCGGGTGCCGGACGAAGTCCGCGCGCAGATCCGTCGGCTTGTCGAGGTGCTCGGCTACCTGCCGCACCCGCAGCCGCTCGGCGTGGTCACGGCCGACGCCGTGCTACTCGCCGCCAACCAGCCCCTGGCCGACCTCCTTGGGGCGGGGGGCGACGAGCTACTCGGCGCCGACTGGGCCGACGTCATGCCCGGCTGGGAGGAGCGCCTGCGCGGCTGGGACGACGAGGGCGCCGAGGAGCCTCGCACCCACACGTTCGAGGAGCACGTCGTCGGCGAGGGCGGTCGGGAGCTCTGGGCACACGTGGTGGCGACGCCGGTCGTGGCGGAGGGCGTGGAGGACGGAGACGCAGGCCCCGCACTCGCTGCCTGGACGGTGTTCCTCAGCGGCCGCAGTGCGGAGCTTCCCGACGATGTCGAGCGCCGGCGGCACGAGATCCTCGAGCTCCTCCTGGAGAGTCCCGGGGAGTACGTCATCAAGCTGGACGCCGACGGCCGCGTGGACTTCGTGTCGCCGTCGCTCTGCGCCGTGCTCGGGCTTTCGGCTGAGGCCCTCCTCGGACGGCCGCTCGACGAGGCTCACACCTGCGCCGCGGAGTACCAGGCTCAGATGGCAGGCCTCTGGGAGGAGCTTGCGCGCCCGCCGTTCAGCGTGCAGCGCGAGATGACGATGGCGACGCCCGCTGGCGAGCGCACCGTCTTGTGGACGTTTGAAGCCCTCTTCGAGGACGATGGCGTCATGCGCGGCGTCTTCTGTCTTGGCCGCGACGTCAGCGAGTGGCGTGGCGCGGAGCGTGCCCTTGAGCGCGGTGAGCTGCGCCTGCGCACACTGGTGGAACAGACCAACCAGATGACCTGGGTCACCGGATCCGACGGCGCGATCGACGACCCCTCCGAAGACTGGATGAGCTTCACGGGGCAGTCCGCCGAGGAGATGCTCGGCGACGGTTGGCTGCTGGCCGTGCATCCTGACGACCGCGAGCGGGTGGCCGCGGCCTGGCGGCAGGCGACGTCTTCGGAGAGCGCCTACGAGTGCGAATATCGCCTGCGCGGCGCCGCCGGCGAGTACCGCTGGATCGCCTCTCGGGCGGTGCCGCTGCCCGCCGCGAACGGCGGCACCGAGTATTTCGGGGTCGCCCAGGATGTCAGCGAGCGCCGCCGTGCCGAGGACGCCCTGCGGCGGCAGCTCGACCTCGAGACGATGCTGGCCTCGATCTCCACGCGTCTCAGGGCCGCCCAGGTCGCGAACATGCCCCAAGTCCTCGATGACATGCTGGCTGAGGTCGGACGGAACACCGGCGTCGATAGCGTGAGCATGCACGAGCTGGACGTCGACCACTTGACGTTCGATCGCGGACGGAGGTGGTCGCGCGACCGCCAGTCGGTCGAGGCGAGCGAGTCTGTCACGACCCTCATCGAGCTGGACTGGCTGCGCCCGCGCCTTGAGGCGCGGGAGATCGTCACCGTCGGTGACGTGGCCGAGCTGCCGGCGGAGGCCGAGGCCGAGCGCCGGCTGTGGGATAGCCTCGGCCTGCGCTCGCTGATCGCTGCGCCCCTCGTGTTCGACGATGCTCTCGTGGGCATGCTGGCCCTCAGCACAACGGACACGCTGCGCACGTGGGACGACGGGGACATCCACTTTCTCCGCGTGCTCGCAGACCAGGTCGCGAGCGAGCTGATCTGGTATTGGGACGAGCTGAACCTCGCCGCGATGGGCGAGTGCTTCCTGAGCTTCAGCCCGGACTACGACCACAATCTCGCAGCGATCTGCGCCGCTTTGGGCAGCGTGAGCGGCGCCTCCTTCTGTCTGTACGACCGGCGACGGGGCGACGATCTGCTGACGGTCGCTTCGTGGAACGCGCCCGTGGACCTGCCGACGATCACCGCGTCAGCGGGGACGGCGTGCGCCGACGTGATCGCGCAGGGCGGCGACGACGTCTGCGTGATCGCAGGACTGGAGCACAGCGCGCACGCGCGCACGAGCCGGGACCTGAATAGATACGGTGCGCGGACGTACATCGGCTATCCGGTCAAGGCCGGGGGGCACACGGTCGCGTCGCTCAGCGCACTGTTCGATGCCGACGTCACGCTCCGCTCCAGCCAGCTCGAGCTGTTCCGGGTCCTTGGGCGGGCCGCCGCCGTCGAAGAGGCGCGGCGGCTCGACGGCGAGGACCGTCTGCTCGGCCTCGCCCAGCTCGAGCAAGCCATGGAGCGCACGGTGGCCACGCTGTCGGGCGCCATGAGCACGCGTGACCCGTACACCGCGGGCCACGAGCGGCGCGTGGCGCAGCTGGCGCTGGCCATCGGCGGTGCGATGGGGATGGATGATGCCGAGCTGAGGCTGCTGCGCCTGGCGGCGACGATGCACGACATCGGCAAGATCGCCGTCCCGGCGGAGATCCTCAGCAAGCCCACGCGGCTGAGCGAGGCCGAGTTCGCCATCATCAAGGTCCACAGCGCGGCGGGCTGTGACCTGCTCGCGCCGGCGGCGCTGCCCGGCGAGGTGCTGATCGCGGTGCGCCAGCACCATGAGCGCCTGGACGGGAGCGGCTACCCAGATCGTCTCGAGGGCGACGCCATCGGGCGCTTCGCGCGCATCCTCGCAGTGGCCGACGTCACCGAGGCGATGTCCTCGCACCGGCCCTACCGCCCGGCGCTCGGTGTGGAGCTGGCCCTGGAGGAGATCCAGAGCGGCCGCGGTGTACGTTACGACGCGGAAGTCTGCGACATCTGCCTGCGCGTGTTCCGCGAGGAGGGCTTCAGCTTCGTGGAGTGAGGGGCGCGCGGATGTTGAGAGCGTGTTCGATCAGGCTCACGTCGAGTGGCACGTCGCCCAGCGCCTCGCCGTCCACATCGAGGGGAAACACGCAGCTGCGGGGCGGCCGCGGAGGGGGGCCGAGCGGTTCCAGCCGCAGGGCGCGACACGTGAAGTGGTGCACCCCCGGCTCGCTCGTGTGGGTCCCCGCGTACACCGTGAGAAACCGCCCGACCAGTCGCCAGCGCGAATGCGTCTCAAAAGCGATCACCTCCAGCAGGCCGTCGTCGGGCCGCGCCATCGGGGCGATGCGCATGCCGCCGCCGAAGGTCGTGCCGTTGCAGATCGCCACGGCATGGCTGTACAGCAGGCGTTCGCCAGCGCCTCCGTCCGGCAGCACCATGCGGCAGCGCAGCCGTACGCGGCGACACATGACGATGCCGCGCAGGGCGGCCTGGGCGTAGGCGACGCGGCCGCCCACGACGGCGGGGGCAGTGGCAGCGTAGCGGTCCACCAGCCCGCCGATGCCGGCGGAAAGCACGTTGATCCAGTACCGCTCTCTCGGCCTGCCGTCAGTGCCGGTGAAACGCGCCAGCCCTACATCGACGGCGCGCTCGTGACCGCCTGCCACGGCGGCGAGGTAGTCCTCCATGCGGTGTGCGATGCCGAGCGCGCGCCCGAAGTCGCCGCCGGTGCCGGTGGCGAGGAGACCGAGCGAAGGGACAGAAGCGGTCTCGCGAGGAGCGTCGGGCAGCGGTCCGCGGACCTGCATGAGTCCGTTCACGACTTCGTGGAGCGTGCCGTCGCCGCCCAGGCTGATGACGAGCGGCCGCCGCTCACCTGCGGCGGCGGCAGCGAGGTCCGTCGCCTGGCCGGCGCCGGCAGTGGTGACGATGTCGAGCTCGCCCAGGGCGTCGCGCAAGGCGCTCACGAGATGCGAAAGGTCGCGGCCGGTGCGGCCGCGACCTGCGGAGGGGTTGGCGATGACGAGGGGGCGCCGCGCGGCGCCGGAGTCTGCCGTCTGCATGAAGGAAAGGTACCAGACTGCGCGGCCTCGCGTCAGACCCGCGCAGACTCGCCGCCGGCCGCGGCGCGAAGTTCGCCGAAGAGCATGGCCGCGGGCTCGCGAGGATCGCCTGTCTGGTCGGCGGCTCGGGCCGGTGGTATGAATGAGCTCAGCGCGTCTGCGCGGCGCACGCATGTTGCCCGCGCCGGCGTCCCGACGTCCCCGAGCCGGAGGCTGATCCCTTGGCATCCATCGAACGCCTGGCTATCGAGCCGCTGAGGCGCGCCTTTACGACCACCTATCACTCCACCGAACAACTCGACCGCCTCAAGCAGGCGACGCTCGACATCCTCGACGCGGTAGGCGTGCAGTTCCATTCCGAGCAGGCGCTGGGTCTGCTCGCGGAACACGGCGTGCGCGTCGACCGCGCCGCGCAGACCGCCCAGTTCCCGCCCGAGATCGTGCTCGCGGCGATGGCGAAGGCGCCACGCCGCTTCACTCTGGGCGCGCGCGACGCGAGCTGCCACATCCCGGTCGGCGACGGCAACACCTACTGCACCACCGACGGCTGCGGCGTCGAGATCATCGATTTCGCGACGCGCGAGCGGCGGCCGTCCACCAAGGCCGACCTGGCCGACGTCACCCGCATGCAGGACTACCTCTCGAGCATCGCCTTCTGGTGGCCCACGCTCAGCGCCGGGGACTATGGAGAGACGGCGCAGCTCCACGAGCTGGACGCCGGCTGGAACAACACCGTCAAACACTTGCAGGGGATGGTGAACGGCGCGCGCGAAGCGCGTTACGCCGTCGAGATGGCCACGGTCATCGCGGGAGGGCCGGAGGAGCTGCGCCGCCGGCCCGTGCTCAGCGGTCTCATCGCCACGATCTCGCCGCTCGTCATCGACAAGGACGGCATCGAAGCGGCCCTCGTGTTTGCCGCGGCAGGCGTTCCCGTCGCGTTCGTTACCATGCCGACGCTGGGCACCACGGCGCCGGCCACGAAGGCCGGCGCCTATGCACTCGGTTCGGCGGAGCTGGTCGCGGCCACCGTGCTGCTGCAGCTGGCGCATCCCGGCGCGCCGGTGCTCCATTCGACCATGCAGAGCTGGGTCGACCCGAGCAGCGGCAACTTCATGAGCTTTCCCCAAGACGGGCGCAGCCGCGCCTTGGGCACCGAGCTCGCGCATCACTGGGGCGTGCCGGCCGAGTCGGCCACCTGCGGCACCGACTCGCCTGTGCCCGGCACGTGGCAGGCCGGCGTCGAGGAGGCGCTCGACTTCGTGCAGGCGGCGCAAGAAGGCTCGGAGCTGTTGCCGAGCATCGGCCTCGTCAACGTGTACACGCTGTTCTATCCCGAGCACATCATCCTCGGCGACGACATCTACCACCGCGCGCGCTACGCGATCATGGACATCGATCTGGACGACGAGGCGCTGGCCCTGCGGGCGATCGCCGAGGTCGGCCCCGGCGGGCACTTCCTCGGCCACAAACACACGCGGCGGCACATGCGCGAGGCGGTCAGGCCCGCGATCACCCACCACCCGGGTCCCGAGGGCGCCTTCCGCGATCCCCTTGAGGTGGCGCGCCACAAGGCCGAGCGGATCTGGCGCGAGTACCGACCTGAACCGCTCGACCCCGCGAAGGCCGCCGAGCTCACGAAGATCCTCGCGGCGGCCGATGCCGAACTGCGTGCCTAACGGTCGCCAGACGCCGGTCGGCTCGCGGCGGTGGAATGCTCTGTGCACACCTACCGCAGGGAGCGAGGATGATCGTCGGGCGGTCGCCCACCTGGACCGCTATCGCGACTTCGCGGAGATGCGCTGAAGCTGGCGGCCGGCGCTCGGCCGGCGTAGGATGCCGGCCGATGAGCACTCGCGAGCGCCTAGCCGCCGTCATGGAGGAGTTGACCGCACAGGGCAGCGACGAGAGCCGTGCCGGCATGGCGCGTTACGGCATCAACGTCGCGAGCGCCTTCGGCGTGTCGGTGTACGAGTTGCGCCGCATGGCCAAGGACTTGGGCACCGACCACGATCTCGCCCTCGCTCTGTGGGACACCGGCAACCACGAGGCGCGCCTGCTCGCCAGCATGGTCGACGACCCGGCGGCCGTCAGCGAGGCTCAGATGGAGCAGTGGGCCGCGGCCTTCGACTCGTGGGACGTCTGCGACCAGGTGACGTCCAACCTCTTCGACAAGACGCCTTTCGCCTACGACAAAGTGCGGGAGTGGAGCGCCGCCGACGACGAGTGGGTCAAGCGCGCGGGGTTCGCGACCGCGGCGGCGCTGGCCGTCCAGGACAAGGCGGCGCCCGACGAGCGCTTTCTCACGATCCTGGAGCTCGTCCGTCGCGAAGCCGGAGACGGCCGCAACTTCGTGAAGAAGG
>JADGPQ010000161.1 GCA_017882325.1 Thermoleophilia bacterium
GCCGGCCATCGCCTCAAGCCTGACGCGGAGAGCGCCTGCGTCCATGCCGGTGCGTCGGGCAAGGTCCGCGACGGTGGTGGGAATGACCGGCAGGCGAGCAGCCAGCGCGGCATCGTCAGGCGAGAAGAGGATCTCCAGGATCTCCCGCCAAGCTCGTCTCGCGGCCGGATCCTCTGGCTCCACCATGGCAACGGGCCCGCGCCGCAATCGCTTCGCCAGATCTTGATGAGCGCGCCCCAGGCTCGTTGCGTGTCCCACAACTCCTCCCTCTCTAGGGGCACCATGGTAAACCCTGTCCACTCGTGCATCGCAACTCTAACTCCACCTGTCCGGTGCAACGTTTGACTGTATGCAGGCATGGATGTAGGACCTCAAGCAGGCTATGCGCTCGTCTCACCATGGCGCTTCGGGGGCCATCGAGCGGGCATGGGGAGGGAGAGTACGCGCCATGGTTCACTGCGCACGCTTCTAGGGAGCCCGCCACCTTCGTGGCACACCTGTATGAGGGGGAAGACATCATGAGACACGGGCCAAGGACCGCCATCGCGCTGGCCGCCATCCTCGGCGTGCTCGTCGCGCTGGCCCTGGTCCTCGCGGGCGGAGCGTTCGCCACATCTGCGTCATCCGCGACCGCGACTACTCCGTCCGGCTGGTCGATCACGCCGGCCGGGCGCACAGTCAGCGTACCCGAAGGCCAGCAGGGCCTGCCCGGACCGTGGGGCGTCGCACTCTCGCCGGACGGGCGCTATGCGCTCGTCACCTCGAGCGGTGAGGCGGTCCAGTACGAGACCACCGAGCTGTTCGACATCCACCACATGGTCCGGACGTCGCTGCAGACCTACGACGGGATGAAGGGCCAGTCGGTGTTCTACGGTGTGGCCTTCTCGCCCGACGGCAAACGGGCGTGGGCCTCGGGCGCGAGCCAGAACTGCCTGCACACCTACGACGTGACCGCGAACGGCCAGCTCGTGCCAACGGGCGACATCGCGGCCGGCTTCTTCCCCGCCGGCGTGGCCTACGGCCACACACCGCTCGGCGACAGGCTCTACGTGGTCAACAACCTGAGCGCGATCAACCCCAACGGCTACGAGGACCCCCCCGGCAACACCGTGACCGTGGTCGACCCGAAGAGCGGGGCGATCACCGCGACCATCGACCTGGGTACGCCGCTCTTCCCGCTCGACGTCGCCTTCAGCAACCACGGCACGCGCGCCTACGTCACCAACCTGAGCGGCCGCGACGTGATCGTGATCGACACGAAGACCCAGAAGGTGATCGACGACGTCCTGCTCTCGCCCCAGAACGATCCGCTCCAAGCGGACCATCCCACGGGTGTCGCCGTCAACCCCGTCAACGACGAGGTCTACGCGGCCAACGCCAACAGCGACACCGTGTCCGTGATCGACGGCAAGACCGACACGCTCGCCGCCACCATCGACGTCTCGCTGGTCCCGGGCGCGCCCAAGGGCTCCATGCCGGTGGCGCTCACCGTGAGCCCCGACGGCAAGAAGCTCTACGTCGCCGAGGCCGGCGAGAACGCTGTCGCCGTGGTCGGCCTGGCCAGCCGGACCGTCCTCGGTTTCATCCCGACGGCCTGGTATCCGGCGGACGTGAAGCTCACGCCCAACGGCCGCAGGCTGGTCGTCGTCTGCACCTACGGGATGGGCGGCCACCCGAACCTCGCGGGGCCGTTCGTGCCGGTGGCCAACTACCCCAACTCCACTGGCTCGCCGCTGCCGCCGCCGTACTTCTATCCCGGGAATTGGTATATTCCGCCGCTCTCGGAGACCCAGTACGTGGGCACGATGATGAAGGGCGTCGTGGAGAAGATCAGCCTGCCTGACGCGAACGCCTCGGGCAAGGCCAAGCTCGTGCACTGGACCAAGCAGGTCCTCGAAAACAACGGTGCCAAGGAGCGGCAACCGAAGGAGCCGGCGGCGCTGCACGCGATCAAGCACGTCATCTACGTGATCAAGGAGAACCGTACCTACGACCAGGTGTTCGGCAGCCTCGGCAAAGGTAACGGCGACCCCAAACTCGACCTCTACGACGACTCGTCGGCGCCCAACCAGCGCACCCTGGCGCGCCAGTTCGTGTTGTTGGACAACTTTGACTGCAACGCCTCGATCTCCCAGGATGGCCATCCCTGGTCGACGTCGGCGACTGCGACCGACTTCGTCGAGAAGGTCTGGCCTTTCGACTACGCGGACGTCTACTCGCGCAGTTACAACAGCGAGTTCGTGCCGCTCGCGCAGCAGTTCCCGACCGAGCCGCTCCAGTCCGACCCCACCATCCTTCGGTCGGCGGTGGCGGCCACCGTCGGCTACCTCTGGGACGACGCCTACAACCACGGCGTGTCATACCGTGACTACGGGGAGATGGTCGCCAAGGGCGCCAACGGCTACTACTCCGACATGACACACCTGCAGGCCAAGTTCGGCGCTCCCGTGGACCCGAACTACGTCGGGTGGGACATGGGCACCCCGGATCACACGGTGCGCGAGCCGGAGTGGCAGCGCGAGTTCGACCAGTTCGTCAAGAACGGCAACCTGCCCGCCCTCGAGATCGTCCGGCTGCCCAACGACCACAGTCAGGGCATGAACACGGACAAGGCGACCCCGGCCTCGTACATGGCCGACAACGACCTCGCCCTCGGCAACCTCGTGCAGGCGGTCTCGCACAGCCCGTACTGGAGCAGCACGGTCATCTGCGTGCTCGAGGACGACGCGCAGGACGGCGCCGACCACGTCGACCCGCACCGCTCGCCGGCGCTCGTGATCAGCCCGTACACGCAGCACGCGACGATCGACTCCACGCACTACGACACGGCCGCCATGCTAGCCACCATCGAGCACCTCCTCGGGCTCTCCCCGATGAGCATCTACGACCAGCGGGCGCTGCCGATGTGGGCCGCGTTCTCCAGTAAGTCCAACATGACGCCGTACACCACCATCCAGCCGACGGTCGTCCCGTTCGGCGACGCCGGCTACCCGGTGAACACGGCGAACACGCCGCTCGCACGGGCGTGCGCCAAGATGAACTTCAAGCAGGCCGACGCGGTCGACGACGACGTGATGAGGGCGGCCATCTGGCAGTCCTTCCACTTGGGGAAGACATCAAGCCCCGCGACGCAGCAAGTGCATCGGCTTGAACTTAGGCGCTGAGGCTGAGGCTCGCGGACCCTCGGATCCAGCCGAACTCGAACTGTGCAGCGGCCAGAGCGTGAGCTCTGGCCGCTGCGCGTACGGCTCTCGCAGGTGGCACCCTGAGTGGCTGCGCCGCTTGGCACGCGCGCTGGCGGCGAACGGGGAGACAGAGGGCTTCTCGACGAGCTTGCGGCCGGCTCCTCGGTATGTGCGGAATCCAGCCCGCGCTCAGCGTCGCCTCGAACCTCACACGCTGGTCCCCGCGAAGACTTCCGAAACAGCTCTTTGACTGTCCGCGAAGAGATCACGCCCCTGTCCGCAAACGGGTGACGCTCCTGCGACGCTCTCCTCGAGAGGACGCGCTGCTCAAGGTCGAGGCGTAGCCGATCGAGCGGCTCATCGCCTGAGCGGTCGACTCAGGCAAACGCTGCGCCGCCGACGCTCGCCAATCCTGTTCGGTGCCAGCCCGTGTTGAGCAGTACCCCGGCGTACCCCGGCTTCTCGTCGGCAACATGTCCGCATCTGGGCGAAAGTGGGCGTACGCGCACGACAGGAAAGTGCCCGTGTGCAGGAGAGAAGTTGGAGGCGGCGGCCGGAGTCGAACCGGCGATGGAGATTTTGCAGTCGTCACCCGGCCGTGCGCAGCGGTAGTCACCCAGTCGCGATTGTGCTGCACGATCCAAGGTTCCACGCGGTGTCCATGCTGAGCGGTGCGCAGCCGTATTGTACCGTGGCTAGGCGTCTCGTCGGCAACTGGTCGGCGACGTCGGCCGCCGACACGGCTTCCTTCCTCGCCGCACGGACTCGCGGGTGTACTCAGCTGCCCTGCCGGAATCGAGGAGCAGTCAGGTACGTGGCTCGTGGCCCACAGCAACGCCCAGTCGCTGCAAGACCGACGAGACGTCCAGAGCCGTAGTTCTCGGGTTGATGGTACAGAGTCGCAGAGCGGGCCGACCCAGGACTTTCGTGCTGGTGACGACGCCGTGCCCGGAGTCGGCGAGCGCGGCGGCCCTGGAGGCGTGGGCGTTGTCATCCTCACCCCGCTTGGCGAACGTAACGATGCCGAGCTGCGCCGGCGTCGCGACCTCCCACTCCCTATCGCCCGCGACGACGCGCTCGGCGTGCTCGGCCAGTGCGATGCCGTGGGCGATGGCGGAACTGATGCGCTCGACCCCGTAGATGCGGAAGCTCAGCCAGAGCTTCAGCGCCCGGGCGCGTCGTGTCAGCTCGAGGCTGCGGTCGCGGAAGTCCACCTCCTCATCCACTCCCGTCACGTCGGCGAGGTAGTCCGGCGACATGTGAAAGGCGCGCTTGAGCACCCCTGGGCGACGGACAAACAGGCAGCCAGCGTCTATTGGCTGGAAGAGCCATTTGTGGGGGTCAAGCACGAGCGAGTCGGCACGCTCGATGCCACGCAGGACACGCCGTCCGGCCTCACACAGAGCAGCCGAAGCACCGTAGGCGCCGTCGACGTGCAGCCAGAGCCCCTCTGAATCGCAGAGATCGGCGATCTCGGGCAGCGGATCGACTGCTCCCGTGTTCGTGGTGCCGGCGGTGGCAACGACGAAGGCGGGGCGACGCCCTGCCGCCTTGTCCTCGGTGATCGTCGCGTGCAGCGCGTCGACCGGCAGCTTCATCTCGACATCACAGGCGAGGACGCGCACCTCGTCGCCAGCGAAGCCGAACGCCGGCAGACCTCGCACGATCGAGGCGTGAGTCTGGTCGGAGAGGTAACATACGCCCGGCCCTTCGCTGGCGCGTGCTGCCGCAAGCGCGGTCAGGTTCGCGAGCGAACCGCCGCTGGTCATGACACCCTCAGTGCCCTCAGGCATGCCGAGCAATGATCGAAGCCAATCGAGCGTGACCAGCTCCACCGTCGCCGGTCCCGATCCGCCCCCCCACGATGCCGCGATCGCGTTGAACCCAGTCCCGAGCCACTCACCGAGCACACCGGCGAAGCTAGAGGGACCGGGCACGCGGGCGAAGTTGCGCGGGTGCTCTCCGTGCTGCATGTGCGCAAGCGCCACATCCGCGAGAGTCTCCAACGCTTCGACGGGATCGCTGCCTGCTTGTGGTGGCAGGCCGCCCAAGGCTGCCCTCAGCTCTGCCGGTGTCCCGGCCTGGATCGCGGGTTCGTCCGCGATGCCTTCGAGGTGCGCGACCACACGATCCACGACCCAGTAGCCGAGCTGTCGCATCTCGGCCGCATCAAGGCCGAGCGGGTCCGGAGTGTTCTTGAAGTCTGTCATCGAGTTTCACCGCCCTTTCGGCGTGACGCCCCCGACGGCACGGTAGAGACGACCGGTCTCAGCCGGTACGCACTCCAGCAGCCCAGCCGCGGTCAGACGGTCGAGGGCTTCGTCGGCAGCCTCGTCTGAGACCTCGAAGACCTCCGCGACCTCACGAGTGGCGGCGCTGCCGTACTTGTCCACGAAGCCGAGGACCACCTCATCTTGGAAGGTCGGATGCTGCCGCGCCACCGGGCTGCCGGCAAGCAGGTCGATGAGCCCCCCGACCTGCGAGAAACCCCTGTAGCCCGAGATGACCTGCGCGCGCTCGCCGACCCGGACCAGAAAGGCGGGAAAGCCGTACACGCCGTACTCGGCGCACATCGCCCTGTCCGCGGCGAAGGCGTCCACGGCCGGACCCGCGAAGTCGCGAGTGAAGCGCTCCCGGTCCAGGCCGATTTCGGCGGCCAGGCCCGCGAGCACGCCAGGCTCGTGGATCGCGAGTCCCTCGATCGCCGCCGCCTCGCGAAGTCGCCGCAGGTAGCGGTCGGCAAGGTCCTGGTCCTGCAGCTTCGCCGCCTCGTAGGCGATGTTGGCGGGGTACGTCGACGGCATCCCCAAGACGCGTTCGTAGTGAGCCATGTCCACGGGCATCCCGTGCCGGCCCGAAGCCTCCAGCCAGTGGGCGGCAATCTGCCGCTCCCACTGCGCTCCGCCGATGCCGTTGGCGGGGTCGTAGAACGTGGTCCTGTCCTCCACGAGTCCGCCCATCACGAAGCGCACGCGGAGCTGGTCCCCGTAGGCCTCCTGGGCATGGCGAAGCACGGGCTCCGAACCCCAGCACCAGGTGCAGTAGGGGTCGGTGAACTCAACGATCTCGATCTGGGACTCCAATGGAGGCCTCCTTGGATGCGGCGGTGCCACTCAGGAGCGAGCGCACCCGGCTTGCCCGGCCCCTCACTCTGGGGAGCGAGCATTGTCTTGGAGTGATGGGCGCCTACCCGTCTAGCGGCTCAAGCCTCTGGCGATTGTTAGAACTGACAACCACTGGCCGACCTCGGGCTCGCCCAACACGACGACGCTACTTCCCGGCGCCCGTCTGGCGGGCGATCCGACGCCGCACCTTGGCCCAGGACTCAGTCGTCAGGAACGTCTCGTCCGCGTTCGCCAGCATGCGCTCGAACTTGCTCCACGGCACGGCGAACGTCAGCACGCCGTCGGGGACGCGCGGCCGGGCGGACACGTCGAACATGCCGAGAATCGCCCGCGGTCGCTCCTTGGCCGCCTCCAGGAGGGGGTACTGGATGATGGAGGCGCAGCCAGCGCCGAAGGGCGCCGCGACCGCCTCCGCCACGGGCTCATCGAACCCCGCCCAGGTGAAAAGGCCGGAGAG
>JADGPQ010000162.1 GCA_017882325.1 Thermoleophilia bacterium
AACGCCCCCAAGGCCATCTACTCCGCGCCTGGCATGTCGACACAGGAGGTCCTCACCAGCGACCTGCAGGCCGGTGTGGTCAAGAGCGTCCTCGTCGACCCGCAGAGCAAGCTTGCGCAGGTCACCCAGCTCGGCGGCGTGTTCTACGTCACGCCGATCGCCGACACCACTGCGCTCGAGGAGCAGATCAAGACCGGCGACCCCAAGGTCACCGTCAGTCAGGGCACCGTGGCCAAACCGCCCGCGGTCCCTAGCTTCACCAACGACGTCATCAACGGCAAGGTCCAGACGGTCGTCATGAACACCAAGGACCAGGTGCTGCAGGTCACCCTCAAGGCGCCCGCCGGCGGCAAGGCGGCCCAGTACTCGGTCGGCTACACCGACCCGGCGATCACCACGGAGCTGCTCAACCAGTACCAGGTGCCCTACGACGCCAAGAGCCCCAAGTCGGCCTGGTGGACGGGCGCGCTCACGTTCATCCTGCCGTTCATCCTTATCATCGGGTTCTGGATCTTCATCATGAACCAGATGCAGGGCGGCGGCTCCAAGGTCATGAGCTTCGGCAAGAGCCGCGCCAAGCGCGTCAGCGCGGATTCCCCCAAGGTCACGTTCAAGGACGTGGCCGGCGCCGATGAGGCGGTCGAGGAACTGCACGAGATCAAGGAGTTCCTCGAGAACCCCAAGAAGTTCCAGCAGCTGGGCGCGCGCATCCCCAAGGGCGTGCTGCTGTTCGGGCCGCCCGGCACCGGCAAGACCCTCCTTGCGCGAGCCGTGGCCGGCGAGGCGGGCGTCCCGTTCTTCAGCATCAGCGGCTCGGACTTCGTCGAGATGTTCGTCGGCGTCGGCGCCTCGCGCGTGCGCGACTTGTTCGCCCAGGCCAAGGAGAACGCGCCCTGCATCATCTTCGTCGACGAGATCGACGCCGTCGGCCGCCACCGCGGCGCCGGCATGGGCGGCGGACACGACGAACGCGAGCAGACCCTCAACCAACTGCTCGTGGAGATGGACGGCTTCGAGATGAAAGACAACGTCATCCTTATCGCCGCCACCAACCGGCCGGACATCCTCGACCCCGCGCTGCTGCGCCCCGGCCGCTTCGACCGCCAGATCGTCGTCGACCGGCCCGACAGGCCCGGACGCCGGGCCATCCTGGACGTACATTCGCGCGGCAAGCCCCTCGGCAAAGACATCGATCTCGATGCGTTGGCCGCGCAGACGCCGGGCTTCACCGGCGCCGACCTCGCCAACCTCGTGAACGAGGCCGCGCTCCTGGCGGCCCGCTATGGCAAGAAGGTCATCGAGATGCACGAGCTCGAAGAGGGCATCATGCGCGTCCTCGCGGGGCCCGAGAGGAAGACGCGCATCATCTCCGAGAAGGAGAAGGCGATCACGGCGTACCACGAGATGGGCCACGCGCTCGTCGGCCACTTCCTCGAGCACACCGACCCCGTGCACAAGATCTCCGTGGTGAGCCGCGGCCAGGCGCTGGGCTACACCATCTCGCTGCCCACCGAGGACAAGTTCCTGACCACCAAGGGCGAGCTCATGGACACCCTCGCCATGACGCTCGGCGGCCGTGCCGCCGAAGAGGTCGTGTTCGGGGAGATCACCACCGGCGCGGCCAACGACCTCGAGAAGGCCACGGCCACCGCCAAGCAGATGATCATGCGCTTCGGCATGAGCGAGGAACTGGGCCCGCGCACCCTGGGGCACGACCAGTCCATGCCCTTCCTGGGGCGTGAGTTCCAGGCGCAGGCCGACTACTCGGACGAAGTGGCGCGCCAGATCGACGACGAGATCCGTCGTATCATCGAGGAGGCGCACCAATGCGCCCAGGACCTGCTCAACGACAAGCGCGAGGTGCTTGACAGGATCAGCAAGATCCTCATGGTCCGCGAGACCATCGACGCGTCCGAGTTCCAGGGGCTGGTCGACGGCGTACCAGAAGAAGAGGTCTTCAGAGATCGCGACGAGAAAGCCGCCCAGCATCGCGCCAAAGTCTCTCGCGACCGCGAGAAGAAAGAGCGCCCGGCGCAGCCGGCGGTGCCCAAGCCGGCGCACGTCAACCCGGTCAATCCCGAGACGACCTGACGTCCCCGGACGCTCCGACCAGGCACACGTGGATCGCGACAGGATAGAGCAAGGTGTTCGCCTCATCCTCGAGGGTATCGGCGAAGACCCCGAGCGTTTGGGCCTGATCGGCACGCCGCGCCGCGTCGCCGACATGTACGAGGACATCTTCTCGGGCATCGGCGCCCCGGACCCGGCCGAGCTCCTGGTCGCCATCGACGGCGAACATCACCGCGAGATGGTGGTCATCCGCGACATCGACTTCTACTCGGTCTGCGAACACCATCTTCTGCCTTTCGCGGGCATGGCCCACGTGGCCTACATCCCCAGCAGGGACGGGCGTATCACCGGCCTTTCCAAGCTGGCCCGCGTGGTGCGCCAGGTCGCGGCGCGGCCGCAGCTGCAGGAGCGCATCACATCGGAAGTGGCCGACGCCATCGTGCGCGCCCTCGACCCGCTCGGCGCTCTCGTGCTGATCCAGGCCGAGCATCTTTGCATGTCCATGCGGGGCGTGCGCACTCCGGGGACGCGCACCGTGACGAGCGCCGTGCGCGGCCTGATCCAGACCCACGACGCCACTCGCGCCGAGGCCTTCGCTGTCATCAACTCGCCGCGCTGAGCGCGATCGCCGTGCCGGCCCAGCCGACCTGCGCTCTCGATCTCTCGTTCCCGTGCATCATGGGCGTGGTCAACGTCACGCCCGATTCGTTTTCCGACGGCGGCCGCTTCTTCGCCGCCGACGACGCGCTCGCACAGGGCCTTGCGCAGGTGCGCGAGGGCGCGGCGCTCGTCGACATCGGCGGCGAATCCACGCGCCCGGGCTCGGACTCTGTCTCGGAGGTCGAGGAGCTGCGCCGCGTGCTCCCGGTCGTCGAGGCCCTGGCCGGGCGGGTCGGCGTGCCGATCTCGGTCGACACGATGAAAGCCGAGGTGGCGCGCAGGGCTCTGGCCGGCGGCGCCGCGCTCATCAACGACGTGAGCGCTCTGCGCTTCGACCCCGGCATGGTCGAGGTCATCGCCGAGGCGGGCTGCCCGGTCTGCCTGATGCACATGCACGGCGAGCCCAAGACGATGCAGGACGACCCGCGCTACGACGACGTCGTGGGCGAGGTGCTCCGCTTTCTCGAAGAACGCATGGCCTTCGCGCTCGCCCAGGGGCTTCGCGAGGACCAGCTCATGATCGATCCCGGCATAGGCTTCGGCAAGACCGTGGCTCACAACCTCGCCTTGCTGCGCGACCTGCAGCGCTTCACCACCCTCGGCAGGCCCGTCGTGCTCGGCACGTCGCGCAAGCGTTTCCTCGGGGCGATCCTCGGCGCCGAGCCCGCGGCGCGCACCATCGGCACCGTGGTCACAACGGTCGTTGGCCTTCTCGCGGGGGCGCACGTGTTCCGTGTGCACGATGTCAAGCCAAACTTCGAGGCGCTCCGCGTGGGGCTGGCCGTCCTGGAGGGCGTGCCGGCCGCGTGAGCGCCTGCCGGCCGCGTGGCCGGCGCGCCCCGGGAGGCCCATCATGTCGAGCCGTCTGTCCATCTCCGTCGAAGGCATCGAGCTACGAGGCCGCTGCGGGGTCACCCCCGAGGAACGTGCTGTGGGGCAGACCCTCATCGTCGACGTGCACTTCGAGCCGGTCGCCTGTCCGGGCGCCCAGAGCGACGATCTCTCGGGCACCGTCGACTACGGGTGGGTCGTCGACGTGGTGCGCGGCGTCGTAGAGGGCCACGAGTTCAAGCTCCTCGAGCACCTCGCCGAGGTCATCGCCGACGCCCTGTGGGGACCGCTTGACCTGGCGTTTCTCGAGGTCGCCGTCGCCAAGCCCGCGCCGCCGGTCGCCATCCCCATCGCCGCCGCTCGAGTGGAGGTCGTGCGCACCGCGTGAACGGACCACCGCGCAGCCGGGTGTTCCTCTCGCTGGGCTCCAACCTCGGCGACCGCCTGGGCTTTCTGACGGCGGCGCGCGAGGCGCTGGCTGCGTTGCCGGCGACGGCGGTCGTCGCGGTATCGCGGATCTACGAGACGGCGCCCCAGGACCACGAGGAGCAGCCCGCGTTCCTCAACATGGTCCTGTGCCTCGAGACCGGGCTGCAGCCTCTCGATCTCCTGGCCGAGTGCCAGCGCATCGAGAACGAGCACGGCCGCGAGCGTGGGCTGCGGTTTGGCCCGCGCTCGCTCGATGTCGATATACTCGTCTTCCAAGATGTCGAGTCCGAGGAGCCCGAGCTGATGCTCCCACACCCGCGCATGCTCCGCCGCGCGTTCGTGCTCGTGCCCCTCGCCGAGATCTGGGGCTGCGCCCAGGGGATGCCCGATCTCGACGTCGCCGCTCTCGCGCAGGCCGTGGCTCGAGATCAGGTAGTAAGGCCCTACGACGTCGCGGAGGCGTGAGCGGTGACCAGCGACCACGGTGCAGCGACATCCGGGACCGGGCTGCCGTCGGCGGCACGGGCCGGCGGCTGAGACGGTCGGCCGTGTCGCGGCCCTACATCGCCAGCCGCTCCGGGGAGCCCCTGCACCGGCGCACGTTCGACGTGCTCGTGCTGGGCGGCGGCATCGCCGGCCTCACCGCCGCCATCGCCGCCGCGCGGCGCTGGCGCGTCGGGCTGCTCACCAAGTCGACGTTCGACGACACCACTACCTTCCTCGCGCAGGGAGGCATCGCCGCCGCTCTGGGCCCGTCCGACTCGCCCGAGCTGCACTTCCAGGACACCGTCAAGGCCGGGGCCGGACTCTGCGACGAGGAGGCCGTCCGCGTGCTGGTCAACGAGGGCCCCGACCGCGTACGGGAGCTCATGCACATCTGCCCGCGTTTTGACAAGGTCGACGGGCAGATCGTGCTCGGCCGCGAGGGCGCGCACTCGGTGGCTCGCGTGGTGCACGCCGGCGGCGACGCCACCGGCAGCGAGGTGTCGAGCGCCCTCGCCGAAGCTGCCCGCGTGGGCAGCCGCGTCCAACTCTACGAGAACGAGTTCGTCATCGACCTTCTTACCGTGGAAGGCAAGTGTGAGGGGGCGCTCACGCTCAACCTCGACGACGGCGGGCTCACGCTCAACGTGGCCATGGTCACTGTGCTGGCGACGGGCGGTGCCGGTCAGCTGTACGGACGCACCACCAACCCGCCGGTGGCGACCGGCGACGGCATCGCGATGGCGTACCGCGCCGGCGCCGCCATCCGCGACCTGGAGTTCGTGCAGTTCCACCCCACGGGACTCGCTGTTCCCGGCCACGACACGGTGCAGCTCATCACCGAGGCGCTGCGCGGCGAGGGCGCGTATCTGCGCAACGCGGCGGGAGAGCGCTTCATGACTTCGTACGACCCGCGCGGCGAACTCGCCTCGCGTGACGTCGTGGTGCGCGCCATGGTCGGTGAGATGCGGCTGGAGGGCAGCGACCACGTGTATCTTGATGCCACGCATCTGGACTCCGCCTGGCTGCAGCAGCGCTTCCCGCGAGTCACGGCGGGCCTGGCAGAGCACGGGCTCGACCTCGCGACGCAGCTCATCCCCGTGGCGCCGGTCTGCCACTACTTCATCGGCGGCGTCGTCACCGACGTGTGGGGCCGCACCACGGTGCCCGGCCTCTATGCCAGCGGTGAAGTAGCAAGCACCGGCGTGCACGGCGCCAACCGCCTGGCCAGCAACTCGCTGCTCGAGGGGCTGGTCTTCAGCGACCGCGTGGTGCGCGACCTCGATCGCTACATCGGCCGTCTTGGCGAAGACGTCCGCCGTCTGCGCTTCGACCTGCCCGAAGCGGCGGCGGACGGCGACGGCGACAACGCCGCCTCGGCGCGCCACCGTCTGACGTCGGTGATGTCCGACAAGGTCGGGGTGCTGCGCCGCGGCGACGACCTGCGCACGGCGCTCGCCGATCTCAGCGCACTTACCTCGGAGCTACGGTTCGGCACTCTCGGCGAAGCCGAGTACGAGGTGTTCAACCTGCTCACTCTGGGCACGCAGATCGCCAAGTGCGCCCTGCTTCGCGAGGAGTCGCGCGGCGTGCACCTGCGCGACGACTTCCCGGCGGTGGACGACGGGCACTGGCGGCGGCACATCACGCTGCGTCTGCCCCCGCACGAGCGGGAGGAAGGCGTGATCGGCAAGGTGGCGCGCCCGTGAGCGAGCGCAGCTACGAAGAGGCGGCGCGCGCCGCGGCGCGCGCCGCACTCGCCGAGGACCTCGCCGGCTACGGCGACATCACCGGCTCCGCCTTCTCCGGCGACGGCCTCGCGCGGATCGTCGCCCGCGAGGCCGGCGTGCTCTCCGGCGCCGCCGCCTTCGTGGCCACGGCGGCGATTGTCGATCCAGTTCTGCGGGTCGAGTTCGGCGTCGTCGACGGCGGCCGGTTCGCGGCCGGCGACGTCGTCGCCACCGTGGGCGGCCCGCTGGCCGCGATCCTTGCGGCGGAGCGCACGGGTCTCAACTTCCTCTGCCGCCTCTCAGGCGTCGCCACGCTGACGGCGAAGTACGTAGCCCAGACGGCCGGCACCTCGGCGCGCATCGCTGCCACGCGCAAGACCACGCCGGGACTGCGGGCCCTCGAGAAGCAGGCGGTGGTGCACGGCGGCGGCACGCCGCACCG
>JADGPQ010000163.1 GCA_017882325.1 Thermoleophilia bacterium
GGGTGCTCGCGGTACCCGCGCCACGCCTGGGCGTCCTCGAGCATGATCTCAGCGAACAGCCGCGACTCCCAGTCGCCGCGGTGTGTCTCCGCGAGGCGAGGGTCAAGCACGAGCGGGATATTGCCGCCGAGCTCTTCGCGAATGAGCTCGGCGGTCTCTCGTGCGCGCGAGAGGTGGCTGGCGACGATGAGCTCGAGGCCGCGCCCTTTGAGCGCGCGACCCTGGTCGCGCGCCTGGGCGCGGCCCGTCTCGTTAAGCCCGATCTCGGCCCAGCCCTGGCAGCGCGCGGGCTCGCGGTTCCAGTCGGTCTCGCCGTGGCGGATGAGAGAGAGCGTCACGCGACCAAGCTGCGGTCTCGGGAGCGCGTGACGGGGTGCGGCGACACGCTCAGTGGAAGTGCAGCAGCGTGTCGCCGCGCACGCCCACGCGGAGCGTCTCCACCGAGATCACTTCTTCGGGCGGGATGTTGCCGAGGTTGACGTTGGCCCCGAACTCCTTGATGAACCAGGCCTGCTGGCTCTTGACCGGCGCTTCGAAGAGCAACTGCGTAGGGTCGACCGCCGAGCGGATCTCGTCGAGCAGGCCCTCCTTGACCTCGCCGCCGGGCTGGTAGATGCCCACGGTGCCCGACTCGCGCCCCTCGGTGATGACCTTCCAGGCGCCGGCCTCGAGCTCACGCTTGATGCTGTCGACCCACTTGAACGGGGCGATGACCACGCTCGCGTCTTTGCTGCCGACCTCGCTGAGCACCTTGAACTCCTTGGCGAAGCGCCGCAGCAGGGCCAGCTTGTCTTCCTCCGTGATGTCGATCGTGCCGTCGGAGATCTCCACGCAGGTCATGCCACACTCGCGCACCAGGGAGACGAAGTCATCGAGCTTGTTCTGACGCAGGCACACCTCGAAGAAGGTGCCGCCGAAGCAGACCGGGATGCCGAAGCTCTGGTAGAGAGCGATCTTGTCCTTGACATTGGGCGTGACGGCGGCCGTGCCCCAGCCCAGTTTGACGATGTCGACGTAGTCCTTGGCCACCTCGAGGAACTGCCGCACCTGGTCGAGGCTGTAGCCCTTGTCGAGCACGTGCGTGAGGCCGCTCTCGCGCGGCTTGCTGGTGCGCTCGGGGAGCGTCAGGAACTCGAACATCGATCATCCTCCCGTGGTCGCGCGCCGCTCGTCGCGGCGCTGAGTGAATCGTACCAGACGGCTCCCGCGCCGGTGCCGTGGCCGCGGTATGCCGCGGAACAGCGCATCTGTGCCTGGGCATCTATAAGTAATCCTGATTTGAACTATTACCTCTCCTCATGCATACTCCCATGCAGCCAATCTTACTAATGTTGATTGCCGCGCTCAACAATGGGCGCGCGGGAGGTAACGGATGCCATGATGAAGACCCTTGGAGCCTTGGTGCTGATGGCGGTCGCCGCTGCGGCTGTGACGACCCTCGCCGCATGTGGCGGCGGCAGCCCCAAGGTGGCGCTCGTCGCCTACTCGACGCCGCGCGAGGCGTACGCCGAGCTGATCCCGGCGTTCCAGAAGACCGACGCCGGCAAGGACGTCCAGTTCAGCGAGTCGTACGGCGCGTCGGGCGAGCAGAGCCGTGCTGTGGAGGCCGGATTGCCTGCCGACGTCGTGGAGTTCTCGCTGGCGCCCGATATGGCCCGGCTCGTCAAGGCCAACCTGGTCGCCAAGACCTGGGACCAGAACAAGTACAAGGGCTTTGTCACCAAGTCGGTCGTGGTCCTCGTAGTCCGCAAGGGCAACCCGAAAGGAATCACGACCTGGGACGCTCTGACGAAGCCCGGCGTCGAGGTGATCGAACCGAACCCGTTCACCTCCGGCGGCGCCAAGTGGAACATCATGGCCGCCTACGGCGCGCAATTGAAGCAGGGCAGGACAGTGCAGGAGGCCGAGGCGTATCTGGCCGAGCTCTTCAAGCACGTGCCGGTCCAGGACAAGAGCGCTCGCGACGCACTGCAGACGTTCGTCGGCGGCAAGGGCGACGTGCTGCTGTCGTACGAGAATGAGGCGATCGCGGCGCAGCAAGCGGGCGAGGCGGTCGACTATGTCGTACCGGCCGAGACGATCCTCATCGAGAACCCGCTGGCCGTGACCACGGACGCGGGCTCCTCATCCGAGGCGAAGGCCTTCTACGACTACCTGTATACGCTCGGGGCCCAGACCATCTTCGTCTCGAAAGGCTACCGGCCGGTCGTCGAAGGCGTCACCGGCGCCGACAAGTTCCCCACTCCGGCGAACCTCTTTACCATTGACGACCTCGGCGGCTGGGACCAGGTCAACAAGGACTTCTTCGATCCCACTGCCAGTGTGATGGCGACCATCGAGCAGGGCCTTGGCATCAGTACCCAGCAGTAGCAGCCTGGCTACGGCCGGGACGGTCATGGCGAGGCCGGCGCCGAGCCAGGTGCTGCGCCGCAGGAAGGTGCGGCGCAGCACCTGGCTCGGCGTCGGCCTCGTGACGCTGTATCTCAGCGTCATCGTCCTCATCCCCTTGGCCGCCGTCGCCTGGCATGCGGCCGAGCTGGGCCCGGCCGCGATCTGGCGCGTCGTCAGCAGCCCCGACACGCGGGCGGCGCTGCAGCTGAGTCTCTTTTCCTCGCTGGCGGTGGCCGCGATCAACGCCGTCGTCGGCACTATCATCGCCTGGGTGCTCGTGCGTGACACTTTTCCGGGCAAGACGATCGTCAATGCACTTATCGATCTGCCGTTCGCGCTGCCCACGATCGTCGCCGGTCTCACGCTCTTGGCCCTGTACGGGCCGAAGGGTGCGCTCGGCGTGAACCTTGCTTACACACGTGCGGCGGTGATGCTCGCCTTGCTGTTCGTCACCCTGCCGTTCGTCGTGCGCTCGGTGCAGCCCGTGCTCATGGAGCTCGAGAAGGACGTCGAAGAGGCGGCCAGCTCGCTCGGCGCGCACGGCCCTACCGTGTTCAGACGGGTCGTGCTTCCGAGTCTTTTGCCGGCCATCGTCTCCGGCGCCGGCCTCTCGTTCGCGCGCGCCATCGGCGAGTTCGGCTCCGTCGTCCTGATCTCCGGCAACATCCCCTTCAAGACGCAGATCGCGCCCGTGCGGATCTTCGCCCTGATCGAGAGTGGTGATTCCGCCGGCGCCGCGGCGCTCGCGGTCGTCCTGCTCCTGATCTCGTTCAGCGTGTTGCTCTTGCTCGCGTTCGTGCAGCGCTGGGGGAGGAAGGGCGATGAGTAGTGGCCGCACCGAGCCTGTCGCGCCGGGCGCCAGGGGCTCGCGCGCCAGCCGGTACGGCCTGCGGAGCGTCGCGCTCGTCTACCTGGCGCTGATCTTGGTGCTGCCCGTCGGGATGGTCTTCTTTCGGACCTTCGAGAACGGCTTGCAGCCGGTGCTGCAGGCGCTCAGCGATCCAGAGACGCTGCACGCCCTCTACCTGACGGTACTGATCGCCGCCATCGCCGTGCCGCTGAACACCGTGTTCGGCGTGTTCTGTGCCCTGCTCATGGTGCGACGCACCTTTCCCGGGAAGGCCTTCCTGAGCGGGCTCATCGACGTGCCCTTCGCGGTCTCGCCGGTCGTCGTCGGCCTGTCCCTCATTCTCGTCTACGGCCGGACCGGGTGGCTGGGAGGGTGGCTCGCCGAGAACGGGATACGCGTCATATTCGCGTTGCCGTCGATGGTACTGGCGACCATCTTCGTGTCGCTGCCGTTCGTGGTGCGCGAGGTGGTCCCCGTGCTCCAGGAGATCGGCGTTGAGCAGGACCAGGCGGCCCACACGCTTGGGGCGACGCCCTGGCAGACCTTCTGGCGCATCACCCTGCCGGCGATCCGTGGTGGTGTCACCTACGGCGTCATCCTCACCACGGCCCGTGCTCTGGGCGAGTTCGGGGCCGTCAGCATCGTCAGCGGCAAGATCGCGGGTCAGACGTCCACGCTCACCGTCCACGTCGAGGAGCGCTTCCAGCAGTTCGACCTGGTCGGCGCGTATACGTCATCGCTCGTCTTGGCGGTCATCGCTCTCGTGATCGTGCTCGCCATGACCGTGCTGAAGCCCAAGGAGGCCGGCTCATGACCATCAGCGCCATCGGCATCACCAAGCGCTTCGGCGAATTCGTCGCGCTCGACGACGTGACGCTCGAGGTCGCCGGTGGCGAGCTCACGGCGCTGCTCGGCCCGAGCGGCTCCGGCAAGTCTACGCTGCTCCGCGTGATCGCCGGTCTCGAGCACGCGGACGCCGGCGAGGTGATCATCTCGGGAGAGGATGCGACCGGGCGCCCCGCGCGCGATCGCGGCGTCGGCTTCGTCTTTCAGCATTATGCCGCCTTCAAGCACCTGACGGTGCGCGACAATGTGGCCTTCGGTCTTTCGATCCGCCACCGCCCGAAGGCCGAGATCGCGCGCCGCGTCGACGAGCTACTGCATCTGGTGCAGCTGGGCGGGCTGGCGGAGCGCTATCCTTCGCAGCTCTCCGGCGGGCAGCGCCAGCGCATGGCCCTGGCCAGGGCGCTGGCCGTCGAACCCAAGGTCCTCCTGCTCGACGAGCCGTTCGGCGCCCTCGACGCGCGCGTGCGCAAGGAGCTGCGCGGGTGGCTCCGGCGCCTGCACGAAGAGATGCACGTGACGACTGTCTTCGTCACGCACGACCAGGAGGAGGCGATGGAGGTCGCGGACCGCATCGTGATCATGAACGAAGGACGCATCGAGCAGATCGGGCCGCCGCGCGAGCTGTACGAGACGCCGGGCAACGAGTTCGTGATGAGCTTCCTCGGACCGGTCAACAAGCTTGGCGATGTGCTGGTGCGACCGCACGATGTCGAGTTGCTGCTCGAGCCGAACGGCGTCAGTACCGAGGCGCTCATCGACCGCATCACCTATCTGGGCTTCGAGGTCCGCGTCGAGCTCGAGCTGCCCAACGGCCGCAAGCTCTGGGCGCAGACGACGCGCGAGTCGGCGGCGCCGCTCGAGCCGGGCCGGACCGTGCACGTGCGCCCGCGCGCCACGCGCACTTTCGACGGCGACGGCGCCGAGACGCGGCCCGCCGGCGACAGTCCCTGGTGGGATCGGCGGGTCACGATGGAGGTGCATCACAGTTGAGGGACCTCCATCGCAACGCCATCCTCGCCTGGCTCCGCGAGGACGACCCGGCACGGCTCGAGCAGCTGTGGGCCGCGGCCGACGAGACTCGTGGCCGTCACGTCGGCGACAAGGTCCACCTCCGCGGCCTCATCGAGATCAGCAACCACTGTGGGCGCCTGCGGCTACTGCGGCCTGCGCGGCCGCAACGTCGTGATGCCCAACCTCACGCCGCTGGCGTACCGCGTGAAATAGGAGAGCTATCCCGACAAAGCCTGCGTCAACGAGGCCGCCGAGGTGTGCCGCGGGTGTCTGCAGGGGCGGGTGGAGTCGATCGGGCGCACGCTTGGCGCCGGGCCCGGTGGCCGCTGGCGCGCTAGCGCCTAGCTCTTGAATAGTAAAGCGAGGCCGCTCACGAAGAGGACCACCGCAAGGATGCTGCGCAACACGCGGTTGGGCGCGCGCACCGTCAGCTGCGAGCCGATGAGCACGCCTGGAATCGAACCCATGAGCAGCGACGCGACCATCCAGAGGTCGACGTTGCCGACGCCGATCTGCGCGAGGCCGGTGATGCACAGCAGGATCATGGCGTGGAACACATCGGTCCCGACGATGCGGTCGGTGGTGAGTGGATAGAAGAGGATGAGGAACACCGCGAGGAAGGTGCCGCTGCCGACCGAGGTGAGGCCGATGATGAAGCCCGTGCCGAGACCCAGACAGACGGTCATGACCTTCAGACGAGTGGTCATCTTGATGTTCTCGCGCCGGTGCCTCTGATCGACGTGCATGACGACCTTCACGATCAGCAGAACGCCGACCATCATCAGGGCAGAGCCGATGGCGCGGTAGAGGATGGTGTTGATGACGTCGCCGTAGGTGTTCTTGACGTACGCGACGGCCGCGACTCCCACAAGCGCCGCCGGCACGCTCCCCAGGGCGAGCCACAGAGCGAGCGGGATGTCCACGGAGCCCTGCCGCCAGTGCTTCCAGGAGCCGAAGATCTTGGTCACGGCGGCGTAGGTGACGTCGGTGCCGATCGCCATCGTCGGCTGGAAGCCGAAGAAGAAGATGAGGATGGGCGTCATCAGGGCGCCGCCGCCCATCCCGGTGAGGCCGACCAGGAAGCCGACCAGCAGGCCGGTCAGACTGAGATACGGGTTGAGGTGGACGCCCAGCGTCAAGTAGACGACGGCGACCACGATCGCCCACCCGCCGATACCGAGAGCCCATCGCTTGTGCCAAGCGCCGGTGGGCTCGGGGCTCGGACGGAACGGCGGGAGCGTGTCGTCGATGTCCGGGTCGAAGACGCCGTCGTCGTCCGGCGCCGCGGGGCGCTCGTCCACTGCCGGCGCGCCTGGTTTCGGCTCGACGGCAACGGCGTTGCCCTTGCTCTCTCTCATGCACTCCCCTGGTCCGCTCGAGACCGGCGTCGCTGACGGCTTCGCCGCCGGTACCCGAATGGGCGTGAGTATGGGGAGGCCTGGCCTATCTGTCAAAAGAAGACAGAGCCATGGAAGCGGTCAATAGCGACGGGTGCCGGGTCCGACTACGTTCGTCAGCCTGCAGTGCATAACGGACGCTGATAG
>JADGPQ010000164.1 GCA_017882325.1 Thermoleophilia bacterium
GCCGAGGGCGACGAAGTCGGCCCCCGAGGCCCGCATGAGCTCGAGCAGCTCCTTGTCGCGCACCACGTCGGTGCGCACCTGGGCACCCCAAGGCATGGCAAGTCCCTCGTCGATCATCATCCGCAGCAACCGCTTCAGGCGCTTCTTGTCCGCGGCGAAGTTGTCGTCGTAGAAGAAGATCCTCTCGGGCTTCTTTTCCTTGATCTCCGCCACCACGCTCTCGGCGCTGCGGAAGCGGTACTTGCGCCCGAACATCGCCGTCACCGAGCAGAAGTTGCAGGCGAAGGGGCAGCCCCAGCTGGTCATGATCGGGGTGCTGGTGAGGCGTTCAATGCCCACGATCAGCGTCAGGTCGGGGAACGGCAGGGTGTCTAGGTCGGCGCAGCGCTCATGTAGCTCGTTGTGCACGACGCGCCCGTCGCGACGGAACGAAAGGCCGGTGATCGACTCGAGCTCGCGTTTGCCGTGGAGGGCATCCACGAGCTCGAGCATGATCGTCTCGCCGCCCTCACCGCGGGCGACGTAGTCGGCGTGCTCCAGGGCCTCGTCTGCCATGAAGGTGACGTGCGAGCCGCCGAGGACCACGGGGATGCGCCGCCGCCGCAGGCCATCGGCGATGGCGTAGGTGGCCGGCGTGGTCGACGTGGTGCTGGAAAGGCCGACGAGCTCGGCGGTGTGCACGTCGTCCCAGTCGATGGGCGCCAGCTGGGGATTGTAGATGCGCACGTCGTGCCCGTGCTGCTTGAGGGCCGCGCCGATCATCGGCAGCCCGAGGCGCACGTAGTAGGAGTGCGACCACAAGTGCATGCTGGGAGCGTCCGGCTCGATAAGGCGGATCTTCATGAGCATCCTTTGAATGTGGCGGCCGCTCGCCGCGCGTCGAGATCGGCCGGCTACGCAATGTCAGTAGGGAATATGGCCTTTCACAATATAGAACAAACGGGGTCCGCGCCGCCCGTCGCCGAGCGGCAGTCGGCGCGGGCAGCTCGCAGTCGCACCGTCTGATACCGTGGTCGGCGATACCGCGACGACGCGAGGGACCATGCACTTCGATTTCGACATGCCGGTTGACCGCACGGGCACGGCCAGCTTCAAGTGGGACAAGTACACCGAAGGCGTCCTCCCCCTCTGGGTGGCCGACATGGACTTCGTCTCGCCGCCGCCCGTCGTGGCGGCGCTGCGTGAGCGCGCCGCTCACGGCGTCTTCGGCTACGCGCTGGCGCCCGACTCACTGATCGATGCCATCAGCGCGCATCTGTTGGCGCGCTACGGTTGGCGCATCGAATCAGAGTGGCTCGTCTGGCTGCCCAGCGTGGTGCCGGGCCTGAACCTCGCCTGCCGGGCGTTCGCCGAGCCTGGCGAGGCGGCGCTGACCGTCACGCCCGTCTACCCGCCGTTCCTCAAGGCGCCGCCAGACCAGGGCCGCCGGGTCGTGACGGTGCCGGCGGCCCTCGCCGGCGGTCGCTGGCAGCTGCCGCTGGAGGCGATGGAGGCGCTCGTCACGCCCGACACCCGCGTGTTCCTCTTCTGCCATCCGCACAACCCGCTGGGAAGGGTGTGGAGCAAGGGCGAGGTCGCGGCGGTCGTGCAGTTCTGCCGCCGTCACGACCTCGTCCTGTGTTCCGACGAGATCCACTGCGACCTCATCCTCGACGAGCTGGCCCACGTGCCGGCGGCGCTCGCCTCTCCCGGCGACGCCGACCGCATCGTGACGCTGATGTCGCCCAGCAAGACCTTCAACCTGCCGGGCCTCAACTTCGCCTTCGCGATCGTGCCCGACGAGCAGCTGCGGCGGCGATTCCAACGGCCGGGCGAGGGTCTCCTTCCCTTCCCCGGCTGCTTCGCCATCGCCGCCGCCGAGGCGGCCTACCGCGAGGGAGGCGACTGGCTCGCCGAGCTGCTCGCCTACCTGCGCGGCAATCGCGATCTGGTCGAGCGCTTCGTCGCCGAGTCGCTGCCCCGCGTGACGATGACTCACGTCGAGGCCACCTACCTGGCCTGGCTGGACGTACGCGAGCTCGACCACGCAGACGCTGCCAAAGCCTGCCTGGAGGCGGGAGTGGCGCTGTCGCCCGGGACCGCCTTCGGCGGCCCGGGCTTCCTGCGCCTCAACTTCGCCTGCGCACGGAGCACTCTGCAGGAGGCGCTGCGCCGCCTGCAGGCCGCCCTGGGCTGAGTTACACTCCGAGGCCATGGCTTATCGCACCGACCGGCGGATGCGCCGCAACCGAACTCGTGTGTACCGGCGGCGCCGACTGTTCGCGCTCGCCGCGATCCTCGTACTTGTCGCACTGCTCGCCGCCGCGGCGTACGCCGTTACCAGCGGCGGCAGCCAGGATGCGGGCCGTGGCTCGAACGCCTCGGCAAGCACCAAGCCCGGCGGCACGCCCACAGCCAAGTCGTCGCAGCCGGCCTCTCCCAGCCCCAGCCCCAGCGCCTGGACCGGCCCGCCCTCGGACAAGCTCGACCTGAAGCTCCGCAAGGTCCTCGTCAGCGCCGACATCTCGCCCAAGTCCGTGGTCTCCACGGGCACCGGTTATGTCTTCGCGCAGAACATGATGTACCGGCACACCGTCACGGTGTACGAGACCAAGACGCTCAAGCTGCAGAAGACCATCCAGGACACCGTGGATCTCGCCAAGTTCGGCGTCAGGGGCCACTCCGGCACCGTCCGCGGCGCCCCGGTGGAGGCGGCGGTGACCCCGGACAAGCGCTTCATGTTCATCTCCAACTACTCCATGTACGGCAACGGCTTCTACAAGGAGGGGCACGACGTCTGCTCGCCGGCCAACGGCTACGACACCAGCTACGTGTACCGCGTGCCGCTCAGCACCCTCAAGATCGACGAGGTCATCCACGTGGGCTCGGTGCCCAAATACCTCGCCGTCACGCCCGACCAGAAGTACCTGCTGGTGAGCAACTGGTGCTCGTACACGCTCAGCATCGTCGACGTTCACACCAGCCATCTGGTGAAGAGCGTCTATCTTGGCCCGTACCCGCGCGGCATCGCCGTCGACCCCCAGTCGCGCTACGCCTACGTGGCCGTTATGGGCAGCTACAACATCGCCCGGGTGGACCTGAGCACCTTCAAGCTCTCGTGGATCAGCGGAGTGGGCTCCGGCCCCCGCCACCTGTGCATGGCCGGCAACGGCAAGTACCTCTACGCGACGCTGAACGGGGAGGGCAACGTCGCCAAGATCGACCCCGCGACGCGCAAGGTGGTCGCCAAGGTTTACACAGGCGCGCAGCCGCGCAGCATGGCGATCGCCCCCGACGGCAAGTCGCTGTACGTGGTGAACTATGACTCCAGCACGATGACCAAGGTACGTACCAGCGACATGAAGGTCATCCAGACGGTGAATACCAACGCGTTGCCGATCGGCATCACCTACGACCTGCCGACGAAGAGCGTCTGGGTCTGCTGCTACACCGGCAGCATCATGGTGTTCGCCGACCGCTGAGACGTCGCACCCCGGACGCGGTCCCGGCCAGAACGACGTCGGCGCGGCGGCGCGCGAAGATTCCGCACTCCACCACGCCGGGGATCGCGTCGAGCTCGAGCTCGAGACCCTCCGGGTCTGACAGCTCGAGCCCGGTCACGTCGAGCACGGCGTTGTCGTTGTCGGTCAGGAAACCGGGACGGGCCGCGGAGCGGCCGCCGAGCGCGGCGACGCGCTCGGCGACGAAGGCCGCGGCCCACGGCACCACCTCGAGCGGCACCGGCCGTCGGCCGAGGCGCTCCACGAGCTTCGTCTCGTCGACGATGCACACGAAGAGCTCGGACGCCGTAGCCACGGCCTTCTCGCGCGTGTGGGCACCTCCGCCGCCCTTGATCAACCGCAGCTCCGGGTCGACCTCGTCGGCGCCGTCCACGTAGAGCGGCAACGGGTATAGCGCGTCGGCCGGGTCGACGACACGGATGCCACCGGCGCGGAGTGCCGCGGCGGTGGCGAACGAACTGGCCACGGCCGCTGCCGGCCGCCGCGCCGCGGGCAGCTCGCTGAGCAGCGTGACGAACCAGTCGGCGGTGCTCCCAGTGCCGACCCCGATGGTCATGGCGGGCTGCACGTATTCGATGGCGGCTGCTGCTGCTGCGCGCTTCATATCATCGCGGGTCATGGTTCCCACTTACCCAGCGCGCCCCCTTTCGATCGCACGGCGCGCTGAACTGCGTCAGTAGAGGTTGACCCTATGGCCGCGCACACCCATCGTGCGCGCGGCCAAAGGTGAACATGGGGGCAGCTGTGTGGCTTTCCGAAGCCGATACGCGCGCCAAGCACATCGACCCCGCCATCCACGCCCGCATGCTACGTCCTTATGGACGTCTCTCAGCCCGTATATGTCGGGATCTCGAAGCGCGTGATCACGCGCCTGCACGAGCACATACGCGGGACTGGTCACCTCACCGCGACCCTCGCGTGTCGCATTACGGTCACGGAGCACCCGCCCGGCGAGATTGCAGCTGTTTCCATCAAGGAGCCCGCCTTCCGAGAGCACTTCAACGCAGCACGAGGGCAAGTACAGAGCTTTAGCGTTGACTTCGTCGAGATCGAGAATCCTCTCGAGTTGTACGTATTCGAAGCGTACTGCGCGATGGAGCTCGATACCGGCTTTGATGCTGCCGGCTCGAACACCTTCGTGACCCACTGACTCGCCGTGGCCGCCAGACGCAGCCTCCCTTGGGGACGACCGTTTGCCGATGCCGGCTCGGGGAATCCAACCTGCGGAGACAGGCGACCGAGCAAGGAGGCCCCATGGAACGTGTCAACCTGTTCACCATGACGACCGAAACGGACCCGGATGACCCTTCGGGATACCGGTCCGGCATGGACCGCTTCGGGCCGCGGATCGGTGCAAAGATGCTGGGCGGCAGCATCTACGACGTGCCGCCCGGCGAGAGCATCTGCCCGTATCACTACGAGTACGGCAACGAAGAGTGGCTCATTGTGCTCGACGGTCGCCCGACTCTACGGCACGCGGAGGGCGACGACGAGGTGAACCAGCAACTAGATCCCGGGGACACGCTTTGCTTTCCCGAGGGCCGGGGCGGCGCGCACAAGGTGACCAACCGCACCGACCGGCCGGTGCGCGTCTTCATGGTCTCGACGATGTCCGAGCCGTCGGTTGCCGTGTACCCGGACAGCGACAAAGTGGGCGTCTGGCCCGGGGCCGACCGCGATCACATCCTCGTGCGTCGCGAGAGCGTCGTGGACTACTACGACCGCGAGGTCTGAGCGTCAGGCCTCGG
This sequence comes from Thermoleophilia bacterium, assembly GCA_017882325.1. Lineage (GTDB taxonomy): Bacteria > Actinomycetota > Thermoleophilia > UBA2241 > UBA2241 > CAIXSE01. Next base: position 5,249 of record JADGPQ010000164.1, read on the forward strand.
CCGCCCCGTGCTTCTCGAACTTCTTGCGCTGCTCGGTGCTGAGGATGTGCTTGCGCACCCGCACCGTCTTGGGAGTCACCTCGACGAGCTCGTCGTCGGCGATCCACTCCAGCGCGCTCTCGAGGGTGATCGCGCGCGGCACTTTGAGCCCGGTGTCGATCTCTTTGGTCGACTGCCGGTAGTTGCCGAGCTGCTTGCGCTTGGTGGGGTTGCAGAGCATGTCGTCGGCGCGTGAGTTCTCACCGACGATCATCCCTTCGTAAACGGGGGTCATGTTGCCGACGAAGAGCACGGCGCGGTTCTGCAGGTTCTCGAGCGAGTAGCCGGCCGCCTCGCCGCCGGTCTGGCTGACCAGCGAGCCGCGCTCGCGACCGGGGAGCTCCCCACGCCACGGGCCATAGCCCGTGAACCGCGAGCTCATCACGCCCAGGCCGCGCGTCTCGGTGAGGAAGTCGTTGCGGTAGCCGATCAGGCCGCGGGTCGAGATCGTGAACTCGAGGCGCACAAGGCCGGTGCCGGTCGACTCCACCGCCACCAGCTCGCCCCTGCGCAGGCTCAGCTCCTGGATGACCGTGCCCTGGTACTCGTCGGGCACATCGATGATGAGTTGCTCCATGGGCTCCAGGAGCTTGCCCTTGGCGTCGCGGTGGGTGATCACCTCGGGCCGAGAGACGCAGAGCTCGAGGCCCTCCCGGCGCATCTCCTCGATGAGGATCGCGAGGTGCAGCTCGCCGCGGCCGCTGACCTTGACGCCGTCGGGGCGTCCCAGGTCTTCGACGCGGAGCGCGACGTTGACGCGCAGCTCGCGCTCCAGCCGGTCCTTGATCTGGCGCAGCGTCGCGGCGCGCCCGTCCTGGCCGGCGAAGGGGCCGTTGTTCACGAGGAAGAACATGCTCACGGTGGGCTCTTCGATCTCGAGCGGCGGCAGGGCTGCGCCGGCCGCCTCCATCTCGGGCGCCGCCAGCGTGTCGCCGAGGCTGATCTCGTCGGGTCCCGCGAGCCAGACGATGTCGCCGGCGGCGACCTCGTCGACCGCGCGGTTCTCGAGGCCGCGCGTGACCCACAGGTGCGTCACGCGCGCCGGTGACGTGCCGGTGAGCTCCCAGCCGGCGTCCGGGTCGCCGATCTCGAGATGCCGCGTCGTGATGCGCTGCAGCTCGTCACCGACCTTGAGACCACCGGCGAGCACGCGCCCGCAGCCGATGCGGCCGATGTAATCGCTCCAGGCCAGCGTGCTGATCTGCATGAGGAACGGCGCATGCTGGTCGACGCGCGGCGCCGGGACCTTGGCGATGATCGTCTCGAAGAGGTCGTTCATGCCGACCTCTGCCAGCTCCGCGAGCAGCGCCGGCGAGATCGTT
>JADGPQ010000003.1 GCA_017882325.1 Thermoleophilia bacterium
CGCCGGCGGCGCACGCCGCCGAGGGCGCCGCGGAGCTCGCCCCCACGACGCTGACGGTCTCCCCTGCCCTCCAGACGATCACCTATCACGGCCGGGCCACGCTGAGCGGTAGCGTCTCGGTGGCCGATGCGCAGCTCGTCCTGCTGCAGCAGCCCGCCGGGGAGACCGACTGGACTGAGCTTCAGACGCTCACCGCCGGCCCCGACGGCGCTTTCAAGCTCACGGTGGCTCCGTCGGTGAACACCGACTACAAGCTCGCCTTCGCCGGCGACCCCGAGCACGATGCGGCCGAGGCGACCGTCACGGTACACGTCAGGCCGCGGGTCTTGACGAACTTCCCGGTGAGCCTGTGGCTCGGCGGAGCAGTCACGCTGCGCGGCTCAGTCGCCCCCGCTCACGTCGAGGGTACCGTCGTGATCGAGCGCCTCGTCGAGGGCGCCTGGCAGACGCTGGCCACGACGCCTCTTCGCGCCACATCATCGGACTTCGTCTACCGCTGGACGCCCTCGACCTTCGGGTTCTTCCATTTGCGCGCGCGTGTAGATGCCGACGCCGATCACCTCGCCGGTGCGTCGGCGGCCAGCCGCGTGATCGTGAACCGGCCCAATGCGCACAAGGTACCGTACAAGTTCGAGCACTACATCGTGATCGTGGTGCACGAGTACAGGCTGTACTACTACGAGCATGGCAAGATGGTGCGCGCCTTCAACGTCGCCCTGGGGCGGCCCGGGTTCCCCACCCCCATCGGCCTCTTCCACATCTATACCAAGCGGCGGCCCGGCGGCGGCGCCCTTGGAGCGTGCGTCATGTTCTACCACCAGCCGGGCGGGATCGCGATCCACGGCACCGATCAGCAGTATCTGCTCAAACGCTTCCCGCGTCCTTTCTCGCACGGCTGCGCGCGGATGTACAACGCTCAGGCGCTCTGGCTCTACGCTCGCTGCCCGCTCGGCACGCCGGTGCACAACTTCCGCTGACCGCCACCCCGTCGGGCTGAGGGCGCCGGGGCGGGCTGGCCTGTCGCCATTGCTGCGCCAACGACGCCCACGTGTACGGTCCGCATGCCCTCCTCCGTACACGTTCTCACCACGTCTCCGCGCGCCACGGCACCGACGAGCTCCGGCTGCTGAGATGCTAGAGGCCCTGCTTCGAAGGTTCGCGCCGATGCGGCGCCGGCGCATGGTCTGAATCCCACGCGAGCGCCATGCCCGGGCCGCCAGGCGGCCGTGCCGCAAAACCGTACTGCTCGTAGAAACCGGCTTTGCCCTCGGCCGCAATCAGACCGACGAACGCATCGGGCGCGTGCTCCTCCAGGTAGCGCATCACCTCGCGCAGGACGATGTCGCTGACGCCCTTGCGCTGGTGCGCCGGCGCGACGATGAAGTCCTGCAGGTAGAAGCAGACGCCGCCGACCAGACGAGCGCAGGCCACGAGGTCGGCGCCCATCGTGACGACGACGCCGAACAGCGAGGCCGCGAGTCCGCGCGCCACGGCCACGTCGTCGTCCGGAAGGTCGGCCCAGCCTACCGCCGCGTTCAGAGCGCGGAGCTCCTCTACGGTTGGCGGCCGCTCACGCACTCGATAGGGCTCCGGGTAGAGGACCGCCACGACGGGCAGGCGGCGAACCAGCGCCGGCGCTCCCTTAGCCGAGCTCCGCGTAATGCCTCTCGTAGTAGTCGCGCCACTCCCCCGACTTGATCTTGCGCCACCAATCGGGGTTGTCACGGTACCAGGAGACCGTATGCTCCAGGCCGGTCTCGAACGGTGTGGCCGGGTGCCAGCCAAGGTCCTGGAGCTTGCCGCAGTCGATGGAGTAGCGGCGGTCGTGCCCGGGGCGGTCGGTCACGAAGCGGATCAGCTCCGGGCTCTTGCCGAGCAACTCGAGGATCTGGCGAGTGAGCGTGAGGTTCTTGACTTCGTTGCCGCCGCCGATGTTGTACACCTCACCGAGGGCGCCCCCGCGAAGCACGGCGTCGATGCCGGCGCAGTTGTCGTCCACGTACAGCCAGTCGCGCACGTTAAGACCGTCGCCGTACACCGGCAGCGCCTGGTCGTCGATGGCGTTGGTGATGAACAGCGGTATGATCTTCTCCGGATACTGCCACGGCCCATAGTTGTTGGAGCTGCGGGTGACGAGGACGGGCGCCCCGAACGTGTGGTAGTACGCCAGGACGAGGAGGTCCGCGCCGGCCTTGCTGGCGGAGTACGGGCTGGACGGCGCGAGGTCTGACTCCTCGGTGAACGAGCCCGTTTCCGTGGAGCCGTACACCTCGTCGGTAGAGATCTGCACGTACCGCGCGATCCCCAGCTCGCGCACTGCCTCGAGCAGCGTGTGCGTCCCGAGCACGTCGGTGCTGATGAAGTCCTGCGGGCCGCTGATGGAGCGGTCGACGTGCGTCTCCGCCGCGAAGTTGACCACGGCGTCGGCGCCCTGCAAAGCCCCACGCACCGCGGCGGCGTCGCAGATGTCACCTTTGACGAACGTGTAGCGGGCATCGTCCTCGATGTCGCGAAGGTTCTCGAGGTTGCCGGCGTAGGTGAGCTTGTCGAGATTGACGACCTCGAGGTCGTCGTAGCGCCGCAACATGAAGCGCACGAAGTTGGAGCCGATGAAGCCGGCGCCGCCGGTCACTACGAGCCTCACGATGTCGCCTCCTTGTCGCGCGCCGGCCGGTCAGCCGAGCGGAATGAGCCTGTCGACCGCCTCGGCCACGCCGGCCGCCCAGTGCGGCAGCCGGGGGATCGGGCGCTCGCTGGTGAGTGCCGAGAAGGCCGGCCGGGGCGCCGGCCGACCCAGCTCGGCGGTCGTGGTCGGTACCACCTCGATGTCGATGCCGGCGAGCTGCACGACCTCGCGGGCCAGCTCGCACCATGAGCAGTAGCCGCTGCCGGCCATGTGGTAGAGGCCGGGGGCGACGCCCTGGCGCAGCGCCTCGTCGACGGCTGCGGCGAGGTGGCCGGCGTAGGTGGGCGAGCCGATCTGGTCATCAACGACCGTGAGGTGCTCACCCGCTTTGGCCTTCTGGGCCGCGCCGAGGATCGTCTTGACGAAATTCTTCCCCGTGTCGCTGTAAAGCCAGGCGGTGCGCACGACGATACCCCGCACCCAGCTCAACACCTCCTCTTCGCCGGCGAGCTTAGTCCGTGCATACACGCCCAGGGGGTGGGTGCGGTCGCTCTCCACGTATGGGCTGCCCTTGGCGCCGTCGAACACGTAGTCGGTGCTGAAGTACACGACGGTCGTGTGAGTGCCGCGCACGGCCTTGATCACGTTCCGCGTGCCTTCCACGTTGACGGCCTCGGCAAGGGCGGGATCGGCCTCGGCGCCATCCACGTCGGTGTACGCCGCCGTGTGGAGGACGATGTCGGGGGCGAAGCTGTGCACGGCCGCGTGAATGGCATCCGCGTCGCGGATGTCGAGCGCGGCCTCCTGGCTGAGGAACACCTCGCCCTCGAGCGTCTTCGCGAAGGCCGTGGCCAGCTGGCCCCCGGCGCCCGTGACGAACCAGCGCAGCATCGCTTCGCCGGCTGCGCCTAGCGCAGCCGCACGCCCCAGTCGTATGGGATCGCGGGGGTGTCGTGCGGGAGTTCGCTCTGGTCCGGGTCGTCGTACTTGTAGACCTCGGTGGGCGCGTTGACGATGTACGCCTCCTCGGGGCTCACGCACTTCCAGCCGTGCCACACGCCGGCCGGCACGCGCACCAGCAGCGGGTTGTGCTCGCCGAGGAAGAACTGGTCGAGCTGGCCGACGGTCGCGGAGAGCTCGTGCCCGGGCACGGCCGCGGGCCCGTCGGCGCCGCGGCCGTCGAACAGCACGAGCTTGATCATGCCTTTGACGCAGACGATGTTGTCCCACTGTTCGTCGTGCAGATGCCAGCCCTTGACGACGCCCGGAAGGGTCGTCGTCATGTAGAACTGGCCGAACTTCACGAACAGGTCGTCGTCGCTGCGCAGGCATTCCATGAGGCGACCGCGCTCGTCGGGGATCACCTTGAGCTTCTTGGTCATGACGCCGTCGATCATGGTGTGGTGCCTCCTTCCCCCGCCCGCGCCTACAGGATGCCGATCCGACTGGAGTCGCCCACCATGAAGCGGTAGGCCACGGGCAGCGCCTCGCTGTGGGCGATCACGCAGTCGCGCCCGATGAGGCTGTCGGACATGCGCGCGCCCAGGCGACAGATGCGGCTGCTCTCGAGGATGATTGAGTTCTCGATCTCGGCCTGCTCCACGACGACACCGTCGCTGATGGCCGTGTACGGCCCGACGAAGGTGTCGCTCAGGCGGCAGCCGGCGCCGATCACCACGGGTCCGCGTATCGTGCAGCGCTCGATAAGACTACCTTCGCCGACCTGCACAGGGCCCTCCAGCGTGGACTCGACGACCTCGCCGCGCACGTCGCCCTCGATGGTGCTGAGGATGAGCCGGTTGGCCTCGAGCATGTCGTCGAGCTTGCCCGTGTCTTTCCACCAGCCGGTGACGATGTGCGGCTCGACGCGCAGGCCGCGGTCGATCATGTGCTGGATGGCGTCGGTGATCTCGAGCTCTCCGCGAGTGGAGGGCGTGATGGCCTTCACGCTCTCGAAGACGGCCGGCGTGAACAGGTACACGCCCACCAGCGCGAGGTCGCTGCGGGGCTCCCTGGGCTTCTCGACGAGCTGCACGACGCGCCCGTCCCGCAGCTCGGCGATGCCATAGGAGCTCGGGTCCCTGACCTTCTGCAGAAGGATGAGCGCGTCCGGCTCGCTGCGCTCGAAGTCGCGCACGAACGGCGCGATGCCCTCCTTGAGAAGGTTGTCGCCGAGGTACATGACGAAGGGGCTGTCGCCGAGGTACCCCTCGGCGATGAGCACGGCGTGCGCCAGGCCCAGTGGGGCCTCCTGCGGCAGATATGTCACCTTGAGCCCGAAGCGGCTGCCATCGCCGACGGCGGCCTCGATCTCGGCGCGCGTCTCGCCGACGACGATGCCGACATCGTCGATGCCGGCCGCGTGCATGGCCTCGAGGCCGTAGAACAGCACGGGTTTGTTGGCCACGGGGACAAGCTGCTTGGCGGAGGTGTGGGTGATGGGGCGCAGGCGCGTGCCGGCGCCGCCGCTGAGGACGAGTCCCTTCACAAGCGATCCCTTCTCGGCGCCGGCCTCAGATAGTCTCGTCGTCGTCGAGCTCGGCGTCGCTCTCCGTGGAGAGCAGGTCGAGGACGTTGTTCTCGTCCACGGCCTTGCCGACGAACACTACGTTGGGCCCCGCCCAGAGTGTGACGCGCGCGCCCACGGGCAGCGGCAGCGCGCTCCCGCCGAGCATGATGTTGGTGAGCGTCGAGCGCTCCACGTCGCGCAACACCTCACAGCCGTCTACGGCGAACGGCTCGGCGTCGCCGAACTGCAGACGAGGCTCTCTGCTGGCGTCGATGATCACGCGGCGGAGTATAGCATCCCATGGCTCTGGCCTCCCTGCGGCATTCGTGGTTTAGTAGGAGCCAGGGTGTGGTCTACGTGTGGGGGGACCGGCTGCTCTCACTCATCGTCTCATCGTCGCCCTCGTGTGCACCGACGGGGCAGACCGGAAGGAGCGGACATGAGAGGCAAGTGGAGGCTGGGGCACGGTCGTGCGCTCGTGATCGCAATGGCCGGACTCCTGGCCGCGGGGCTGGTGTGGGGTCTGGGCTCCGCGCTGGCCGGCAGCGAGAGCCCGTCGCCAGCCGCCGGCAAGACCGTCCTGCATCTCGGCTGGACCAACGACCCCGACAACCTGAACCCGTTCATCGGGTACGAGTCGTCGTCCTACGAGATCTGGGCGATCAACTACGAGCTGCTCGTGGGCTTCCGTGCCAGCGACATGGCCAACGTCCCCGGCGTCGGCCTGGCGACGAAGTGGGAGACCTCGCCGGACGGCAAGGTCTGGACCTTCACGATCACCGACAAGTCCAAGTGGCAGGACGGCCAGCCCCTCACCGCGCGTGACGTGGCATTTACGTACAACTACGTCATCAATCCGGCCCATCCGATGAGCATGTTCATCGACTACATGAAGTTCATCACCAAGGTGGAGGCCACGGACGACACGCACGTGGTGTTCACCTGCAGCAAGCCCAAGGCCAACATGCTCGGGCTCTGGATCCCCATCCTGCCCGAGCACATCTGGAGCAAGATCAAACCGGCGGACGCCGAGAAGAGCTTCAAGAACCCGCCGCCGATCATCGGCTCCGGGCCCTTCCAGACCGTCGAAGTGAAGAAGGGCGCATTCGTGCGCCTGGTCGCCAACAAGGACTACTGGAGGGGCGCTCCCAAGGTCGACGAGGTCATCTACCAGACGTACGAGAACCAGGACACGATGGCGCAGGACCTCAAGACCGGCGCCATCCAGTCCGGCTGGAACGTCCCGTCCGCGCAGTTCCCGACTCTGGACAAGGGGCCCGATCTGACCGGCATCCGCGCGGTCACGATCGGCTTCGACGAGCTCGGCTTCAACTGCGCCGACAAGAAGTTGTACCCGAAGTCGACCGGCCATCCGGTGCTCACCGATCCGGCATTCCGCAGTGCCCTCCAGTGGGCCGTCGACAAGGCCAAGATCGTCTCGATCGGCTACAACGGCAACGCCGCGCCCGCCGACACGATCGTCACCCGCGGCTACTACTCGAAAGCCGCCGATTACCACTGGACGCCGCCGGTGGGCGACCCGAACACGTACGCCTTCGACCTCGAGAAGGCCAAGGCGGCGCTCGACGCCGCCGGCTACAAGGATACGAACGGCAACGGCATCCGTGAGTACAAGGGCAAGGACATCAAGCTGCGCCTGTACGCCCGCTCTGAGAGCCCCGAGAGCCAGAACTGCGGCAAGCTCCTCACCGGCTGGTTCGAGAGCATCGGCCTCGACATCAACTACCAGGTGATCGACGACGGCGCCCTCGGCGACAAGCAATACAACTACGACGGCAGCCAGTACGCTCCCGACTTCGACATGTTCATCTGGGGCTGGGGCGGCGACGTCGACCCGAACTTCATCCTCTCGATCCTCACGACGAACTCCATCGAGGCCTGGAGCGACAGCGTCTGGTCCAATGCCGAGTACGACAAGCTGTTCCTCGAGCAGCAGTCGACCATCGACGTGCAGAAGCGCATCGAGCTGGTCAAGCAGATGCAGCAGGTCGTCTACAAGGAGTCGCCGTACATCCCGCTGGTCTACCCGCTCGACCTCGAGGTGGCCGACACCACCAACTGGACCGGCTGGGTGCGCGCCAACCAGAACAAGGGCGCGTGGTGGTACAACACGCAGCCGGACACCTACATGGCCGTGCAGAAGGGCGCCGCGGTGGTGAGCACCACGAGCTCCAACACGGGCGTGATCGTGGCCGTCGTGGTGGCTGCGCTGGTCATCGTGCTCGCCGCCGTACTCCTGCTGCGCCGGCGCCGCGGGCGCTCGGAGGTCGAGGCCTGAGTGCGCGCCTGACGGGCGCTGGTCATCCGGGAGGGTGGCGTGGGCTGACAAGGAAACGGGCGGGTGGCGCGCATGCGCCGCCCGCCCTTCTCGCGTCTCAGGACGCGAAGCTCAAATACGGACGCCAACTCTCGTGGATGTGGTCCACGTGCATGAAGACGAACGATGCCGGCTCCGGCGGTCGTGGCTTGTCCTTGAGGCGCAGCCCAACCTGCTGAGGCGGGCGGTCGCCTTTCTTGCGGTTACACGGGGCGCACGAGGTGACCAGGTTGTCCCAGGTATCGGATCCGCCCTTGCAGCGCGGCACCACGTGGTCGACGGTGAGGTGACGGTCGCTGCCGCAGTACTGGCAGCGATGCCTGTCGCGGGCGAACACGGCGCGCCGCGAGATCCGCGAAGCGGCGGCGCGGCGCGGCACGTGCACGTAGTTCTGCAGGCGGATAACGTGGGGCACTTCGTAGGTGGCGCGCTCGCTGCGGAAGGCGGCGCCGGACTGCTCGAGCACCTCGGCCTTGCCCTTGAACAGCAGCACTAGGGCACGCCGCGCGCTGCACACATTGAGCGGCTCATAGGTGGTGTTGAGGACGAGCACCTTGCGCATGGCTTCCGATAGTAGCAGAAAGGCGATGGGCAGTGGCGGGCGGCGGCTCGCGCCGGGCACGGAGATATACTCTGGCGGTGGACCTCTTCTCGATGAGTGACGAGCAGGTTGCGGCCGAAGCGCCGCTGGCGGCGCGCGTGCGGCCGCGCAGCCTGGCGGAGTTCGTCGGCCAGGAGCACATCGTCGGGCCCGGCACGGTGCTGCGCGCCGCTATCGAGGGCGGCGAGCTGTTCAGCATGATCTTCTTCGGGCCGCCGGGGAGCGGCAAGACCACGCTGGCGCGCCTCATCGCCACCGAGACCGGCGCCCGGCTGGTGCAGCTGTCCGCGGTCAACTCGGGCACGGCGGACGTGCGCGCCGCGATCCAGGGCGCGCGCGAAGCGCGCGCCCTCAGCGCGGCCCGCACCATCCTCTTCATCGACGAGATCCACCGCTTCAACAAGGCCCAGCAGGACGCTCTGCTGCCGGCCATTGAAGACGCCGTAGTGACGCTCATCGGCGCGACCACCGAGAACCCCTACTTCGAGGTCAACTCGGCGCTGATCTCGCGCTGCCAGCTCTACCGGTTCGAGCCGCTGCCGCCGGAACTTGTGGAGCAGGTCGTGCAGACGGCGCTCGGCGACGCGGCACGCGGTCTGGGCGACAAGGGCGTCACGCTGGCCGATGGCGGCCTCGGCTTCCTCGCCGAGATCTCGCGCGGCGACGCGCGCGTTGCCCTGAACGCCCTCGAGACCGCCTGGCGGTCGCGCGCCGCCGTCCGGCCGCCAGGAAGTGGGTCCGCTGTCAGCAGCTCTGGCGTCGCTCCGCCACAAGTGACCCTCACGGTGGACGACCTTCGTGACGCCGCCCAGAAGAGTCCTGTGTCGTACGACCGCGAGGACTCGCACTACGACACGATCTCGGCCTTCATCAAGTCCATGCGGGGGAGCGACCCCGACGCCGCCGTCTACTATATGGCCTCGATGCTTGCCGGTGGCGAGGACCCCAAGTTCATCGCTCGGCGCATGATCGTGTTCGCCAGCGAGGACGTGGGCAACGCCGACCCTCTGGCGCTGCAGGTCGCCATCGCCGCTTCGCGCGCGGTCGAGTTCGTGGGCCTGCCCGAGTGCCGTATCAACCTCAGCCAGGCGGCGGCCTACCTGGCCCTCGCGCCCAAGAGCAACGCCGCGTACAAGGCCGTGGACGCGGCGCTCGACGACGTCAAGCGCGAGGGCAACCAGCCGCCGCCGCCCCATCTGCGGGACGCCGGCTACAAGGGGGCGAAGGCGCTCGGCCACGGCGTCGGCTACCAGTATCCCCACGGCCACGGGGGCTGGGTGGAACAACAGTATCTGCCCGACAAGCTCTCAGGCCGCCGCTACTACGTGCCGATACGCGGGGTAGAACGCGAGATGGCGTCCCGCCTCGAAGAAGTCAAGCGGCGGGCCGCGTCCGGGGAGGCAGACCAGGTGGACCAGGAGAAGAGGGATGGGTAGAGCCTACATCGTCGTTCTGGCGTTCCTCTTCGTGGCGCTCATCGCGCTGGCCGTGGTGTGGTGGTACGCACGGCATGTCAAAGACGATCTCGATGAGTCCTCCCGCATCGTCACCGGGGCTCGCGGCGTTATCGAGCTGACGCCGGCCAGCATGGAGCAGCTGCGGCAGCTCAGCTCGGAGCCCATCCTCCTCAAGCAGGGCGAAGAAGGCGTGCGCGTGCAGATCGAGCACCGGCCGATGATGCCTCTCATGGCCTTCGTGGGAAAGGATGTGAGCGCCGCGCTCGGCGAGACGGCGGCAGAGATCACGGAGCGCTACGGCGTGACGTGGGTGGTGCTGGTCAACGTAGGGCAGGACGATCGCGTCACGCTGCAGCGGCTTGCGTGACCCCCGCGTGCAGGACTGGACTGCACCAGACCGTATACAGGGCTGTACACTGGTAAAGTCCAAGCCCCATTCTTCCGAAGAACACACAGCCGGCTCCGCGCGCCCGTGCGGCTGGCGAGACGCTGGGCACCGGTCAAGGAGGCAGCGATGAAGCGGCTCATGAAGATTCTGCTCGGGCTCTCTATCGGAGCGGCGGTCGCCATGCTGTTCGCTCCCAAGAGCGGCCGCGAACTGCGTGAACAACTGATGGGCGGTGCGACCGGCAAGCTCCTTCCGGCGGCGCCGGTCGAGTTCCCCGAGCCTGAGGGTGAGCGCCTCTGGGACTCCGGCATGGCCACGGCCGTGGCGGAACCGCCCGTCGTGGAGCCGGCCGTCGAGGAGACCGCGATCATCGAGGAGAGCGCGATCATCGAGGAGACCGCGATCGTCGAGGAAGTGGCCGTCGCTGAAGAGACTCCCGCGGCGGAAGAGGTCGTCGTCGAAGAAGTCGTGGTAGTCGAGGAGGTCGCCGCGGTGGAGCTCGAGGTCGCCGAGGACACCGCCTCCGAGGATCTGCGGGCGCGCATCGAGGAGACCCGCGCCGCCGTCGAGACCGACATCGCCCAGCCGTTCGCCCCGGCCGCCGGCGACGCTGCCGTTGAGGAAGCAGCGGCTGAGGAAGCCGTCGTCGAAGAGGCAGTGGCAGAGGAGGCCGCGCCCGAAGAGGCCGAAGCTGAGGAGGCCAAGGCTGAGAAAGCCGTCGTCGAGGAGCCCGTCCTCGAAGGCCCCGAGTTTCGTGAACCTGCTGCCCCGCCGGAGCCCGAGGCAGTCGTGGAGCCGCCGGCGGAAGAGCCACGCGCCTGGGAGATCGCCTACGACGCGGAAGACACCGCCGTCGCGGAAGACACCGCCGTCGCGGAAGAACCGCGCGTGGAGGAGCCTCTCGCCGAAGGGTCCGTGTCCGAGGCGCCCGAGGCCGACGAGCCTGTCGCGGAGCAAGTTCCAGCGAGTAAGGCAGCCGAGGGTCTCGTCGCCGACATCGCTTCGAGTCAGGTAGCGGCCGTTGCCGAAGAGTCACCGGCTGAGGCCGTCGAGGGGGTCGAGGAGATCGAGGGCGCCGCGGAGGTGGAGGAGATTGAGGTCGTCCCCGTGGAGGAGGCTCCGATCGAGGAACCCGTGGCTGAGGAGCCCGCCGCGCGCGAGGGCGGTCCCATCGATCAGGCGGAGATGCGGCGCCGGATCGAAGAGACGCGCGCCCGTCTCAAGGCGAAGGCATTCGACGCCATGATGAGCGGCGAGTCGGCCCTGCTCTCGCGCGACAGCGGCACGAAGCCTGTACCCAAGGCCGACGACGTGAAGCTCGATGGCGAGCTCGAGAGCTCCATCGACGAGTCGCTGTCGCAGGAAGAGTACTGAGGCGCGCCGTCACACAGATCCGTTGACGACGACGGGAGCGGGCGCCGCAGGCGCCCGCTCCCGTCGTCTGTGCGGATCACCGCTGGTCCGGCCGCCGCGGTCGTCGCTTGGCCTGCCGGCTCGCCCTGCGCCGCTCGCGGGGTGACTCCAGCCCGAGACCGGCCGCCCACTCTTCGTCACCTATGCGGTTCGGGCTCCGCCGGTCGATGGCAGGCCAGGTGAGCGCGCCCGGCGCCAAGCCCCGCTCGTGCATAGTGTGCGCCAGGATGCCGGCGGTGGACAGGAACAGCACTGCCAGCAGCACCGCCGACGCGGGAATGGTGCGGTTCTCGAGCAGCAGGAAGAAGTACCACCAGACGTTCGATCCAAGCCCGAGCAGGGTCGCGTAGTAGATCAGTACCACCGGGATCATGATCAGCCCGACATAGGCCGGTAAGACGGAGCGTGCCCAGCCGCCGGGCTTCGCCAAAGGCCAGATGATGGCCGCCGGCAGCACCAGCAACACCGCGTAGGGATTGATGAGCAGAGCCAGCACGGCGACCAGCACGAGCAACGCATGGGCGATGAAGATCGTCGCCCGCGGGTCGGTCGTCATGCCCCGTTCGAGGCGTCGCGCGACGGCCACGGCGTAGGCGTAGGCCAGGACGAGCAGGGCTGCGAGGATCACCACGCGCAGGTAGCGCGGGTTGGCGACGACGTGAGACCCGGGGGGAATGACGGCGCCCGGGCTGCGGGGAAGCTGGCCCAGCAGGTTGGCCAGATAGATGAGAGCGAGCAAGACGAGCCACGGCGCCAAATGCAGTGCCGAGCGCACCACGGCCGGGCGGAGCTTGACGCGCGCCCGTTGACAATGTGCGAACAGATCGACGGTCACGCCTGCAAGCGGAAGGAGAAACGCGGCCAGGATAAGCGCGAGGGATCCGCCGGGCAGCGTGCGGCTGCGCGTAAGAAAGATCGTGCCGCCGCTGCGAGCCCCTGGGCTCGTCGTGCCGTCGATCGCCATGATCATCCCCTGCACCGTGCTGCCGACCTTGGTGAGCGTCTCCGTGGAGACGCTGTCGAGGGTGTCGCTCTGCGGCGGCGCTAGGTCGCCCGCAGCCGAGACGGTGATGCCCGGAATGCCCCGCGCGACAAAAGGTCCTTGGCTGCCGGAGCTGGTCGGCACCGCCAGGCGCAGCACCTGAGCCGGCACCGTGGGAAGCAGCGCCTCCATGTTGGCGTTCACGCGCGCCGCCGGGGCCGTCAGCAGCCAGAGCCATGGCGGAGCCACCTTGGCCGCGGGGCTCCAGCCGTCCAGGCCGATGCCCGCGGGATCTCGCGTCGCCACCTCGCGGAGCGCGATCACGGCGTACAGGTCGTCGATCTGGTGGTCCTCCACGAAGCGCCGCGCCCCGAGCGCGCCGTAGGCGTCGCCGCTGGTGCAGACGAAGATGATGGGATGGTCGTGCGTGGTCACCGTGAACGACCGCGCCAGCCCGAGCAGCGCGGCGACTCCCGAGGCATTGTCGTTGGCGCCCTGCGTGGCTATCGGCGTGGCGTCGCGATTGGCGATCACGATGATCGTGCCCGCGGCGTCGCCCTTGGAGAGCGCCCAGACGTTCTGCAGGGCCACGTTCTTGCCGTTGATCGTCGCCGCGAAGCCGTCGATGTGCGTCTCGAGGCCGGCCTGCTTGAACTGCTGCACGACCCACAGCGCCAGCCGGTTGTCGGGGTCGGTGCCGGCCACGCGCAGTGGGTAGTCGGTGACGATGGTGCGGAGGTCAGCCGCCGCCTGCTCGCCGTCGAACGACACGGGCTCGAGGCTCAGTTTCGGGGTGTCGGGTCTGCCCAGCGTGAAAAGGGAGATCACGACGAGGATGAGCCCCACGACCCAGGCGGCTCGGTACACCTTGAGGTTGGGCAGGGCGGACCTCCTTGGGCGTGCGGGCATCCTATCAGACAGCGGGTAAGATGGACCCATGAGTACCCCCACTCGCATCCTCGTGGTCGAGGACGAGGCACGCATCGCCGAGGTGGTGCAGAGCTATTTGGAGCGCGAGGGGCACATGGTGGTGCGGGCGACGACTGGCGAGGACGCTCTCGAAGACTTCGCCCGTCGCCGTCCCGATCTCGTCGTGCTCGACCTTGGCCTTCCCCGCATGGCCGGGGAGGACGTGTGCCGCCGCATCCGCGCCGCTTCCGATGTGCCCATCATCATGCTCACCGCCAAAGACGGCGAGGAGGATCTGGTCAAGGGCCTGCAGCTGGGCGCCGACGACTACCTCACCAAGCCGTTCAGCCCGCGCGAGCTCACGGCGCGCGTGCGCGCCCTTCTGCGCCGGGCGCGCAGCGATGACGAGCCCCAAGCCGATGTGCTGGAGCGTGCCGGCGGGCGGCTCGTCGTCGACAGCAGCCGCCGGCGCGCCATCCTCGACGGCGCGCCCGTCGACCTCACCGAATCGGAGTTCCGCCTGTTGCAGACGCTCGCTCGCTTCCCGGGGCGCGTGTACACGCGCTTCGAGCTTGTCGAAAAGGTGCAGGGCTACCAGTTCGAGGCGTACGAGCGCACTATCGACGCGCACGTCAAGAACCTCCGCCGCAAGCTGGGCGAAGACGCGCGCGATCCGCGCTTGATCCTCACGGCCTACGGCCGCGGCTACGCGTTCGCCGAGGAGCAGATGTGAAGCGCGGCCTGCGGCTGCGCCTGGCTTTCACACATGCGCTCGTGGCGTTGCTCGCGATCGCGGTGGTGGCCGTGATCGTGTTCGTGGCGGGCGGCCGCCGCTTCGACAGTTACCTGAGTCAGGTGCAGCGCTCCCGCAACGAGGCGGTCGTGCGCACCCTCACCCAGACCTACAAGGCTCCCGACGGCTGGGACGCCGCGGCGATCTACGCACTCAGCCAGATCGCCGTTCTCAATAGCGTCGACGTCGCCATGTACTCGCCCCAGGGGCAGCTGCTCTTCACTGTCCAGGGCCGACGCATGGGCAGCGGCATGATGGGCGGCGGTAGCGGGATGATGGGCGGGGCCGGCGCGTCCAGCGCTGCGCCCTCCCCTCAGGCCACATCGCTGAGCCGCGACCAGTTCGAGGTGCAGAGCTACCCGGTGGTGGTCAACGGTCAGAAGGTCGGCACGGCCGACATCTATGCGCCGCGCGACGCAAGGGCCGCCGCCGAGTCGGCGTACCAGACCGCACTCACCCGCAACCTGGTGATCGCGGCGCTCGTGGCAGCCGTGCTCGCCTTCCTCATCAGCCTGGTCGTCAGCCGCCGCATCACGGGGCCGCTCGAGGAGCTCACCGACGCGGCTGAAGATGTCTCTGCCGGCAATTTCGATGTGCGCGTCTCGCCACGCGCGAACGACGAGGTGGGCGCGCTCGCTTCCGCGTTCAACGCCATGGCCGACCGCTTGGCGCGCGACGAGCAGTGGCGCCGCGACATGACGGCCGATCTCTCGCACGAGCTGCGCACGCCGTTGGCGACCATACAGTCGCGCATAGAGGCCCTGGAGGACGGAGTGCTGCCGGCCACGCCGGAGAATCTGCGCGTGATCGGCGCCGAGGTCGAGCGCCTGGGGCGCCTGCTCAGCGCCCTCCGCAGCCTCAATGAGCTGGAGAGCGAGGATATGAGCGTCGAGCTCGACAGGCTCGATCTGGCCGACGTGGGACGCGACGCCATCGCCCACGCCGAGAGCGTCTTCGCCGCGAAGGGCGTTACGCTCGACGGCGATCTGGCCCCGGCCACTGTCAAAGGCGACCGCGACCGTATGCTGCAGGTCGCCGCCAACCTGCTCGACAACGCCCTCAAGTTCACGCCTGTGGGCGGCCGCGTGGTGCTGGCCGTCGCCTCCAGCGACGGACCTCGGGCCACGCTCACGGTCACCGATAACGGCTCCGGCGTCGACCCCGTCGACTTGCCCTTCATCTTCGACCGCTTCTATCGCTCGCAGGCGGCCCGGGGCACTCAGGGCGTCGGCCTCGGCCTCGCGATCGCCAGCGGTCTCGTCGAGGCCCAGGGGGGCGTCATCGAGGCCGCCGACCGGCCGGAGGGCGGCGCCGTGTTCACGGTGCGGCTGCCGGCAGTCGGCTGACCCATGCGTGAGATCCTGCGCGAGGCGCTCGGCCTGCTCGAGAGCGGCGAGCCATTCGCTCTGGTCACGCTCGTCGCGCAGCAGGGCTCCACGCCGAGGGCCGCCGGCGCGCAGATGCTCGTGCGGCCGGACGGATCCATCGCCGGGACCATCGGTGGCGGACTCCTTGAGGCGACGATGATGCGGGAGGCTGCGGAGGCCATAGCCGCCGGTCGGTCGCACTTGAGCGCCGTGGCGCTCACCGGCGAGTCGGTCTCCGGACCCGTCATGATCTGTGGGGGCAACGCGGCGGTGCTCGTTGCCTTCGTGCCGGCCGGCGATGTCGATCTGCAGGCGCTGCTGGGCGGCCTCGAGCAGGCGCGAGCGGACGAGCGCGCGGCGTGGCTGTACACGTTCTTCGCCGCGAGACCCGGGCCCACTGAGGTGAGCTACTGCCTGCTCCGGGACGGCGCCGATCCCGTGGGTGAGTTGCCGTGCGCGCCGGCGGTGCTGCACGCGCTGGCCGGCAAGCTCGCCGTGCACGGATCGGCCGAGCTGCCGGACGGCAGGTCGGTGTCCGTCGAGGCACTGCTGCCGCCGACGACGGCCGTGATCTGCGGCGCCGGGCACGTCGCCCAGGCACTGGCGCCGGTGGCCGCGGCCGTCGGCTTCGACGTCGTGGTCCTCGACGATCGTCCCGAGTTCGCTGTGGCTGAGCGCTTCCCGGCTGCCTCCCGCGTGGTCCGGCTCGAGACCTTCGACGACGCCTTCGCGGGACTCGCCATCACTCCGCGCAGTTTCATCGTCATCGTCACGCGCGGGCACGTCCACGACTTCTCGACGCTGAAGCAGGCACTGCGCACGCCGGCCGGCTATATCGGCCTCATGGGCAGCGCCTCCAAACGCGAGAAGATCTTCGGGGCACTCGCGGCGGAAGGCTACTCCGCCGCCCGAGAGCGGATCTACTCGCCGATAGGCGTCGCCATCGGGGCCGAGACCCCGGCGGAGTTGGCGGTCAGCATCACCGCGGAACTCATCCGCGAGCGGGCGGCGATGGTGGAGTGAACGCCGCCGCCCTCCGCGCGATCATTTTGGCGGCGGGGCTGTCGTCACGCATGCGGGAGCTTAAGCCGTTGCTCCCGCTTGACGCGGTTCCCGCGGTCCTCTGGGTCGCGGACGCTTACCGCGATGTGGGGCTCGAGGCCGTCGTCGTGCTCGGCTTCGGCGCGGAGCGCGTCGCCCCCCTGCTCAACGCGAGAGGGGTGCACTACGTGGTCAACCGGGGTTTCGAGGACGGCATGTACTCGTCGCTCCGTTGCGGCGTGCGGGCTCTGCCACCGGACGCCCGCGCCTTCTTCGTCCATCCCGTGGACTGCGCGCTCGTGCGCAGCGAGACGCTGGGCCTGCTGGCGCGTAGCGTCGGGGAGACGGGGGCCAGCGTCGTGTATCCCGTACACGAGGCCGAGCGCGGGCATCCTCCGCTCGTGCCTGCGGCGCTGCGCGACACTATCCTCGCGTCGGAGCCTGTGGGCGGCCTCAGGGAGCTGCTCGCACGGCGGGAGGCCGGGGCCTGCGAGGTGCAGGTCGACGATCCCAACGTGCTCCTCGACATGGATGACGCCGATGCCTACGAACGCCTTGCGGTGCGGGCCGCCCGCGAGCGCGTCCCGGATCCGGCCGCGTGCCGCCGACTCCTCGCGCGACTCCAGACGCCGGCGCCCCTGGTCGCGCACTCCCTGGCGGTCGCGGGCGTCGCGCGCCGTCTCGGCGCGGCGCTCCGCACCTCGGGTGTATCTCTCGATCTGAGGCTGCTCGAGGCTGCGGCTCTGCTCCACGACATCGCCCGCGCGACACCCGCGCACGCCGAAGCGGGCGCCCTTGTGCTCGAAGCCGAGGGCTACCCGCGGGTCGCTGCCGTCGTGCGCAGCCACATGCAGCTCCCGGGCCCGCCTCCCGCGCTGCCCGGCGAGCGCGAGGTGCTGTATCTCGCCGACAAGCTGACGGTCGGCAGCCGAACCATCGACCTCGACGGCAAGCGCCGGCGCGCCGAAGCCTTGTTCGCGAGCGATCCCGCGGCGCTGGACGCGGCTCGGATGCGGCTGGAAGCGGCGCGCGCCATTGAAGCGCGTGTCGCGTTTCTGGTGGGCCGGCCGGTGTCTGCCCTCCTTGACGCCAGCGTTCCGGCAGAGAGCGCGGGCGCGCCCAGCTCGGCGCCGTGAGCGACCGCGCGCAGATCAGGGCACTCCTCGCCTGCGACCTGGACGGGAGCCTGCTTGCCGGGGACGGGTCGCCGGCGCCCGGCATCGTCGAGGCGCTCGCCGCTCTCGCGGCGCGCGGAGCGCGGCTCGTCGTCTGCACGGGCCGTCCACTCCACGGCGCCGTCAAGGCGACCGCGGCCCTTCACGCTGCCCCGGTCGGCTACGTGTGTTATCACGGCGCGCTGGTCGTGGACGCGACTACGGGCGAATGGCTCAGACACGTGACGCTCCCCTGCGACGTCGTCTCCGGCATCATCGGCGAGGCTCACCTGCTGGGCCTGTCGGCGACACTCTACGAAGGCGATGAGCGCCGAGATGTCGTCTCAGAGCTCCCCACCGCGGGGGGCGGTCCCTTCGCCGCGGGTGGCATCACCCGTCTCGTGTTGTCCGGCGACCCGGCCGGCGTCGCGGCCGCTCTCCCCGCGATCGCCGCATCCTGGGGTCGCAGCACCCACGTCGAGCGCGCGGGCGGCGGGACCGTCGCCATCTTGCCCGCCTCCGCGGACAAGGGTGAAGGGCTGCGCCTGATCGCCGCGCGCTTCGGCGTCCCTCTCACGCACGTCGTCGCCTGCGGCGACTCCGCCGCCGACGAGACCCTTCTGAGGGCCGCCGGGGTCTCCATCGCCGTCGGCGACGCTCCTCGCTTGCTGCGAGCCGCCGCGCAGCTCGTCGTGAGTCAGGACGACCTCGCCGAGGCGCTACAGCGCGCGGCGGAGTCGTTGGACTGACTCGCGGCGATTCCGGCGGCGGCGACGCGGCCTGCGCGACGACTGACGCGCGAAGGGCGGCGGGGCTTTCACCCCGCCGCCCTTCGTCGTCACGGCGATCGTCACCTGCTCGGGCGACGATCCCTGGCCAGTCCTTCAATCCACCTTCGGCAGTCTCGCGATCGACGCGGCGATCGCCTCCTCCGGGTGGTCGTAATCCTCGAGCTTGCCGCTGAGGTAGGCGTCGTATGCGCCCAGGTCGAGAAAGCCGTGGCCGGTGAGGTTGAACAGGATGTTCCTGCTCTCACCTGCCTCCTTGGCCGCAAGGGCCTCGTCGATGGTGGTGAGGATCGCGTGCGCGCTCTCCGGCGCCGGCACGATCCCTTCGGTCTGCGCGAAGAGCTGTGCCGCCGCGAAGACCTTCGTCTGCGGAACCGCCACTGCCTCCATCAGCCCCAGGTCATACGCGTGGCTGATGAGCGGCGCCATGGCGTGGTAACGCAGGCCACCGGCGTGGATGCCGGCCGGCATGAAGTCGTGCCCGAGCGAATACATCTTGAACAGCGGCGTGCTCTGCGCCTCGTCGCCGAAGTCGTAAACGAACTTGCCCTTGGTCAACGTGGGGCAGGCGGTGGGCTCCACGGCCAGCAGACGGGTGTTCGTCTTGCCGGCGAGGTTCTCGCGCAGGAAGGGGAAGGCGATGCCAGCGAAGCTGGAACCGCCGCCAACGCAGCCGACGATGACGTCGGGGTAGGCGTCGGCGTCCTGACACTGCAGGAGCGCCTCCTCGCCGATGATCGTCTGGTGCAGCAGCACGTGGTTGGTCACGCTGCCCAGCGAGTACTTGGAACCGGGGTGAGTGACGGCGTCTTCCACGGCCTCGCTGATGGCGATGCCGAGGCTGCCGAGCGATTCCGGGTCCTCGGCCAGCACGGCGCGGCCGGCGTTGGTCTGGTCGCTGGGGCTGGGGATGACGTTGGCGCCCCAAAGCTGCATCATGCTGCGCCGATAGGGCTTCTGGTGGTAGCTCACCTTGACCATGTAGACCATGCACTCGAGGCCGAACATCTGGCAGGCCATGCTGAGGGCGCTGCCCCATTGGCCGGCGCCGGTCTCTGTGGCGAGGCGCGTGGTGCCGTCGAGCTTGTTGTAGTACGCCTGCGCGACGGCGGTGTTGCTCTTGTGCGAGCCGGCCGGGCTGACGCCCTCGTACTTGAAGAAGATCTTGGCCGGCGTGTCCAGCGCCTTCTCGAGGCCGGTGGCGCGGATCAGCGGTGAGGGCCTCCACATGCGATAGATCTGGTGGATCTCCTCGGGGATCTCGATGTAGCGCTCCGCCGAGACCTCCTGGGCGATGATGCTGGGCGGGAAGATCGGCGCCAGGTCATCGGGGCCGGCCGGCTGCAGGGTCGCAGGGTTGAGCGGCGGCGATGGCGGCGTGGGGAGGTCGGCGACGATGTTGTACCACGCCTTGGGGATCCTCTCCTCGTCAAGGACGAACTTCTTCTTGTACTCGCTCATGACCTACCTCCTCTCGAAACGCGATGGCGGTGCGGATGCACGACTGGTGACTCCCTGGGTAGGGGAACGGGAAGACCACGGTGGTGTGGTCGGGGTGCGGGCAGGGCCCGCGCGGGATGTCGAGAATGGGCGCGCTACGCGCGCCAGAGCCAGCGACGCCGGGGGCGCGAGGTGCTGCGGCTGTTGGCGTCGTTGGTCGTCATCGTGGGCGGGATTGTACCACGAGAGGGAAGTGAGGACGCAAGCGCAATCGTAGCAAGCGATCCGCGGCTCACGCCGCCTCAGCCGGCGACGGGCTTCTCTGGAGCGGGCGCGGTCGGCGCAGGCGCACCGCCCGGCAGGATTGTTTCCCTCAGGGGATAGGGCGAGCCCGGGTGCGCGAACAGGAAGCCCTGTCCGTAGCTGATACCGAGCGCCAGGAGGGCATCGAGCTGCGCCTGGGTCTCGATGCCTTCCGCCACCAGGCCGATACCGGCCTGCTGGCAGAAGTCACGCAGCGTGCCGACCAGCTTCTGCTTCACCACGGAACTCTCCAGATGGCGCGTCAGGCTCATGTCGAGCTTGATGAAATCGGGTTCGATCTCCACCATCGTCTGCAGGCCGGCATAGCCGGCGCCGGCGTCGTCGATGGCGATGCGGAAGCCTTGATCGCGCAGCCGGTCGACCACGTGGCGCATGTGGACGAAATCGTCGATGACGCTGTTCTCGGTGATCTCCATGACGGTCTGGCCGCGCAGCACCTCGGGCGTGGCGTCGATGAACTCCTGCACGGAGATGTCGCCGTGGGAGCGCGAGAACAGGTCGATGGGCTCCATGTTGATGAAGCGAAGGCAGTCCGCCGGCAGGGTCGCGCTGCCGCGTGCCGCCATCATGCGACAGAGGCGGTCGAGCTCGGGGACGCGGTTCTCGGCTCGCGCGACCTCGAAGAGGGCGTCGGGGCGGTGGAGCTCGCTCTGCAAGGGCCCGCGGGCGAGGAGCTCGTAGCCGATCACCGAGTAATCGCTCAGGCTGACGATGGGCTGGTAGACGCAGGTGATCTGAGCCTCGTGGATCACACGCTCGAACTCCGCGCTCAGGCGATGCTGGACCAAGCTGCGCTCCTGCTGGATGCCGCGGGTGGCGCGCTCGATGGCTTCGAGCAGGGCGCGCTTAAAGCGCACTTTGGGCGACTGCCCGAGGCGCGAATAGCCCACGTAGAGGTCGACGTGCGCCATGAACTTGCTCTCCAGCTCGCCGGCGAGCAGGTCGAGCAGCTGTTCCTCGAGGCGGCCCTTGACGAGGCGCAGGTCGTCTTCATCCACGAAGCCGCGGTCGCGCGCCGGGGCGAGGATGACGAGGAAAGCATTGCCGAGGCTCGAGACGGAGACGAAGTCCTCGTTGCGGATGAGGCGGCCACGCGTCTCGGAGAGACGCCTGCCGATGATGCGGAAGACGTCGTCCACGGCCTCGAAGCCTTGCTGCTGCTCGAGCGCGTGCACGCCGTCCAGTGTGACGTAGAGGATGCCGAGCTGGCTGTGGTCGAACAGGCGGCGCTGCACCTCGACCTGGACGCTGGCCAAAGTCGGCAGGCCCGTGATCTCGTCGTAGTAGACGGACGCGTCGCGCAGCACTTCGCTGACGGTCTGCAGCAGGCGCTCGGTGCGGAACGGCTTGGTGACGTAGGCGGATGCGCCGGAGCGGTTGGCCTCCATCATGTTGGCCAGCTCGGTCTTGGCCGTGAGGAACACGACGGGGATGTCCTTCGTGTAGCCGAACTGCAGTTCGCGGCACACCTGGTAGCCGTCCATGCCCGGCATCATGACGTCCAGCAACACGAGATGGGGGTGCTGCGTGTAGGCGAGCTCGAGACCATGCTCTCCGCTGTTGGCGGCCACGGTCTCGTACCCCTGCGACTCAAGGGCGTCGCAGACGGTTCCTGTAAGCTCGACGTCATCGTCGATCACGAGGATCCGGATCTTCTCGCCGGACATGGTCCTCCCGCCCGTGGCCCGCGCGGAGTGCGCCGCATACCCTCTATCGGCCGTCATCCGCGAAACGTTTACACAGTAGACTAGTCGGAGCACGGAAGCACGCGACGACGGGAGACGCAGATGAAGGGGTACGGGCCCGCAGACTCTTTGCAGACGCCGCGCTTCGCGGGCATCTCCACGTTTCTGCGCCTGCCCCACACCACGCATCTCGACGCTGTGGACGTGGCGTTCGTGGGCCTGCCCTTCGACACCGGCGTGAGTTTCCGCGCCGGGGCGCGCTTCGGGCCCAAGGCCATCCGCGAGGGGTCCCTGGCCCTACGCCCCGACTACAATCCCGCGCAGCGTGTCGCGGTCTTCGACCGTCTGTCGGCGATCGACTACGGGGATGCGTCCATCGTCCCCGGCTTCACCGACCGCTCCTACGACAAGATGTCCGCCGCGCTGCGCGTGGTCCACGAGGCCGGCGCGGTGCCCATCGGGTTCGGCGGCGACCACAGCGTGCTCCTCGCCGAGCTGAGGGCCGCGGCCGCCACGCACGGCCCCGTCGCGCTGATCCAGTTCGACGCGCACAGCGACACCTGGGACGAGTACTTCGGGGAGAAGTTCACGCACGGCACGGTGGTGCGACGCGCCACCGAGGAGGGGCTGGTCGACGCCGCGCGATCGACGATGATGGGCATGCGCGGCGGGCTCTTCGGCCCCGACGACCTGGATGATGCGCGGGACCTGGGGTTCACGGTGATCTCTTGGGACGACCTCGCGCAGCTGGGGACCGGCGCGGTCGCGGCCGCCGTGGAACGTGCCGGCGGCAAGGCGTTCCTCACTTTCGACATCGACTTCCTCGACCCGGCGTTCGCGCCCGGCACCGGTACGCCCGAGTGCGGCGGCCCCTCGTCGATGCAGGCGCTGGCGCTGCTTCGCGCCTGCCGGGGCCTGCAGATCGTCGGCGCAGATGTTGTGGAAGTGCTCCCCGACCTCGACAGCTCGCACCTCACGGCGACGCTCGCCGCGACGGTCGCGTGGGAGATCCTGAGCCTCGTGGCCGTCACGCTTTCGGACGGCGCCGCGTGAGTCTGCGCGTCGCCTGCGTGCAGATGAACACGCGCGGCGACGTGGCCGTCAACGTGCACGTCGCCAAAGCGCTGGTGGAGGAGGCCGCCGCTGCAGGCGCTCGCCTCGTGGCCCTCCCCGAGACGTGGGCGTACAAGGGCGGCCGGGAGGGCATCCGCGCCAGTGCGGAGGCGGTGGAGGGACCGAGCAACGCCGCCTTGGCGCAGCTGGCGGCTCGGCTCGGCATCTTCGTGCTCGCCGGCTCGATCTACGAGCCCTCGCCCGAGCCAGGCCACGTGTTCAACACGTCGGCGCTGTGCGGCCCCGACGGCGCTCTGCTGGCGGTCTATCGCAAGATCCACTTGTTCGACCTCACCGCCGACACGACCGTGTACCGCGAATCGGAGGTCGTGACGCCCGGGTCGGACCTGGTCACGGTGGAGATCGACCTCGGGGCGCCGCCGCCGGTGACGCTCGGCCTCACGATCTGCTACGACCTGCGCTTCCCCGAGCTGTACCGCAGCCTAGCGCTTCGCCGCGCTCAGATCCTCTGCGTGCCGTCGGCGTTCACGGCGTTCACCGGCGCGGCCCACTGGGAGGTGCTGCTGCGCGCCCGCGCCGTCGAGAACGGCTGTTTCGTCATCGCCCCGGGGCAGGTGGGAGAGCATCTGCCGGGGCGCGAGTGCTTCGGCCACAGCATGATCGTCGACCCGTGGGGCACGGTGCTCGCCGAGGTGCATGACGGTGTGGGCTACTGCGTGGCCGACCTCGACCTCGGGTGCGTCGCCGAGGTGCGCGCCCAGATCCCGTCGCTGCAGAACCGGCGGCCGGACGTCTACGACCTGTAGAGGCGCGAGGGCTCCGCTTCGGGCGCGACTGGCGCGGGGCGCCGGCGTCAGGCGCGGGCGGCCGCCGCAGGCGCGCCGCGTTCAGCCAGACGGCGCCGCACAAAGGCCAGGACGATGCCGATCACGAGACCGGCAAGGGCGCCGGCGGCTACGTTGAGCGTCAGGCTCGGGCCGCTGGGCGAATCGGGCACGGCGGCCTCCTGCAGGATGCGCGGCTGCTCGACCTGCCGGGCGATGAACAGCATCAGTTCGGTCTTCTGGTTGGCCGACTGCAGCGCTTCCTGCTCGGTGGCCGCAGCCTGGACGATGGCGACGTAGGGCGCCGAGGCGGCGGCCCTCTCGGCGGCAGAGCCGCCGCCACGGGCGATGGCGGCCAGGCCGACCTGCGCGGCGGTGCTGCGTGCCACCGACGCGGCCTGCCCCTTCTTGCCCGTCGCAAGCTGCTGCTCGAGCAAGATGATCTTCTCGTCCACGCCGGGGCTGATGTGCGTCACCAGCACGGCGGCGAGGGCGTTGGCCGCCGCCGCCGCGCGTTTCTTGTTCGTGTCGGTGACGGTGATCACGACGATGTTGACAACCGAGGTCGAGGTCTTGACCGTCGAGGATGGCGTCTCGACTGTGGTCTGCTTGCGCAGCTTCGAGGCACTGATCTTCATGCCGGTCTTCTTCGCCGCCTCGTTGAGGAGCGCCTGGCTGGAAAGCAGCTGGGTGGCCGCCTTTGAGTTGGAGTTGAGGCCGGCCATCGGGTTGCCGTTGGCGTCGGTGGTCTGGCCGATGTACACCGAGGACGTGGCGCTGTACTGCTTGGGGGCGGCGAGGGTGACTACACCGCCGACGACCGCGCCGAGGACCACCAGCCCAAGGATGACCCACCAGTTGCGCAGCAGCGTGGCGAACCAGGAGCCCACGTCGATGGTCGTGGCGTCGTCGGTGCTCATGCGTGCCTCCAGGATGCGATCATGCCCACATAGTATCGCAGGCGTCAGGCCATGTGCGGCCGCGGCGCCGCGTCGTCATCGCGGCACCCGGTGGTAGTCGGCGCGCACGCCGTCGAGGATCTCGAGGTACTGGTGCGCGAGCGTGCGCCGGTCGAAGTGTTCGAGCACGTAGCGGCGGCCGTTGGCGCCCAGGCGGGCGCACTCGGCGCGGTCGCCGACGAGCTCGAGGACGGCTCCCGCCAGCTCGGCGTCGTTGCCGGGCTCGAAGGCGATGCCGCAGTCCGCTTCGGTGAGCAGCGCACGCGCTTCGCCCTCGAAGCCGAGCAGGATGGGCTTCTCCATGGCCGCGTCCTCGAAGAACTTGCTGGGCAGGATGGTGGAGAAGAGCTCCTGCCTGCGGAAGTGCACGAGGCAGGCGTCGCTGCTCGCAAGGTAGTCGGGCAGCTCGGTGCGCGGCACGAGGCCGGTGAACACCACATTGTCGAGGCCGCGGGCGCGCGCCTGGGTCTCGAGGTCGGCGCGCACCGCGCCGTCGCCGACAAGCAGGAAGGCGACTTCGTCGCGGCCCTGCTCCTTGAGCCGGCGCGCGGCGCCGAGCGCGACCTCCAGGCCGCTCGCCATTCCGATGGTGCCGGCGAAGGTCACGACGAACGTGTCTGCCATGAAGCCGAGGCGTGCGCGGAGCGCGGGGTCGGGCGGACGCGGCGTGAACAGGTCGGCGTCCACGCCATTGGTGACCACGTCGATCTTGGCCGGCGGCACGCCCTTGCGGATCATGTTCTGCCGGTAGCCCTCGCCGACGGTGACGATGTGGTCGGCTGCGTCGTAGAGGGCGTGCTCGAACCCCTCGAGCGCGCGGATGACGCGGCCTTCCTTGAGCGCTCCCACAGCGGTGATCGAGTCGGGCCAGATGTCGCGGATCTCGAGCACCAGAGGGGCGCCGTGCGCCCGCGAGACGGGCACGCCGGCGCAGCCGGCGAAGAACTGCGGCGAGGTCGCGATGACCACGTCGGCGCGGGGGCGCAGCGCAGCGCCGGCCGCGCCGGCCGCGGCCATGTACGAAAGGAAGTTGAGACCGCGGCGTACGCGACCGCGGTTGGCGGCGAGGTACGTCCACACGCGCGCCGTGCGGATGCCGTCGATCCATTCCTCCTGGTAAAGCCGATTGCGGTAGCCCGCGTACACGACGCCGGCCGGGACGTTTGGCGCGCCCGTGAGCACCGTCACGCGCTGCCCGAGGCGCGCCCATTCCTTCGCCATGGCGTGCACGCGCGCCGCCGGGGCGTTGTTCTCGGGGACGAAGTAGTGGCTCAGGTAGAGGATGTGCACGGCCGCACCATCACTCGTCCCAGAAGACCTGGTCGTAGTACCGTACGGAGCGGCGCGAGAAGCGAACCCTGGACTGGGCGAGGGCGACGCCTTCGGCGTCCAGCTCGCCCAGCGCGTACTTGATGCCGAGGTACGGGATGATGAAGTCCTCCTGGTACACGAACGTGCTGACGCGCGGATTGATCTCGAGCAGCTTGCCGCCGATCCACTGCACGCTCTGGTAGTAGTCGAGCCCCAGGTGGCGGACGACCTTTCGCGTGAGCTCCACGAGGTCGGGCCGGTCGATGGTCTTGAACGCCATCGCCAGGCCGGTGAGGAACTCCTCGCGGGTGCGGGTCTGGTGGAAGACGATCTCGCCCTTGTCGGCAAACAGATCCACGGTGACCTCGGGGGCGTCGACGTACTCCATCAGCATGAGCTCGGGGAACGGTTCGACCCCACGGAACAGGCCCTCGAACTCGGGCAGCGTCATGTAGCGGTTGATGGGCCGTTCGTGCAGCAGCTCGTGCACGCGGTCGACCTCGGCGGAGAGGATGCGGAAGCCGCGCGAGCCCTTGGCCACCGGCGGTTTGAAGCACACCGGAACGCTCGGATAGCCGAGCTCGCGGGCTCCGTCCACGAACTCGTCGAGGGAACGCGGCAGGAGCATCTCAGGCTGGGGCACGGGGATCTCGGCGCACGCCTTGTGCATGAGCGCCTTGTCGCCGGCGGTCACGATGCCGCTCACGCCGTCGGCCAGCACTGTGGCGCCGAGCTCCTCGAACACGGCGCGCCGACGCGCCACGGTCTCGATCTCGTGGGACGACTGCACGAAGAGCAGGTCTGGCCGCACGTTCTCGATCACCGTCGCCAGCGCGGGGACGTAACCGGGCGAGGCGCCGGTGGGCACGAGGTCGAAGCCGTCACAAAGGAAGCGGCCGACGGCGTCCGGGCGCACGTCCACGCCGTGGATGATGATCTCGCGCTCGCCGTTGGCCTTGAGCATGCGGATGAGCGTGCTCGCGCCGGGGCAGCCGACGGCGGTGAGGGCGAGCTTGAGCGGCGCTAGAGGATCCAGCGGTAGACCTCGAACACCTCGGCGAACTCGCAGCCGATGTTGATGCCGCGCGTGAGGGCCACGTTGCGGATGTAGTCCTCGCGCGTGTAGTTGCGATGGCCCTGGCTCTCGTAGCAGGCCAGGGCCTCCACCTTCTTCTCGACGTGGCGCTCCTCGAGCCGCACGTAGGCCTGGTGTGCGAAGTTGAGGTTGTTCCAGGGGATCTCGTAGGCGAGGACTGTGGTGCGCTTGAAAGCGCGCAAGCCCTCCTCGGCGACCGTCTTGTGGTCCTGGTGGAGGTCGATCAGGGCGGGCAGCATCACGCAGTCGGGGTCGAGTTCCTGCTGGAGGACGATCATCTCCTCGAGGATGTCCTGGCGCACGGTCGGAAAGGTGCGCACCTCGAAGTCGTAGACCTTGAGGTCGGTCTCGGGGATGCCGAGAACGCCCGTCGCGGCGCGGACCTCGTGCTTGAGGACGTCTTTCGGAAAGCCCTCCGGGACGCTCTTGGCGGCGGTGCTGAAAGCGGCATAGGTGACCTTGACGCCGTTCTCGATGAGGCGCGCCATGGTGCCTCCGCAGCCGAACTCACCATCGTCGGTGTGCGGCGCCAGGACGAGCACGTTGTCGAAGCGTTCGATGCTCACGTGAGGTACTCCCCTCGGTGAGGCGTTTCGTCTGTCGGGTCGAGCCGCGCCGGGGCGGCTACGTAAGCCCGGCGCAGAGCGAACCGTAGAAGTCTACCAAATCGCCCGCGACGACCTCCCAACAGAAGCGCCGTTGCACGGCGCGACGGCCGCGCACGCCCATCTGAGGGAGCGTCTCGCGATTGGCCAGTAGGCGCCGCAGGCCGCGCAGGTGGCCGTCGACGCCGGGTTCGACGGCGAGACCGCATTCCTCGAGGCGCACGAGCTCGCCACGCCGCGGCAGGTTCGTCACCAGCGCCGCGAGACCCATGGCCATGCCCTCGAGCAGTTTGGTGGGGATCGTGGGGTACTTGTACTGCACCGTGGGCACCGCGGGGATCCAGACCACGTCGGCGGCCGCGAGGTAGCGCGGCAGCTCGGCGGGTGGAACGCGGCCGAGCAGCTTCACGCGGTCGTCGAGCCCGGCGGCGAGGCGGCTGCGTGTCTCGTCCTCCATGTCGGGCGAGGCGAACGTGCCGCCGAGGTAGAGCACGGCCTCGTCGGCGGCCAGCTGCTCCATGACGTCGAGCATCAAGGCGCAGCCGCGGCCGCGAGACAGGCTGCCGACGTAGGCGAGCTTGAGGCGCGGATCGGCTGCCAGGTCTGGCAGCGGCTCCGCGCCGTCGAACCGTTCGAAGCGTGGGTAGTTGGGCAGCACGAGGCGGAGCTTCGGCGTGCTGCCCAGCGCGTCGAGCTGCTCGTCGGTGACCACCACCACGCCGCTGCCCAGCGCCGCGAGGCCCTTCTGGGCGGTGGCGGTGGCCTGGGAGGCAAACGGCCGCGCCTTTTCAGGGATGTAGTGCTTGCCCGCCACCGCCTCGGGCACGTACTCATGCATGTCGTAGACGAGGCGCGGGATGAACGCTTTGACGGCGGGGAACAGCGTCAGCAGCTCGGGGTCGTGCACATGCAGTACGTGCGGCCGCAGCGCGCGCAGGGAATGGGCGATCTCGATCGAGTCCAGGAACCGCGTGCTGCGGCCGCGCTCGGGCAGCGGCGCCAGAAGCACGCCGTGCTCGTCGCGACCACGCTCGGCGCCCGGCGCCAGGTACAGGACGGCGTAGCCGGCCTCGGCCAACGTGCGGCACTCGCGCTCGTGGATGCGAGGGTCGTCGGGCTTGTGGACGACGGAGAGGTGGACGACGCGGATCACGTGGCGCGCCCGTCGAGCCCCGGGGCGGGTAACCCGTTCATCCCCGTGGCCTCTCGCCAGCGGGTCACCACCGCGCCCGCGGAGGTCGCCCAGGCGCCCTCCCTTAGCGCCCGGTCCACGAGGCGCCAGTACACTCCGTCGTACCCGCGTGACACGCGGCGGTCGAAACGGTTGTTGTGCCACAGGATGCTCACCGCGCCGCCGCTGCGTGCGACGTTGTCGAGCACCGCGGCCGCCGCGCGCTCCGCGCCGGCCGCGTCGAGACCGCGGTAGTGCGGCTCCTGCAGGGTGCCGTCCATGACCGTGAGCGGCAGCTCCACCAGGTCGAGCGGGCGCTCCTCGCCGAGGTGGTACGGCCGGAACGGGAACGAGCACCCGCAGCGGAAGCCCTCGTGCTCGGCGAACGCGAGGCTGCTGTCGTAGCTGAAGCCAGCCTGCTCGAGGAGGGGCAGCGTCTCGTGGTAGAGGCAGCGCAGGTAGTGATAGCGGATGCCGCGCACCTCCGTGCCCGCCTGCCCGGCCAGCAGGCTGCGGTCGTCGCTGAGCGGAGCGAGGCCCAGGCGGTCGCTGTCGTTGCCGTGCAGACCGATCTCGCGGCCGTGGCGCCGCAGAAGCGCAAGGGCCTGCGGCCTGAGCTTGCGGTAGGTCTCGGGCTGGTTGCCGTCGGAATGGTGCGTGTGGCGGGCGATGACGAAGAACGTGGAGGAGATGCCGCGGGCGTCCTCACCGCCGAGGAGCTGAGGAAACGTCCAGAAGGGATCGGTGCGCCGCGGCAGGTGGCGGGTGAACCAGTCGCCGAGATCGCCGAGCTCGCGGCGCAAGACGGCGCCGTTGCCGTGACGTACGGCGCGCGCGCTGCGGTAGCCCGTCGCGGCAAAGCCGCGCGCGGTCCAGCGCCACAGGTTGTCGAGATCGTGAGTGAGGGCGACGGCGTGGCCTGCCCCAGCCTTTCCGGTGTCCCACATCCAGCCGGCCGCCGGCTGCGGCTCGAGGCCGAGCGCGACGAGGCGCGGCGCGAGCACGGCGCGCAGCAGTGCCACATAGACGTCGACGGCCGGGGCGTCGATGCGGAGGGCGGGGTTGACGGCGAACATGCTGGCCGCGTACGGAAGGCGGCCATGCTTGTCACGCTCGCCGGTCGTGCGTTCGTCCCAGCAGGCCAGAAGGGCGAAGGCCGAGGCGACAAGGTCGAACGGGACGGCGAAGCCGGCGCCGGGATCGGCCGGAAAGGCGGCCACGGCGGAGCCGTGGCCGCACTCGCGTGTCGCGAAGGCGTCGGCCGGCAGCGCCCTCTCGGCCGCAAAGATCTCCAGCGCCGCGGCGCTGCAAGGGATGGTCGGCACGCCCTCGACCGGCGCCGCGGCGTAGGCGAGCGCGGCGCCAGCGGACAGCGCCGGGTCGCGCGTCAGTGCGGCACGACGCCCCAGCGGCGCCAGCATCGTGTCGAGGGCCCACCTGGCGCGCGGCAGAAAGCCGTCTGGCGCGTCGACGAAGACCTCGAGGTCGGACAGGCTCATGCGGTCGTGGCCCCCACCGTCAGACGTCGGCCCGGGCGCGCGGCTGCCTGGTGACTACCTGCCGCGCGACGGCGTAGGCGTTCAGCAGGCCGGGCAGAGGATCGCGCAGGGAGTGCAAGCCATCGATGCGCGTGCCGCGCAGTGAGCGCACATACTCGCCGGCGTGCCGCTGCCTCTTCGCGATCTCGAGCAGCGCGAGGGGCACGTCCTTGTTCGCGACGATCCACTTGACGCCGTCGGCTTGGCGTGGCGCCATGAACGGCTCGCCGATGGCGTCGCGGTAGGCGGCCAGTGAAAGGTTCACGCCGCAGGCGGCCGCGAGTCCGTGCCACTTCCAGTGCCGGGCGTTGACCTCCATGAGGCAGTAGCGCCCGTCGCGCGGGTCGCGCTTGAACTCCACCTGGCTGACGCCGTGGAAGCGCAGCTCTTGCAGCAGGCGCAGCGCGGCCTCGGCGAGGTCGGCGTCCCAGGCGCTCACGCCGGCGAGGCAGCTGCCGCCGGCGTGCGGGTACTGGCGCAGCTTGTGGCCGGTGAACACGGCCAGCGGCCGCGAGCCGGCATCGAGGTACGACCCGACCGTCCAGAGCTCGGTCTCGCCGCCGGGGATCCTCTCCTGCAAGATCAAGGTACCGAGATCGTCGACCTTGTCATAGATGCGCTGCAAGTCGGCGGGCGACTCCACGTCGAGGATGTGGCGGTGAAAGCGCAGCTTGAACGCCAGAGACTCGACGGGCTTGAGCACGGCCGGGAAAGGCATCTCGCCGGCGGCGGCCTCGAGCTCCGCGCCGGAGCTCACGAAGACGGTCTTCGGCGTGTCGACGCCGGCGCGCCATGCAGTCTCCATCTGGGCGCGCTTGTCGTGCACCCGCTGCATCGCGTCCCAGCGGGAAAAGGGGACGATGAACCAGGGCTCGAGTCGCTCGGCGTGGCGCGAGAGCGGCCAGATGTACTCGTCGTGGCTGGGGAAGACGACGGCACGTTGTGGCAGCCGCGCGCCGAGCTCCTCGAGCCAGGTGACGAGGGCCTCCTCGTCGGCGAGCGGGTCGGGGCAGACCATGCCGCTGGCGTAGCGCGAGCGCAGGCCGAGGGCGCCGGGGTCGGCGTCGAGGGCCAGCACCGGCACGCCGTGGCGACCGAGGTCGCGGACGATGTCGAGGCCGCAGGCGTAGCTCACCTGGAAGACGGCGGCGGGGGCCTGCGCGGCCGCCGTCTCGACGAAGCGCGAGAACCTCAAGGCGCCTCGCCTTCGTGCGGGCGCCCCTTGCGCGTGATCATGGTGCGCAGCTGCCTCGCGGTAAGCAGCGCTCCCGGCAGAGGGTCCTTGAGCGAGTACAGGCCGTCGACCCTGACGCCCCGGTACGATCTCAGCCACGGGCCGAGCTTCTCGTCGCCCCTGCGCCAGCGGGAGAACGCGTCGCGCGCGTCCGTGAGCGACACTACCCACTTGAGACCGTCACTCTGGCGTCGCGCCACGTAGGGGTCGCCGATGGCATCGCGGTAGGCGGCCAGCGAGAGGTTCACGCCGCAGGCGGTGGCCAGGCTGTGCCACATCCAGTGACGCGCGTTGACCTCCATGAGGCGATACCGGCCGTCGCGGGGGTCGCGCTTGAACTCGACCTGGCTGACGCCGTGGTAGCCGAGCTCGTGCAGCAGGCGCAGACCTGCCTCCGCGAGCTCGGGCACCCAAAGGCTCGCCGCCATGCTCACGTGGCCGAAGCGCGGGGGGTGCTGGCGCAGCTTGTGACCGGTGAACTGCGCCAGCGGTCGCGACCGGGCGTCCAGATACGACCCCAGGGTATACAGCTCCTCGTCGCCGCCCGGGACGATGTCCTGCAACATCAGCGTGCCGCAGTCCCGCACCTTGTCGTAGACGCGCAGCAGCTCGTCGCGCGAGCCGATCTCGAGCACGTGCCGGCGAAAGCGGATCTTGAAGGCCAGCGACTCGACCGGCTTGAAGATCGCCGGGAAGCCGATCTCGTCGGCGCCGCGGGCGAGGTCGTCGTCGCCGTCCACGAACACGGTCTTCGGGATGTCTACTCCGACGCGCTTGGCGGTCTCGAGTTGCTCGCGCTTGTCGTGTAGCCGCTGCATCGTCTCCCAGCGGGAGAACGGGATGAGGTACCAGCGCTCCAGGCGCTTCGCGCTCTTGGAGATGGGCCAGATGTATTGGTCGTGCGTCGGGAAGAGCACGGCGCGCCGCGGCAGGCGAGGCCCCAACTGTTCGAGGAACATGATGAAAGCTTCCTCGTCTTCGCGCGGGTCTGGGCATACCATCCCAGCGGCGAGCCGCGAGTGCAGGCCCAAGGCGCGCGGATTGTCGTCCACGGCGAGCAGCGGGACGTCGTCGGCGGCGAGGTCGCGGATGATGTCGAGCCCATTGGCCCAGGAGACTTGTAGCACGACGGCCGGATGACGCTGTTCCGCTGCTTTCACAAACTTGTCGAAGCGCATGGTGGACCTTTCAGGGCGCCGGGCGCAGGACCTTTTCGTAGACGCCCAGCGTGAGCTGCGCGTTGCGATCCCAGCTCAGGGCCAGTGCGGCCGCCTTGCCGGCTTCGCCCACGGCGGCCGCGGCCACGGGGTCGTCCAGCACCCTCGCGATGATACCCGTGAGTGCATCGGCGTCGCGAACCGGCACAAGGTAGCCGCTCTCACCGTCTGCGATGAAATCCTCGGGACCTTCGCCCTTTCCGGCGATGACCGGCGTGTTCTGGGCCATGGCCTCGGTGTATACGAGGCCGAACGCCTCGTCCCAGCTGGGCAGGGCGAAGACATCGGCGCGGGCCATGAGCGCGAGCACGCGCTGGTGCGGTACGCGGCCGAGGAAGTGGACGGCATCGGCGACGCCGTCGGCTTCGGCCTGGGCGGCAAGCGCGCCGCGCAGCGGGCCGTCGCCGACGATCGCGAGGTTTACGCGACGGCCGCCCGCGCGCAGCCGCCCGACGGTCGCGACCAGCTCGCGCAGGCCTTTGCGTTCGATCAGGTAGCCGACCGTGAGTACCAGCGGCGCGCCCGGCAGGTAGTCGGCCGCCGGCTCGACTTCGCGCCCGAGCCCCGTGGTGCCGTTCAGCACCACGGTCAGGCGCTCGGGCGCGGCGACCCCGGCGAGCAGTCGCGCGACGGCGCTCGAGTTGGCCATCACCGCGTCGGCGTGCGCGAGCACGGCCTTGGCGCGGCGTTCGACGGCGCCGCCCAGACGAAAGTGCTGGTACACGTCGGCGCCGTGCACGGTGACGACGTACGGTACACCGAGGTCCGCGGCCAGCCGCTGGGCGAGGGCGCCGTCGGGCAGCGCCTGGTGGGCGTGCAGCAGGTCATAGCCGCCGCTGCGGAGCGACGGCAAGCGGCGCACCCTGTAGTAGGCGAGGTCGCCAAGGCGGGCGAAGAAGTGGCGCCTCGGGATCTGTGGCACGCGGGGGTACTCGGCGACGACTCCGTCGCGCACGGCCTCCCGCGGCTTCTGGCCACGTCGCTTCTGGCGCGGGTCGCGCCACAGGATGCGCGGCACCCACGGCGTCGGGGAGAGCACCTGGGCCTCGACGCCCAGCTTGCGCAGCGCGAGGACCTGCTCGTGCACGAAAAGGTGTCGTTCCACGCCGGGAGACGGGTAGAGGTGCGAGACGACGAGGACTCTCACGCGCCGGCACCCGCGCCTTCGACGCCCCGGCCGGACTCGGGCAGCGCCGGGGCTCGCTCGGCCGCCGCCAGTCGCGACCGCGAGATGACGGCCAGGCCCAGCCCGTAGAGGATCCATACCGGGGCGAAGCCGACTGAGCTGCTGGGGCCTACGGCGCCGATAGTCCATCCCAGCAAGGCGAGCACCGTCCCGCTGGCCAGGTATCTGGTGAAGGCGTCGGGATCGCGCCGCGCGATGGGCCACAGAGTGAGGAGGAGCAGCAGAAAGAAGACCAGGTGCAGGGCGAAGCCCACCAGCCCGCCGTCCGCGTAGGTCTCGAACCACCAGTTGTGCAGGTTGGAGATGCCGAGGGCGTTGATACCCGACGAGATGATGCCCTCCGCCTGTCCGGGGCCGACGCCGAGGAGGAAGCTCCCGCCGGCGATCTCCAGTCCGCGGCTGGTCAGGTTCGTGCGAATGTCGCCCGAGCCCTTGCCGGCCTGCGCCTGGCTGAGCAGCGCTTCCAGGCGAAACTGGCGCAGCATGTCGCTCTGTGAGTTGTTGAACAAGAGGTAGGCGGCGGCGACCACGAGCACGATGGCCACGGTGGCGCCCAGGAGCTTGCCGGTGCGCGCCGAGAGGCGAGCGCCCAAGTGCCGGAACAGGAAGGCGGCGGCCACCGTGGAGACCCCGGCGGCCACGAGGCTCGAGCGTGAGCCGGTGCGCACGAAGGCGGCTGCGCCGACCAGGATGAAAAGCGCGTCCAGCGCGAGCCACGACGCCTTGCGCGTAAAGAAGAACGCACAGAGCATGAACGGCCAGCAGAAAGCCAGATACGTGGCGAGGTCGTTCTGATTGACGAAGACGCTGGTGACGGCGTAGGGCTGGGAGGTCACCGCGTTGCTGAGGCGCGAGGTCGGCAGGCGGATGCCGAAGCGCGCCTCGAGCAGAGTGAAGCCGACGACGAAGCCGTACGCAAGAATCAGTGCGTAGCCGAGCCAGCGGAGGCGACGGCGGCTGCCTCCGGCGGCCGCCGTCGCCAGTACGAGCGCGACCATGGTAACGACGATAGCGATGTAGTTGAAGGCGATGGCCTTCGACGGGGACCAGGCGATCCCCACGAAAAGCCACGCCAACCACAGCGCGAGTGGCGACAACACGTCCGTCGCGGCGAAGGGCAGCGGAGCGCGCCGCACGACAAGATACGTCACCCCCACCGCGACCACCAAGGCCAGAACGATGCGGAACAGGAATACCTGGGGGAAGCCGGGGATGGCGAACGATGGGCCGAGAAGGGCTGCCGCGGGCAGCACCACGAGGCCCACCGCGAGGAACGCGCCGACTTCGACACGGGCGAGGCGCCCCCGATACAGGAGGACCAGCGCTACCACGGCGAGCACGACCAGCAGAACCAGTCCCTGGAGCGGTCGGCGCGTGAGGGCTACAGCGAAGAGGACGGTGAGGCCTGCACCGGCGGCGATGAGCCCGACGTCGGCGCGGGTGAAGCGACGTCTCGTGGGGGCTGCAGCCGTTGGTGGTCCGGCGCCGGCGCTCATGCTTGCATCCTATCAGCGCGCTCGTGGATGATCGCACGGCCGGAGGTGGCCGCCGACTGCCCCGCCGCCCAGGCCGTCGAGCAGCGCCGCGAGCTCCGCAGTGAGGCGCCCCAACTCGTAGCGCTCCAGGGACGCCGGGTCGGCGAGAGGGGCGCTGCCGTCGCGGGCTGCGCGCACGAAGGCGGCGAGCGCCTCCGCCATCTGGTCGTCGGGCAGCACGCACGTGCCGCCGCCTACCTCGGCGAACAGTGATCGGGCGGCGGAGCCGGCCGGCGAGATGGCGAAGACCGGCCGGCCGGCCTGAAGGTATTCGAAGACCTTACTCGACATGCTCTCCGGGCGGCGACCGTTCACGAGCAGCAGGCCGCCGGCCGCGCGCTGGCACCCCAGGGCGCGGGTGAGCGGCACGAGCGGCTCGACGCGCACGCGGTCGCCGAGGCCGAGTCGGTCGGCGTCGGGCCTCACGCGGCTCTCGTCAACGCCGACGAAGAGCGCCTTCACGTCGGGCGGTAGGGCCGCGAGGGCGGTGAGAAACGCGCTCACCTGCTGTTCGCGCCCGTACAACCGTCCGGTGTGCACAAGCCAGAAGCCGGCGCCGAGAGACACGTCGTCCGGCGTCTCGGCGCGGTCGAAGCCGTTGGGCAGCACGTGAGCGCGCCCTGCGATCCACGGATGGCGGGCCACCAGGTCGTCGACGATCGGCTGGTTGACCGCCGTGACGGCAGCGGCGCGGTGCAGCGCCCATGCCTCGAGGCGGGCGTGGGCGGCCCTATGCGCCGCGGTGGGATACGTGCGGAACTGATAGGTGGACCAGGGGTCGCGGTAGTCGGCCAGCCAAGGGAGGCCTGTCATGCGCGCCAGCGTGGCCGCCACGAGGTGCACGCTGGGCCTCGGCGAGCTCGAGAAGATGGTGTCGAAACGCTCGCCATGCAGCAGCGCGCGCCCTTTGAGCACAGCCGGCCCGACCCAGGTGACGTAGGGATCGGGCACGCTGACCCAGCTGTTGACGCGAGTGCTGCGCTTGCCGCCGCCGAGCAGCTGCTTCGGCCACGGCACAGGAGCGCGGACGACGCGGACGGCGGGCGGCTCTGCCGCCGGCCCGGCGGCCTTCGCCGCCAGCACCGTCGGCTCCCAGCCGTGTTCGGGCAGGTGGCGCAGAAAGCGCACCACGCGCGTGGTGCCGGCGCTCGCCATGGGCGGGTACGGATTGGCGACGACGAGCAGTCTCTGGAGGGGCGAGCCGGCCTCGCCTGGCTCTTTGCCTCTGTCCACGCGTCGACGTGCTTGCAGGTCCGTGGTTCCTCCGGAGCCGGTGGGAGCGGTCTCGCGCGGCGGCGGCCGCCGTCGGGTGGCTATTCTACCAGAGGGGCGTGACCGTCAGCCTCGCGTCGGCGGCTCGGCGGCGCACGGTGCGGCTCGGCCAGCCGCACGGTCAGCGCCGCGGAGCGCCGAGGTCCTTGGGCAACTGCTCGGCGTGCGCTTCGGACGCGGCGAGCTGCTCCGCTGCCAGCGGTGACGAGCCGCGGCGCCGGGCGCGGGTCATGACCTCGCCGACCTTGAGCCCGGCGGTGTGCAGCTCGATGAGCGGCTGCGGCAGGAGGTGGTGGCGCGCGCCGTCGTCGGGCCAGCTGCGCAGGCCGGCGCTGGCCAGGCTGCGCCGGTCGACTTCACCGGCGAGGCCGACCACGGCGAGGTGGGGGGCGGCGGCCGCAAGGGTGGCCGCGTCGATCCAGCCGCCGGGCCCGACTGTGCGAGCGTCCGGCTGGGCGGGGCACAGCACCAGGGCGTCGGCCTCGGCGAGACGGCCGCGAGCGGCCGCGTCTCCGAGGCCGTCCCCGACCTTCTCGCCCCCGTAAAGGCTGACGCGGCCGGCACCCTCGGGTGCCGCGACGAGTACGCGGGCGCCGGCTTGGGCCAGGCCGCGCGCGACCTTGGCATACGCCGCTCCGTCGCCGGCCACGAGCACAGTGGCGCCCACGACCTCGACGCCCAGCCGGAGAAGTCCCCAAACGGCCTCCATGGCGAGGTAGCGGAAGAGGTCGATGTCGTCCTCGTCCACGCCGGCCACGGCGATGGCTCCTCTGCGGCACGTGGCGACGTCCACGTCGGCGGTGCGCCAATGAACGACGCCGCGCATGAGGGTCACCGCGGCCGTGTCGGCGACATTGCGCACGATCGCCTCGTCGATTGGGCGCACCCCGGGGAGGTCGGTCACGATGTCCACGCCGGCGAGCGGCGCCTGCAGGCGCGTCGGCAGGACGTGCACACGGTCCTGGATGCTGCCGAGCCGGGCGAGATACTCCGTCTGCTGCTCCGCCTCCTTGCGCGACGCCTGTACGCTGTCGCGGGCCACGGCGTACACCTCGTCCGCTCCCGCCAGAGCGGCGATCGCCGGCGTGATGCGGCGGTAGCCCACGCCGGCCTCGGTGAGCACGCGGAGACCGTGCAAGTCCAGCCTGTGCCGCTCGATGGAACGCCGGATGAGGCGCAGCACGTGGAGCCCGGGAAAGGCCTCGTCGCAGGCGAAGCGCGGATCGGGGAGGTCGTTCATGTGCTCATCTTACTTCTCCCTGCGCCGGCGAGTTCTGCGGAGCCGGGCCCGGACCTCGAGGGAGTGCTCCGAACCGGGAGCGGCGCGCGAGCGTCACACCGTGGGGATCCGGGTCGGCGCGCCTGGGGCTCTGGTCTATACTGAAACCTCGCGCCGGCAGAGAAAGGACCGCCCTCGTGCGCATCACGTTCCGTCCCACGACGGCACTCGCTTTCGTCGTCAGCATCTGTGTGCTGCTGGCCGCCGTGGCCGGCGCCTTCGCGCCGGCGGCGGCGGCGGCCCCCGGCGCCGTCCAGATCGACGACTTCCTCGCGGTTCACGGTTCGCCGATGACCGGCACGGGCGCTACCTTCGTGGCCGAGGGCCGGGCGCACGGCGTCGACCCGGCCTTCCTCGTCGCCATCGCGGGCGCCGAGACGAGCTTCGGCGAGTTCCTGTACTCCGAGAATGGCGACCAGTGCACGTACAACGCCTTCAACTGGTTCTTCGGCCCCACATGGCCGCAGAGCGACTTCGGGTCGTGGGACGAGGCCATCGCGCGTGTGGCCGAGGGTCTCTCCGGTCCGCTGTACTACGGCGTCGGCCTCTACTCCGTGGACACCATCGCACCACGCTACTGCCCGGACGGCACGGGCAACTGGGTCAGCAACGTCACGTCCTTCATGACCCAGCTTGGCGGGAACTCCGCCGATACCCGTCTTGCCGATGGGTCCGCGCTGCCGCCGGACACGCAGCCCGGGCTCGTTGCGCTCGACGGCTCGGTGACGCTGGCCGGCGGTGCGCGCGAGGTCGGAAGAGACGTCAGGGTGCGCTTCACGATCACCAACACCGGCGGCCGCCCCATCGCCCTCGAGGGCATCAGGCTGGCGGTGCGCGGCCCTACCGGCGTCAGGGCCGACCTGGTCTCCGACCGGGCGGTCACGCTGGCGCCGAGCCAGCGGCTCGCCGTCTCCGCGTCGTGGCCCCTCGACACGGTCGGCGCGTGGCACGGCTGGATCGAAGTGGTGCAGAACGGCGAGCCGAGCCTCGTCGGCGAGCAGCAGGCTTTCGCCTTCCGCGTCAGCCTGCCGCGCGACCTGGTCGTGCGCCGCTGGATCATGGCCGATTCGAGCCTCAGCTCGCCGGATTGACGCTCCTCACGGCCCGGACGCACCATCCTCACTGACGCGGCGTGACCTCGTAGATGTTGGAGGTCGGCGTCTTGGAGATTGGCCGCACGTCGTAGTGCTGCGCGAGGATCCCCAAGATCTGCAGGCGGTTCCGGTGATCGTTGCCGCCGCCCATGAAGGCGCCGTAGAATCCGTCGTCCCCTATGCGCGACGACCAGGACTGCGGGCGCGCCAGCACCTGCGTCTGGGTGCCCGCGAACACCGGCGTGTCGCCCGGCACCGCCCAGAGAAAGCGTGGGAGCTCGCCGGGGCCCACGTTGTCCATCAGGATGGCGCTCGCCGAGCGCAGCCGGTCGAGCGGCACGCGCTGCTGGCTGCCGAAGAGCAGCGGCG
The DNA here is from genome assembly GCA_017882325.1 of Thermoleophilia bacterium. GTDB lineage: Bacteria > Actinomycetota > Thermoleophilia > UBA2241 > UBA2241 > CAIXSE01. The sequence continues at coordinate 39,580 of JADGPQ010000003.1, forward strand.
TCGCGAGGGTCGTGGGCAGGAGAACGAGCAGGCAGAACGCGGCCACCAGCAGTGGCCGCCAGCGCGGCCAAGGGGCGAACGCGAGCAGCGGTAGGAACGCGAAGAAGGGCCAGGCCATCGCCAGGTAGCGGCTGCTGAGCAGCGGCGGCCGACTGAGGAAGGCGAGGTTCTGCAGGCAGACGCCGCCGGCCGTCACGACGAGGAAGAAGAGGACGGTCCACCATCCGGGGCGGGCGCCGCGCACGGCGGCGACGACGGCGCGGCGCGAGCGCGGCACGAGGAGGGCAACAACGACTGCCGCGAGCACGGCGAAGGCCACGGGTGCCCCTACGGGCCGGGGCAGCCCGGCGGCCCTCCCGAGCGTCTGGCCGATCGAGGCGGCTTTCTCGTACAACACCTGACTAGTGAAGCCGCCTATGCGAGAGCCCTCACGCCCGAAGGCGTGTACGAAGCCGGGCGTGAGGGCAGCGGCCAGCACGACGCCGGCGGCGATGCCGGCGACGGCCGGCGCCCACGGCCGGCGCTGCTCCGTGCGCCGCGAGATCAGGTGCGCGGCGACAGCGAAAACCACGCCGCCGAGCAGCAGCAGGATCGTCTGGTAGTGCGTCATGAGCGCCGCGCAGGCGGCGGCGGCGAGCCAGACTGTGTCCGGCCAGCGTCGCCGCTCCCCCGGCGCCGTGACCCGCACCAGACCCCAGACAAACAGCACGGTGAACAGCGCCACGAGGTCGTATTGGCGCGTGAGTATCGAGATGCTCACCACCGCTGGGCTCAGCGCCCACGCGAGCACCACGAGCGACGACTCCAGCCGCTCGAAGCCGAGGGCGCGCGCCAGCCCGAACAGGGCGAGCATCGTCAGCGGGGCGAAGACGAGATTGAGCGCCGGCCCAGCCCAGTGGTGCATGCCCGTAAGCATCAGCCACAGGTGGAGCAGGTAGAAGTACAGCGGCGGGTGAACGTCGTAGGCCGCCAGGTCCGGGCCGATGTGGGCGAGGTCGCCGAGCTTGTCCGACTGCCAGTAGTACTGCCAGGCGCTGGCCGGCACCCAACGGCCGCTGAGGCCGCTCTGCATGGCCTTCTCGAAGGCCCCGAGGCGGCCCGAGGCCGTGGCGTAGGACCACGCCTCGTCGTGCTGGACGTTGGGATTGGCGCCCATCGCGTCGACGCGCACGCCGAGTCCGACGAGCACGGCCACGACCAGCGCGACCACGGCGAGCCTATCGAGGCGTCTGCCGCTCACCGGCTCAGCGCATCACATTCAGAACTGGAAATAGAGGAACGGGCTCGGCTTGCTGAGCGCCAGCAATGAGGCCCCCAGCAACAGCCCGAGCACGAGCGCGTAGCGCAGTTTGGGCTGCGGTTTGATCTCCCAGGTGTTGGGGAGGAAGTTCACCCACACGAGGCCGCCGATGATGAACCCCGCGAGCACCGGCGCCAGCGTCCCGCCTCCGCTCACGCCCTTGAGGCCGAACATCGCCGCGAGCACGTCCAGGGCCGAGCGCATGGACGTGGCGCGGAAGAACACCCAGGCCAGCGTGGCGGCCAGGAAGGTCAGCAGGCGGTTGAGCCACACCCAGGACGGCGTGAACCCCTTCTTGCGCGCCACCACGTGCACCGCCTGGAAGACGCCCCACAGCAGTCCCCAGAACACGAAAGTCCAGGCCGGGCCGTGCCACAGGCCGGCAAGCAGGAAGGTGATGAGCAGGTTGCGTACTGTCATGAAGGTCGTGCCGCGTGAGCCGCCCAGCGGGATGAAGAGGTAGTCGCGGAGCCACGACGACAGGGACATGTGCCAGCGCCGCCAGAAGTCCGACGGGTTGACCGCCTTGTAGGGAGAGTCGAAGTTCTGCGGGAAGCGCAGGCCGATCATGAAGGCCACGCCCACCGCCATGTCGGAGTACCCGCTGAAGTCGAAGTACAGCTGAAGTGTGTAGCCCAGGGCGGCGCCCCAGCCCGACAGCAGTCCGAGGTGGCCGTGGCGCGCAAACAGATCGTTGACGTAGGGCGCCATCATGTCGGCGACCAACATCTTTTTGGCGAGGCCCATGACGAGGAAGAAGAGGCCGGTGCCGATGAGGCTGAGCCGGAACCTCTGCTGGGCGTGCTCGAGCTGCTCGCCCACGTGGCCGTAGCGAATGATGGGCCCGGCCAGCAGGTAGGGGAACAGCGTCGCCCAGGCGAGGTAGTGGATCACGGACTTGGCCGGGGGGATCATCCCCCGGTAGACGTCGACCGCGTACGAGATGGCGGCGAACGTGTAGAAGGACACGCCGACCGGCAGCAGCACCCGCAACCGGGGCAGTGGCTCGCCCATCCCCATGAGCTTGAAGAGGCCGTCCATGGAGCCGAAGAAGAAGCCGCGGTACTTGAAGTAGGCGAGCAGCCCGATGTTGACGGCGACGGCGGCGGTGAGCAGCAGCTTGCGCCGTCGCGGGCCCTTGCTGCGCACGAGCGCCCACCCCGCGGCCCAGTCTGTAAGGGTGGTGACGAGGAGCAGCGGGATGTAGCGCCAGTCCCACAGCCCGTAGAAGACGCACGACGCGACGATCAGGAAGGTGAGGCGGGCGTAGCCGCGCGGGATCAGCCAGTAGAGAAGGACGACGACCGGCAGAAAGAAGAAGAGGAAGCCGAAGCTGTTGATGAACACGGCTTCCCCTCAGTCCCCGGCGGCCGCTCGCGTCACTTGGGGATGCCCCCCGTCTGCTTGAGCACGTAGTCGATGGCGCGGCGCGTGTTGACCGTGGTCATGTGCACGCCGTCGTCGAACTGCTTGGG
>JADGPQ010000029.1 GCA_017882325.1 Thermoleophilia bacterium
AGAGACCATCATCGCCAAGCACGCCAAGCACGACGGCGACACCGGCTCCCCTGAGGTCCAGATCGCGCTTCTCACGGCGCGCATCGAGACCCTCACCGATCACCTCAAGACCCACAAGAAGGATCACCACAGCCGGCGCGGCCTTCTCAAAATGGTCGGCCAGCGCCGTCGCCTCCTCAACTACCTGCAGGCGCGCGACCTCGATCGTTACCGCGCGCTGGTCAAGGAGCTCGAGCTCCGCAAGTAACCAAGCCATACGGCGCGTAAAGCGCCTACCCAGTCGTCGCGTGCATCCCAGTCACGGACGAGAGAGAACCCGTGCGCAATGGGGCGCCGGGTCATCAGGAAGACGAAGGAAGAGATGACTACAGTAGAAGTAGAGGTCGGGGGCAAGAAGATCACCCTCGAGACCGGCCGCTTGGCCAAGCAGGCCAACGGAGCAGTGCTCGTGCGCTGCGGCGACACAATGGTGCTGGTCAGCGCCGTAGGCCGCACCGAAGGACGCGAGGGGCAGGATTTCTTCCCTCTCACCGTCGACGTCGAGGAGCGGCACTATGCTGCCGGCAAGATCCCCGGCGGCTTCATCAAGCGTGAGTCGCGGCCCAGCGAGAAAGCCATCCTCGCCGCGCGTCAGATCGACCGGCCTATTCGGCCGCTGTTCGCGAAGGGTTACATGAACGAGGTCCACGTGGTGGCCACCGTGTTGTCGGTCGACCTCGAGAACAACTACGACGTGCTCGCCACTCTGGGCGCCTCGGCGGCCCTGAGCCTCAGCGAGATCCCGTTCCTCGGCCCGATCGGTTCCGTGCGCGTAGGGCGCATCGAGGACGAGTTCGTGATCAACCCCACCCTCACCGAGGTCCAGGACGAGTCGGAGCTCGACCTCGTGGTCACCGGTACCAGGGACGCCATCGTCATGGTCGAGGCCGGCGCGAATCAGGTCTCCGAGGCTGTTGTCGTGGAGGCGCTGCGCCTCGCTCACGAGGAGATCAAGAAGCTCATCGACGTGCAGCTCGAGCTGCAGCGCCTGTGCGGCAGGCCCAAGTGGGACGTGCCGGAGTGGACCGTCGATGAGAGCATCCTCGCCGAGGTCCGCAGCCGGTACAGCGCCGCCTTGGACGCCGCTACGCAGGCGGTCGACAAGAAGGAGCGTCAGGACGCGACCTCCGGGGTCAAGAAGGCCGCCGTCGAGGCCCTCCTCGACGAGGACGCTCCGGCCGAGCGCGCGACGTACGTCAAGCGCGCTCTTGCCAAGATCGAGAGAGACCTCGTGCGCGATCGCATCGCGGTGCAAAAGCGCCGCCCCGACGGCCGTGGCACCGACGAGGTCCGCCAGATCACCTGCGAGGTCGGCGTGGTCCCGCGCGTCCACGGCAGCGCCCTGTTTACGCGCGGCGAGACGCAGGCCATGAGCCTCCTGACCCTTGGTGGCACGGGCGAGTTCCAGCGCATCGACGGCCTCGGCATCGAGGACAAGAAACGCTACATCCACCATTACAACTTCCCGCCGTATTCCGTGGGCGAGACCGGCTTCATGCGCGGCCCCAAGCGCCGCGACATCGGCCACGGCGCCCTCGCCGAGCGCGCCTTGTTGCCGGTGCTTCCGAACGAGCTGGACTTCCCCTACACCACCCGCATCGTCTCGGAGATCCTCGAGAGCAACGGCTCGTCCTCGATGGCCAGCGTGTGTGGCTCGACCCTCGCGCTGATGGACGCCGGCGTGCAGATCAGCGCTCCGGTGGCCGGCACCGCCATGGGCCTGATCAAGGAGGGCGACGCCTACGTCATCCTCACCGACATCGCGGGTGTGGAGGACCACCTCGGAGACATGGACTTCAAGGTCGCCGGCACCGCCGAAGGCATCACGGCGCTGCAGATGGACATCAAGATCACCGGCGTCACCTTCGAGATCCTCACCGAGGCGCTCGAGCAGGCGCGCAAGGCGCGGCTCTTCATCCTCGAGCGCATGCTCGCCACCCTTCCCGAGCCGCGCAGCGAGCTCTCGGAGTGGGCGCCGCGTATCTTCAGCATCCAGATCAACCCCGACCAGATCGGGCTCATCATCGGCAAGGGCGGCGAGACCATCCGCGGCATGACCGACGAGTTCGGCGCCGACATCGACATCCAGGAAGACGGCACGATCTTCATCTGCGCCCCCGACCAGGAAGCCGCCGAAGGCGTCATGAACCGCATCCAGGCCATGACCAAGGAGATCGAGGTCGGCGACGTGTTCACCGGTCGCGTGGTCAAGACCACCGACTTCGGCGCCTTCGTGGAGCTCAAGAAGGGCACCGACGGCCTGCTGCACATCTCGCGCCTCGGCCAGAAGGGCGAGCGCGTGAAGTCGGTCGAGGACGTCGTTTCGCGCGGCGATACCGTGACCGTCGAGGTCGTCGAGATCGACAAGGCGCGCAACCGCATCGGGCTCACGCTGCTCAAGAAGCCCGGCGCAGAGTAACGGGGAGCGGGAGAAGGCCACGGAGGCCTACCGCCTCTCAACGCTGGACAACGGCCTGCGAGTGGCCACCGAGCGCCTCGAAGGGGTGCGCTCGGTGGCCCTCGGGCTGTGGATCGCCGCCGGCTCGCGGCTGGAGCCTCTCGAGCTCGGCGGCGTATCGCACTTCATCGAGCATCTCCTCTTCAAGGGCTCCGACCGCTTCAGCGCCTGGGACATCGCGCGCATCTTCGACGACATGGGCGGCGAGCCCAACGCGTCCACGTCCAAGGAGCACACGCTGGTCAACTCGCGCTTTCTCGACGAGGACCTGGACACGGCCTTCGAGGTGATGGCCGAGATGCTGGTGAGACCGTCGTTTGCCGACCTCGACCACGAGCGAGAGGTCGTGCTCGAAGAGGTCGCCATGTACGAGGATTCGCCGCCCGAGCTCATCCACGACGATCTCTGCGAGGTCGTCTTCGGCGAGCACCCGCTCGGGCGTTCCATCATCGGGCACAGCCAGACCCTGGCGCGCCTCGACCTCGCGACCGTCAGGGCGTATCACGACGCCCATTACGTGAACCCCGGAATCGTGGTCTCGGCCAGCGGCCACGTCGACCACGACCATCTGTGCGAGCTCACTCAGGCGCACTTTCGTCCCGAGCCCGGGGCGGTCGTTCGGCGGCCCGACCTGAGCGCTCCGGGATTCCGCCACCTGGCCCGGTTCTCGCGCAAAGACACCGAGCAATACCACATCTGCCTGGGTGGCCCCGGACCGCGGCGCGCCGACCCGGATCGCTACGCCGTGTTCGTCGTCGACACGATCCTCGGTGGCTCGTGGAGCTCGCTGTTGTTTCAGGAGGTCCGCGAGAAGCGCGGGCTCGCCTACTCGGTCTACTCGTACTCGTCGTTGTACGCCGACGCCGGCCTTACGGCCGTGTACGTCGGCTCGCGCGAGGAAGCCGTGGAAGAAGCCATGACCGTCATCCTCGACGTGCTCCAGCGCTTTCCCGAGGACATTTCCGATGAAGCCATCAAGCGCGCCAAGAACCACCTCAAGGGCCAGCTGGTGCTGAGCATGGAGAGCCCGGGCAGCCGCATGCAGTCGCTGGGACGCGCCGTCCTCATGGAGCTGCCCGTGCTCAGCGTCGACGAGGTTCTGCAGCGCATCGACGCCGTGACGCGCGAGGATGTTGTCGCCGCTGTGCGGCGGTACTACGACCTCAAGAAGTGGTCCACGGTGTGCATCGGCCCGCGGCCGGAGCCGTTTCGGGCCGTCACCGACGGGTTCGCATGGGAGGAGCGATGACTGACCTGCTCGTGACCGGCGCCGCCGGCAAGATGGGCGGCCTGAGCGCCGCCACGATCGCCGCGCAGGACGACCTGCGTCTGGTGGCGCTCGTCGACCCCAAAGGCGGAGCGAGTGCCGGCGACGCCCCGTGCTTTGCCACCGTTGAGCAGGCCCTGGCGCTGACGTCCCCCACGGCGGCCCTGGAGTTCAGCCTTCCCGGAGCGGTGTTCGACAACACGAGGTTGCTGCTCGAGGCCGGCGTGCCGACCGTGGTCGGCACCACCGGCCTCGACGAGGCCGCTGTCGAGGAACTCAGCGCCTCCGCCGCGGCAGCCGGCGTGGGACTCGTGATCGTACCCAACTTCGCGCTCGGAGCCGTCCTGCTGATGCGGTTCGCGAGCCAGGCGGCCAAGTATTACGAGCACGCCGAGGTCATCGAGATGCACGACTCCGGCAAGCTGGACGCGCCCTCGGGCACCAGCCTTCGCACGGCGCGCCTCATGGCGGAGGCGCCGGGTTCCGCCCTGCGGGACGCGCCCGGCGGCCAGCCGTCTCGCGGTCTGGCCGCCGACCACGTGCGCATCCACAGCGTGCGCCTGCCGGGCGTCGTCGCTCATCAGGAGGTCCTCTTCGGTGGCGACGACGAGCTGCTCACTCTGCGCCACGATTCGCTGTCTCGGCGTTCCTTCATGAGCGGCGTCCTGCTCGCCCTTCGCCGTGTGACCGGCATCCAAGGGACTGTCGTGGGGCTGGAGAACCTCCTAGACTAAAGCGACCACGCACCGGCCACCGTCCGTATGCTAGGAGCCGCGCCATGACCGACAGCCTGGGCACGATCCTCACTGCGATGGTGACGCCCTTCGACGCCGACCTGGCCGTTGACCACGGCAAGCTCGCCGAGCTCGCCGAACATCTCGTCGCTAACGGTTCCAGCGGGCTCGTCGTGGCGGGCACCACCGGCGAATCGCCCACGCTCAGCGACGACGAGAAGGCGGCGATGTTCCGCACCGTCGTCGCGGCCGTCAGCGATCGCGTGCCCGTGGTCGCGGGTACCGGTTCCAACGACACCGCCCACAGCATCGAGCTGACGCGCACGGCCGAGAAATGCGGCGTCGACGCGGTCCTTGTCGTCACGCCCTACTACAACAAGCCGCCCGAGCGCGGCCTGCTGGCGCACTTCCGCGCCGTGGCCGCCGCCACCGGCCTGCCGCTCGTCGTGTACAACATCCCGGGACGTTCTGGGGTCAACCTGTCGCCCGAGGCGCTGGCCGCTCTCGGCGAGGTCGATAACATCATCGCCGTGAAGCAGGCCAACCCCGACCTCGGCGAGCTGCGCCGGCTGCGCGAGCTCAGCGACCTCGGCATCTACGCCGGCAACGACGACATGCTGCTCGACGTGCTGAAGATGGGCGGCCTCGGCGGCATCTGCGTGGCCAGTCACGTCGTGGGCCTGCGACTGGTCGAGATGGCCCGGCTCGTGAGAGCCGGCGACATGGCCGGAGCGGAGAGGCTCGACGAAGGCCTGCGCACGCTCTACGAGACGCTCTTCATCACAGCGAACCCCATCCCCGTCAAGGAAGCCCTGAACCTCCTCGGGCACGAGGTCGGCGGCCTGCGCCTCCCGCTCGTGCCCGCCACCCCTCAAGAATCCGCCGCCGTCGCCGACGAGCTGCGGTCGCTCGGCATGCTCAGCCGGGCATGACCCCCTTCGGCCGCCTCGCCGTACTCGTCAACGGGCTGCCGCATGTCGTCGTGCTGCTGCTCTGCCTGTTGATGGTCGCAGGGGTGGGCGCGATCGACCTTGCGACGGGAGCGGACATCGTGTTCTCCGTCTTCTACGCCGCGCCTATCGCGCTCGCCACCTGGGTGCTCGGTCGCACGAGCGGCCTGCTCTTCTCGGTGGTGGCGACGATCCTGTGGACGCTCGGCGACCGCTACTCTCTCCATCAGTCCTGGGCCAGCGGGGTGCCATGGTGGAACGCCGCCGTGCGGTTGGCGTTTTTCGCGATGGTGGTGTTCATTCTCGCGGCTCTGAAGAAGGCGCTAGGGGAAGAGCAGCGTCTGGCGCGCGTCGATGCGCTGACGCGCGTGCCCAACGTGCGTCGGTTCCGCGAACAAGTCGAGATCGAGCTGCGCCGCGCGCAGCGCACCGGCCAACCGCTGAGCGTGGCGGTCTTCGACGTCGATGACCTCAAGGAGGTGAACGACCGCTACGGCCACGCAGACGGCGACGCTTTGCTCGTTGCCGTCGCCCGCGCGTGGATGCATGAGTTGCGGGGTACCGACGTCATCGCGAGGCTGGGTGGCGACGAGTTCGCCGTGCTCCTGCCCGACACGTCTGCCGAGGCCGCGCTCGTGGCGCTGAAGAGGGGCCGGGGGGCCGCGCTCCTCGCGATCGGCGAGGGCGGCTGGCCGGCCTCCCTCAGCATCGGCGCCGTGACGTGCGTCGGCGGAGAAGCCGACGTCGAGGGCCTGCTGCGGCACGCGGACGCGCTGATGTACGAGGTCAAGAGCGCCGGCAAGGACGGCGTCCGCACCGCCCTCCTGGGCGACCGCGCCGCAGCGCCGGTTGGTCCTTCGGGGTCGCCAACGAGTAGGATCGTCTCCACATGAACGATTCTCTCAGGATCATCCCACTCGGCGGGCTCGGTGAGATCGGCAAGAACATGACCGCCATCGAGTACCGCGGCAAGATCGTGGTGCTCGACTGCGGCGTCGAGTTCCCGCGCGACGAGATGCTGGGCATCGACCTCGTGATCCCCGACGTGCGCTGGCTGCTCGGGCGCCGTGACGACGTCCTGGCGTTCGTCATCACGCACGGCCACGAGGATCACCAGGGGGCGTTGCCCTTTGTGCTGAAGCAGCTCAACAAGCCTGTGTACGGCAGCCGCTTCACCCTGGCCCTCATCAAGTCCAAGCTCGACGAGCACGGGCTTCTCAAGGTCGTCGAGCTCAATGAGGTCAGCGACACGTCCAAGCTTCGTCTGGGACCGTTCGACCTGTCGTTCGTGGCCGTGAGTCACAGCGTGCCCGATGCCCTGTCGATCGTGCTCGGCACTGACCTCGGGGCTCTGGTATTGACCGGCGACTACAAGTTCGACCATACGCCGATCGACGGCCGCATCACCGACGTGAACACGTTCGCCCAGCTCGGCCAGCAGGGCGTACTGGCGCTACTGGCCGACTCCACCAACGCCGAGACGCCCGGTTCCACCGCGTCCGAGAGCATCGTCGGCCAAGCGTTCCATCAGATCTTTGCCGAGGCCGAGGGGCGCGTCATCGTCGCCTGCTTCGCCTCGCACATTCACCGCGTCCAGCAGGCCATCCAGATCGCCCACCTGCACGGTCGCAAGTTCGCCGTCTCCGGGCGCTCGATGCAGAAGAACGTGAACATCGCCCGCAACCTGGGGTATCTGCACGTACCCGAAGGTTCGCTGATCAAGCTCACCGAGATCGACGACTATCGCCCCGAGGAAATCCTCATCCTCTCGACGGGCAGCCAGGGAGAGCCGCTTTCAGCGCTCACGCGTATGGCCTTCGACGACCACCCTCAGGTGGGCCTTCACGAAGGCGATACGGTCGTGATGTCGGCCAGCCCGATACCCGGCAACGAGGTCAGCGTCATGAGCACGGTCAACCGCCTGCTCAAGGTGGGGGCCACGGTCATCTACGGGCGCGACACCGGCGTACATGTCAGCGGGCACGCCGCCCAAGAAGACATGCGCATGATGCTCAATCTGCTGCGCCCGCAGTACTTCGTGCCGGTGCACGGAGAGTACCGCCACCAGCACATCCATGCAGAGCTCGCCCGCCAGTCCGGGATCCGCGACGAAGACATCTTCATCCTCGAGAACGGCGACGTCCTCGAACTCGATGCCGAGAACGGCGAGATCGTCGACAAGGTGCCCACGGGCATGGTGTTCGTCGACGGCTTCGAGCTCGGCGATGCCGAGGGTCTCGTGCTCCGCGACCGCCAGCAGCTGGCCGGTGACGGCATCCTCATCGCCGTGGTCACGGTCGACGCCCAGAACGGCGATTCGGTGGTGCCTCCGGAGCTCGTGGCGCGCGGTTTCCTGCACAACGACGAGCGTCTGCAGGAGGTGCTCGACGAGTGCGCGACCGCGCTCGACGCGCTCATGAACGAGCTCGGCGCCGTGCACGTGACCGGCCAGCGCCTCATCAAGGAAGACATCAAGGAGAAGCTCGCCGAGCTCGTCTACGCGCGTACCCGGCGGCGGCCGCTGATCATGCCCGTGGTCGTCGAAGTCTGAACGACCGGCGTCTTCGTCCTGGCTCGCGCAACCTACTCTCCTAGGGATTGTCGTGCTCGCGTTGAATAGTCGACGTATGGCGACTGCACGCCCCAAGCAGGCTCGGCGCGCGGGCGCCGCGGCGCGCACGCGACCGCGCGCCGCCCGTCCCGTGCCTCGCCCCGAGAGATCGGTCACCCGTCACCGTCGCGAGCTGGCGGCGATCGCTTGCGTGGCTCTCGCCGTGTTCCTCGCCTTCGTCATCTATCTCGGCTGGGACGGAGGCGCGCTGGGACGCGGACTTGGCAGTTTCACGCGCTGGCTGGTCGGGCTCCTCGTCTTTGCGCTTCCGTTGCTGCTCTGCTTCGTCGCCTATCTGCTCGTGGCCCGCGACGACCGCCGTCCGCGGCGCGGAGTGAGTTGGGGGATCGCGCTGATCGTCGTCGCCTTCGCCCTGGCCGCGGCTGCAGACGCGTTCGGCGTGTTCGCCGGCGAGCGGCCGGAGCGTCTTTTCCGCGACACCTACATGAGCGTGCACGGCGGTGCACTCGGCGAGTCCCTTTGGGCTCTGCTGCACGGCGTTATCGGGCGTATTGGCGTAGACGTGCTCGTCGTGGCCCTCTTCGTGGCCGGCGTATTGCTCGCCACGGGCTCGTCACTCAGGCAATGGGCGAGCCATTCGCGCAAAGGCGTGGCCGTTGCCGGAGCTGCCGCAGGCAGAGCGGCGCGCAGTCAGGCCGAGGCCTTGGGCGTGCGCCGCCGCGATGCCGCCCCGACGCGCGTCGTGGAACTCGACGAGTCCCAGACGGTCGACGCCTCCGACCTGATGCGCACGTCCGTGTCTCCGGCCGCCCAGTACGGACCCGCGGTGAGCACATACACCCCGCACCTCGTGGACGGGCGCCTGGCGGCGCCGGAGATCTTCGGCGAGTCCACGGGCTACGCACCCGCGCCGGAGCCGGTCGAACATCTGGACGAGGGCGAGCAGCTCTCGCTCGCCGAGGCCGTCACCGGCGAGCCCGGCGGGGGAAAGGCGGCTCTCGCCTTCCACGTGGCCGAGAAGCGCCAATGGCAGCTCCCCGAGGCGTCGCTCCTGCAGCGGCTCGGCGAGAGCGTCGGCGAGTCGCCCGACGCCGTCCGCCGGGTGTCACAGCGCCTCGTCGAGACCCTCGGCCACTTCGGCATCGCCGCGCAGGTGATCGGCACCGTCTCCGGGCCGCGCGTCACGCGCTACGAGTTGCAGCTGGCGCCGGGCATCAAGGTGAGCCGCGTGGCGTCGCTGAAGGACGATCTCGCCTACGCGCTCGCGGCCACCGAGATCCGCGTGCAGGCGCCGATCCCCGGCAAGACGGCCGTCGGCGTGGAGGTGCCCAATCTCGAGGCCAACTACGTCTCTCTCGGCGACATCCATGGGCTCTTCCCGCCGCACGCCTCGCCGATGGCCTTCTGGCTCGGCAAGGACGTGACCGGCAAGGCCGTGCTCGCCGATCTCGTGAAGATGGTCCACCTCTTGATCGCCGGCACTACCGGTTCGGGCAAGAGCGGCTGCCTCAACGCGCTCATCAGCTCGATCCTTCTGCGTGCCACGCCCGACGAAGTGCGCATGATCATGATCGACCCCAAGAAGGTGGAGCTCAGCAACTTCAATGGCGTGCCTCACCTGCTGGCCCCGGTGGTCACCAACATGAAGCAGGCCACTTACGTGCTCGACAACATCACCCGCGAGATGGACCACCGCTACGACGTGCTCTCGCGCAACGGCTGCCAGGACATCCGCGCGCTCAACAAGAAGCTGGCCCGCAACGGCGAGGAGCACCTGCCGTACATCATGGTCATCGTAGACGAGCTGGCCGACCTCATGATGGTGGCGCCCTCCGAAGTCGAGGACTCCATCATCCGCCTCGGCCAGCTCGGGCGCAGCTGCGGCATCCACCTCGTCGTGGCCACGCAGCGACCGTCGGTCGATGTGGTCACCGGCATGATCAAGACCAACATCCCGTCGCGCATCGCCTTCGCCGTCGCCTCACAGACCGACTCGCGCATCATCCTCGACCAGGGCGGCGCCGAGAGTCTGCTCGGGATGGGCGACATGCTGTTCAGCCCGATGGGCAGCAACCGCCTGCTGCGCGTACAGGGGGCCTTGATCACTGCTCACGAGATGAAGCTGCTCACCGAGCACTGGAAGCGCCAGGCCAAGCCGGAGTTCCGCGAGGACCTTCTGGAGAACCCCGCCGGCCCGGACGCCGAACAGCAGGCGCAGGCGGCCGGCGGCGATCAGCTTCTCGCCGAGGCCATCCGGACCGTGGTCACGACGGGCGCGGCCTCCGTGGCGCTCCTGCAGCGTCGCCTGCGCGTGGGCTACGCGCGCGCCGGCCGGCTCATCGACATCATGGAGGAGATGGGCATCATCTCGGGCTACGACGGCAGCAAGGCCCGCGCCGTGCTCATCGACGAAGGCGAGCTGCCGGTCACTCTCGCGCGAGTCGCCGGGGAAGACGCTCCGAAGGAGCCTCCCGAGGCGGCCGTCCCGGGCGCCGGGGAGGCCTGACCGGCGCCGCGCCGCCGGCGCCGCCGATTTGTCTTCGCAGAGGCCGCTTACTAGACTATGCGTTCGGGCGCCGGGCCACCGGCCCCGAGCGACCGAGGAGAAGGCCATCCACCGTGTTTGAGATCGGCACCACGCTGCGCGAGGCGCGCGTGCGTCGTAACCTCACGCTCCAGCAGGTCGAGGAAGACACGAAGATACGTGTCAAGTACGTCCAGGCCATGGAGAACGAGGACTTCGACATCATGCCCGGCGCGACGTACGTCAAGGGCTTCCTGCGCACGTACTCCGAGTATCTCGCCCTAGATCCCGAGGTCATGATCGGCGAATATCGCTCGCGAGGCGTGAAGACGGGAGAGATCCAGGAGCCCTTCGGCGGGGTATCCATGCTCGGTGCGCCGCGCAGCCACCGCGGGCGCAACACGGTCGTGTTCGTGGCCGTCATCTGCCTGCTCGTGCTCGGCGTCATCTGGATCCTCGGCCGCGGCAGCGACAAGCAGCCGTCCACCCAGCCCGGCGCCCTCGGGATCACCAGTCCTTCGCCCTCGGCCAGCGCGAGCGTCAAGCCCAGCTCCAGCCCGACGGCGGCAGCCAAGATCGTCGTCCGGGTCACGGCCAGCGGTGATTGCTGGATGGAAGTCAGGACATCGGCCTTCACGTCGGGCAAGGTGCTGTTCTCGGGGACGCTCACCAAAGGCAGCCACAAGGAGTATCGCGTGAACAAGCTCTATCTTCGCCTTGGCAATCCAGGGGCGGTCGTCGTGAAGGTGGACGGCAAGACCGTCGATCTGAAGAGCAACGTCGGGCCCTGGAATGTGCAGGTCCAGAAGAACGGGCGTGTCCTCCAGGGCGCCCAGACGCGGGGGTAGACATGGCCAAGGAATCTTCGTTCGACGTGGTCTCGCGCGCCGACATCAACGAGGTGCGCAATGCCGTGAACATGGCGCAGAAGGAGATCGCTACGCGCTATGACTTCAAGAAGAGTGTGAGTGCCATCACGCTCGAGGGCGAAGCGCTCGTGCTGGTCTCCGACGACGACGGTAAGCTCAAGCAGGTCGTCGACGTGCTCGAGGAGAAGCTCGTGCGCCGCAAGGTCCCGCTCAAGGCACTGCAATACGGCAAGGTGGAAGAGGCGCTGGGCGGCACCGTGCGACAACGGGTGCCCGTCGCGCAAGGTATTCCCGACGAGAAGATCAAGGCCATGAACAAGCTTCTGCGTCGGCGCTTCAAGAAGGTGAAGCCGCAGATCCAGGGCGATACCCTGCGCGTGTTCTCGGCGAGCAAGGACGAGCTGCAGGCCGCCATGGCGGCGCTCCGCGATGAAGACTGGGGCATCCCTCTGCAGTTCGTGAACTATCGCTGAGGCCCCTACGGGCGCCGGCTTCTTCATCCAGACCCTCGGCTGCCCCAAGAACGAGGCCGACTCCGACGCGCTTGCCCGCCGGCTGCGCGCGGCCGGGCACCGCGAAGCGCAGCCCGGCCGGGCCGACGTGGTCGTCGTCAACACCTGCGGGTTCATCGACGCCGCCAAGGAGGAATCCATCGCAGCGATCCTCGAAGCGGTGGACTTCGCCCACGAGCGCGGGGCGCGCATTGCCGCCGTGGGCTGCCTGGTAGAACGGTACCGGGAGGAGCTCGCCGCGGAACTGCCCGAGGTGGATCTCTGGTGCGGCCTCGACACGGCGCCGCTGCTCGCCGCCCTCCGTGAGTCGGGGGGCGAGGGAGAGGGAGCGAAGGGGCACGGCGCAGCCCTGCCGGTGCCCCGCCGGCCGCGGCCGGTGACCGGCTACGTCAAGATCTCCGACGGCTGCGACCGGCGCTGCGCATACTGTGCCATCCCGCTCATCAAAGGCGACTACGAGACCGTGGTGGCCACGGAAGTGCTGCGCAGCGCCCGCGCCGCGCTGGCCGCCGGAGCCAAAGAGCTCGTGCTCGTCGGCCAGGACACGTCGCGATGGGCGCAGCCGGGCTGGGGCGGGCTCGAGCGGCTGCTCGCCGAGCTCAAGGCGCTCGAGCCCGCCCCCATCTGGCTGCGCCTGCTCTACCTGCAGCCAGACGGCATCGATGAGGCGCTCCTGGAGGCCCTGTCGCGGCACGCGGTGCCGTATGTGGACGTCCCCCTTCAGCACGCCTCCGGCGCCGTTCTGGAGCGTATGGGGCGCCGTGGCGACGGCTCTCGGCATCTCGACCTGCTTGCGCGTGTGCGCGCCGCCCTCCCGGACGTGGCCGTGCGCTCGACCTTCGTCGCCGGGTTTCCCGGCGAGACCGACGAAGAGTTCGACGAGCTGCTTGCCTTCGTGCGCGAGGCCGGGCTCGCGGCCGCCGGCGTGTTCCCTTTCGACGCCCAGGCAGGTACGCCGGCGGCGACGCTGCCCGGGCAGGTTCCGACGGCGCTCGTTTTCGAGCGCGCTGCCCAGCTCGGCGAGGCGATCGACGGCGTGGCTGTCAGGTTCTGGCAGGCGCTCGCCGGACGTCCGCTCGAGGTGCTGATCGAGCGCGGCGCCGCCAGACCGGAGGGCGTCGCCGTGGGGCGCTGCGCCCTGCAGGCGCCCGACATCGACGGCCGGACCTTCGTGCGCGGCGTCAAGGTGCGGCGCGGCCAGGTCGTGCACGCCGTGGCGTCGGGCAGCGTCGGGTATGATGTCGAGGCCGAGGCCGGGAGACGGGAGCCGTGAGCAGTCAGTTCAATCTCGCCAACGTCATCACCATCTCGCGGATCCTGCTCATCCCCGTGTTCCTGGTGCTGCTGCTCTCGGGGATCCCCGAGCCCTACGGCGACATCGCCGCCGCCGCCGTGTTCATCCTGGCGGCGGCCACCGATAAGCTCGACGGGTACGTAGCGCGCCGCAACAAGCAGATCACAACGCTGGGGCAGTTCCTCGACCCCCTTGCCGACAAGTTGCTCATCGCCGCCGCGCTCATCGCCCTCGTGAGCCAAGGACGCATCGCCGCCTGGGTGGCCATGCTCATCATCGGCCGCGAGGTCGCCGTCAGCGTGCTGCGCATCGTGGGGGTGTCGCAGGGCGTCTCCATCCCGGCCGACCGCTACGGCAAGCTGAAGACGGTCCTCCAGATCGTCTACGTGGTGTACGTGCTCGTGCCCACGGACAAGATCGCGGAACTCATCCACGTGTCGACCGACGTGGCGACCGTCATCCAATGGATCCTCGCGGGTGTCGTCGTGGTCGTGACCCTGGCGTCGGGCGTGCGGTACTTCATGAACGCGCGCGGCGTCATCCACATGCCGGGAAGCCCGCAGCGATGAGCGGCGCGCTGCCTCGCGCCGCCGTCGTCCTCAGCGGCAACGAGCTTCTCGACGGCCGCACGCGCGACACCAACGGCGCCTTCCTGAGCGCCGATCTCAGCGCCCGGGGGGTAAATGTGACCAGCATCCTCACGGTGGCCGACGACGAGGAGCGTTTGACGGCGGCGCTGGAGTACTCTCTCGCCGCCGAGCCGGACCTTCTCGTGATCGGCGGCGGCCTGGGCACCACGCACGACGACCTCACGGCCGCCTGTCTGGCCCGGGCCTTGGGAGTGAGCCTCGCAGAAGACCCCACAGCCCTCGGTCTCGTGGAGGAGCGCGTGCGCTGGGTCGCCGAGCGACGCCACCTCGACTTCGAGGGGCTGTTTCCCCTGGCCCGCCGCCAGGCTCTGCTGCCGGCCAGCTCCACTCCCGTGCCGCCGGTCGGTGTAGCGCCCGGCATCGCCGCACGGAGTGGCCCAACGCGCATCTACGCGTATCCCGGCGTGCCCTACGAGTTCGAGGCCATGTGGCGTGCCACGGCCGAGCGCCTGCAGGCCGAGGAGTTCTTCCCCGACGTCGCCGTGCGCATCGTGCGCATGTTCGGTATCGGCGAGCTGCAGGCGGCGCCGCTCCTCGAGGCGGCGCCGCACGATCTGCTGGAGACGGGGATCAACGTCGGCAGGGGAGAGGTGACGGTCAGGCTGCGCTACCGGCGCGGCGCGCCCGCCGACGCCCAGGCGTCGGCAGTCGTCGCTGCGCTCGAGGCAGGCGCTCCCGTGTTCAGCAGCGACGGCCGCACCGTCGACGACATCGTCGCCGACGGGCTTCGGGAGAGCGGCCTCACGCTGACCGTTGCGGAGTCCTGCACCGGTGGTCTATTGGGCGCCCGGCTCACCGAGCGGCAGGGTAGCTCGGACTACTTCGTCGGCGGCGTGATCAGCTACGCCAACGAGGTCAAGATGGGCCTGCTCGGCGTGCCGGCGGGCATGCTCGCCCAGTACGGCGCCGTCTCGGAGGAAGTGGCCGGCGCGATGGCCGAGGGCGTGCGCGCCGCGACGGGGTCCGGCTACGCCCTGGCCGTGAGCGGCGTCGCCGGCCCCGACGGTGGCACGCCGGACAAGCCCGTGGGCCTCGTTTTCGTAGCCTGCGGCGGGCCGCGTCGCACGAAGGTCGTGCGCGGCCTCTACCCGGGCGACCGCGCCTCGGTGCGCGACTACAGCGTCTCCGCAGCGCTCCACCTTCTGCGCCGGGAGCTCGCCGGGTGAACGCGGGGGGCGACGACGAGACGCTACGGCTGTTCGTCGCCTGCGACCTCCCCGAAGAGACGCGGCGCGCCGTCGAGGCCTGGCAGCAAACGGCACTCGGGGGCCACGAAGGGCTGCGCCTGAACCACGCGCTTCACATCACGCTGGCGTTCCTCGGCAAGGTGGCGGCCGTCCGCGTGCCCGAGCTCACCGAGGTGCTCTCGCAGGTACTCGTGCGGCCCTGCGATGTGGCCGTCGCGGAGCCCGTCTTCCTGCCCGTGCGCGGCGCCAAACGCGCGGTCGCGCTGCGGCTCGCCGCCCTTGACGGCGAGCTGGCACGCCTGCAGGCCGACATGGTGGCCGCGCTGGCCGGCGCTGGGCTCTTTGAGGCGGGGGGACGTCCCTGGCTGCCGCACCTCACGGTTGCCCGTTTTCGCCGCCCTGGTCACCCCTTTTCCCTGCAAAACGTCAACATCCCGCAGTTTTGTGTCGTCCGCGCCGTCTTGTATAGTAGCCTCCTGGAGAGGGCCGGCGCCGTGCACACTCCCCTGGCAGTATTTCCCGCGTCCTGAGCAAGAGAGGAGCGCTACCTTGGACAAGGACAAAGCCCTTGAGGCAGCCGTCACGCAGATCGAGCGCCAGTTCGGCAAGGGCAGCGTCATGCGTCTCGGCGACCATCCCGTGAGCGACGACATGCTGTTCGTGCCCACCGGGTCGCTGGCCCTCGACATCGCCCTCGGCGTCGGCGGCATCCCTCGCGGCCGCATCGTCGAGATCTACGGCCCGGAGTCGTCGGGCAAGACCACCATGGTGTATCACCTCATCGCGCAAGCGCAGCGGCTCGGTGGCCAAGCCGCCTTCATCGACGCAGAGCACTCCATGGACCCCATCTACGCCAAGGCCATCGGCGTCGACGTCGACAACCTGCTGGTGTCGCAGCCCGACTACGGCGAGCAGGCGCTCGAGATCGCCGAGATGCTGGTGCGCAGCGGCGCCCTCGACATCGTCGCCATCGACTCGGTAGCGGCGCTCACGCCCAAAGCCGAGATCGAGGGTGAGATGGGCGACAGCTTCGTCGGCCTGCAGGCTCGCCTCATGAGCCAGGCGCTGCGCAAGCTCGCCGGCTCCCTCAACCGCTCAGGCACCATCTGCTGCTTCACCAATCAGCTGCGCGAGAAGATCGGCGTCATGTTCGGCAGCCCGGAGGTCACCACCGGCGGCAAGGCGCTCAAGTTCTACGCCACCATCCGCCTCGACATCCGCCGCATCGAGACGCTCAAAGATGGCACCGAGGCGGTCGGCAACCGCGTACGGGTCAAGGTCGTCAAGAACAAGGTCGCGCCGCCCTTCAAGCAGGCCGAGTTCGACATCATGTACGGGCAGGGCATCTCGCGCGAGGGCACGCTGCTCGATCTTGGCGTCGTCCACGACGTGATCGCCAAGAGCGGCGCCTTCTTCAGCTACAACGACGAGCGGCTCGGGCAAGGCCGCGCCAACGCCAAGGTCTTCCTCAGGGACAACCCCGACATGGCCGATGCCATCGAGCTTCAGATCCGCGAGAAGGCGGGGCTCCCGCTGGCGTCGGTCGGGGCCACAGCGTCCGCCGCGCCTGCGCTCGCCGAGGCGGTCGCGCCCGAGGGCGTCGACCCGGTCACCGGCGAGGTCCTGTAGGGCCTCAGTCGTGCCCGTCGTCACCGCGCTGCGGGCCACCCGCCGTGGCCACGTTGCCGTGCACGTCGACGGCAGCTTCGTCTGCAGCGTCAGCGACTCGCTTGTCGCGCGCTGGCGACTCTTCCAGGGGCGCGAGCTCGACGATGACGCGCTTGTCCAGCTTCGCGGCCAGGCCTCGGCCGAACGTGTGCTTACCGACGCCCACCGCTTGCTCGGGCACCGCGCTCGCAGCCGCCACGAGCTGAGTCGGCGGCTGCTCCAGAAGGGGCACGATGATGAGGCCGTCGCCGGCGCGCTTGAGCGGCTCGCCGCTGACGGCTTGGTCGATGACGCAGCGTTCGCGCGCAGCTACGTGGCCGACAAGCGCGGCCTCAGCGGCTGGGGCAGTCAGCGCATCCGTCGCGGCCTGGTCGAGCTGGGCGTCGATGCCGCTCTGATCGACGCGGCGCTCGGCGCCGCCGCGACCCCCGAGGGTGACGACGCCGAGCTCGAGCGTGCCCTCGCCGCGCTGCGCCGCCGGGGAGCGCCGCAGCCGCCGCTCGACGCGGCCCGGCGGCGAGCCTACCAAGCCCTGCTGCGGCGCGGCTTCAGCACCGCGGTCGCGTATGCCGCCATCCGGCGCTGGAGCGCCGACGGACCCACCGGCGCTGACGAGACGTGAGGCTGCCGCGACTACCGGGCGAAGCCCATCTCCTGCAGGAAGACCTCATGGAACCGGGTGTCCGTCGCCAGCTCGCGGAACGATATCTGACGCCTTAGCTCCGCGATCCGCTCCCGCTGACGCACGTCGATCAAGGCCATCTGCGCGCCGACCCCAGCGGCGTTCCCCACGAAAGCGATGCGATCCTTGGGGATGCGGGGCAGAAGGCCGATGGCGAGCGCGTTGTCCAAATCCAGATAGTTGCCGAACGCGCCGGCCACGAAGACGTGACGCAAATCCTCCGGCACCAGGCCGACGTTTTCGAGAAGCAGGTACCAGCCGGCGGCGATCGCTCCCTTGGCGAGCTGCAGCGCGCGTACGTCGCGCTGCGTGAAGACGATGTCGCCGCGGTCGCCGTCGGCCACGAGGTACTCGAGGCCGTGCGCGCCTCTGCGCACGCGTTCGTGCGCCAGCATCAGCCCCGTGCCGTCGATGACACCGCCGGCGATCAGGCCGGCGAGGATGTCGACGACCCCGGAGCCGCAGATGCCCACGGCACCGACCCCGCCAATGGTCCGGACGGTGTGCGGCCGGCCGTCGGAGGTGAAGTCGACGCGCTCGATCGCGCCCTCCGTGGCCTTCATGCCGCAGGTGATCTGGTAGCCCTCGAAGGCCGGGCCCGAAGCACAACTCGTGACGGTCACCCTGCCGTCTTTGACCAGAGCGATCTCCGTGTTGGTGCCGATGTCGACGGCCATGGCCGGCAGGCGCTTTGCCTCGAGGTGCGTGGCCGCGATGACGGCCAGGCAGTCGGACCCGACGAACCCGGCGATGGGCGGCATGAAGTAGACGCGCCCCTCGGGGTTCATGGCCACGTCCAGATCGGCGGCGCTCAGACATATCGGCTCGTCGAGCGCCGGCGCGAACGGGGCGCCGGACAGGCCCAGCGGCGACAGCCCCAGCGCCAGATGATGCATCGCGGTGTTGCCCACGACGACCATGTCGTACACGTGCCTGGCCGAGATCTCCTGGCGCGCACACAGCGTCGCGAGTATCTCGTTGATGCCCTCAGCGGCAAGACGGGTCAGTTCGAGCAGCGAATCTGGTTCCAGAGCCTCGGTGATCCTCGTGATTACATCTTCGCCGTAGCGCATCTGCGGATTCTCGATGGCCTCCTGGTCGATCAGGTGACCGTGCTGCAGGTCCATGAGGTAGACGATGATCTTGGACGTGCCGATGTCGACGGCGGCTCCGTACGCGCTGAGGTCGGCGCCACCGGGCTCGATATCGATGAGACGACCCTCGTACATCGTGGTCGTGGCCGAGAAGCGGCTCTCGCGCATGACCGTCGGAAGCTTGCGCAGCACG
>JADGPQ010000165.1 GCA_017882325.1 Thermoleophilia bacterium
CGCCGACCCATCCGCCGCCCTCCGGGCGGCCGATGCTGCCGCCGGCCGGCTTGTCGAAGTCGGGCATGGCGTCGTCGGTCTGCTGGCCGGGGGTGAAGATGCCGCCGCCGCCGCCGGCGCCCGCGCCGCCCATGGCTGCCACGGGCGTCGCAGCGCGGGTCGTGAAGCGGTTCTCGGCGCCGCTGTCCTCGCGCTTGCGCAGCTTGGGATCGAGCACCTCGTCGTAGGCCGTACCGATGAAGGTGAAGGCCAGCACCACGAGGATGATGGCGATGCCCGGCGGCATGATGTACCACCACGCGGGCAGTCCCGTGGCGCCGTTGATCCAGGCGTAGTGAAGCATCGTGCCCCAGCTGAAGTTGAGCGGGTCACCGAGGCCGAGGAAGGACAACGTGGTCTCCGAGAGGATGGCGATGGCCACGACGAGCACCAGGTTGGCGAAGATCAGCGGCATCACGTTGGGCAGGGCATGCTTGCGCATGATGTGCCAGTTGCTGGAGCCGATGGCGCGCGCTCGTTCGATGAACTGGAGCTCGCGAACTCGGAGTACGTCCGAGCGCACCACGCGCGCCGTGCCCGGCCAACTGGTGATGCCGATGATCAGGATGATCGTGAAGAAGTTGGGGCCCCAGGCAGCCGCCAGGACCATCGCCAGCGGCAGCCAGGGGATGACCAGGAACGCGTCGGTGAGGCGCATCCACACCTCGCCCTGCCAGCCACCGTAGAAGCCGGCGGCGATGCCGATGCCGGCGCCGATCACGGTGGACATGAAGGCCGCAAGCAGACCCACGGCGAGCGATATTCGCGAGCTCCAGATGAACTGCGCAAGCACTGACTGACCGACCTGGTCGGTGCCGGACCAGTTGTAGTACGACAGCGTGGGCGGATGGTACACGCCGTAAAACTGGCCGCTGGCGTCCTTGATCTGCGCGTTCGGGTCGAGCAGCGCGTGCGGGATGAGGAACGGCGCCAGAAGGGCCATGAGCAGGAAGAACACGACGATGCCGAGACCGACCATACCCTGCCAGTTGCCACGGTACAGCCTCCACACCTGGTGGGTGTTCCACACCGTGAGCTCGGCGCGTTCGGGGTTGCCGACCGCCCAGAACCAGGCGGCGGCCGCGCCCAGCACGACGACCATGGTCTGCAGCAACCAATTGTAGGTGATGACGTTCTGGCCGGCCGCCCAGCCGGAGGCGCCGCCGCCGGCCAGGTACGCCCACACGGCGAACACCACGCCTATGCCGATGAGCACCATGTTCAACGTGCGGGCCTTGCTCTTGCGCACCAGCCCGAGGATGCCAAAGCCCACGCTGAGGATGGCGCCCAGCACGAGGACCCACGCCGGGTACGAGCCGATTCGCGGCGCGACGAAGCCCTTGAGAATAGCCGGGAGACCCTGCGACAGCGTGACGTCCTTGGGGTACATGATCAGCTCGAGCACGATCCATGTGACTGGTGTCCAGAAGAGGACCCAGTTTCTGTAGCGGCGGGGGATCATGCGTGCACCCGCGGGTCGAGGTAGTAATACATGATGTCGGCAATGAGGTTGGCGACTATCACGGCGATGCTGGCGATGAGGAACACCAGCTGCATGACCGGATAGTCGCGCTTGTTCATCGAGTCGTAGGACAGGAGCCCCAGACCCGGCCAGTTGAACACGGCCTCCGCCAGGATGGCGCCCGACATCACGAAGCCAAGGTTCATCATCACGATGGTAACCGTGGGCAGCATGGCGTTGGGCACCACGTGCCGCCACAGCACGGCGTTCTCGCTGAGGCCCTTGGCGCGGGCGGTGAGGGCGAAGTCTTCCTTCATTACGCCGGTGATGGAGCTCCGCATGATGAGCTCGTATTCGCCCACGTAAGCGATGGCGAACGTGAAAGCCGGCAGGAAGAGGTGCTTGAGCAGCGACTGGAAAGCGGGGAATCCGCTGAGCTGGACCCCCGGCTCCTCCATGCGCCCTGTCGGGAACCAGCGGAGCTTGGTAGAGAAGAGCATGATCATGAGGAGGCCGAACCAGAACGTCGGCATGGCGTAGAGCACCATCCCTAAGTTGGTCGTCACGACATCGAAGGCCCCGTTTCTTCGCCACCCCGCGAACACGCCCAGGATCATGCCGACCACAGTGGCGAAGACGGTGCCGACCCCCACCAGCAGGACCGTGGGCCAGACGCGTTCGGCAACCACCTCGGTGACGGGACGCTTCTCCGAGAAGGACATGCCGAAGCGGCCGCGGAGCGTGTCGCCCCAGTAGAGAGCGAACTGCTGCCACATGGGCTTATCGAGGTTGAACACTTTGCGCTGCTTCTCCACGGCCTCCGGCGGCTGCTTGCCCTTCGGCAGGAGCAGGCGCGCCGGGTCGCCCGGGAGGATGCGGAACAGGGCGAAATTGAACGACGCCACCAGGATGATGGTGAGCACGGCGTTCAGGATCTTCCTCACGAAGTATCGTCGTTTGTCCACTGCACTCCGGGCCCGCCGGACGCCCAACCCAAGCGGCCGCGGGCCCTTACCTCCTTCTCACATCCGCGATTGCCGTGCCCACGAAGTGATGACGTGACCGCGGAAGGCGCTGCCCGAGACATTGGCCAAGACCATCAGACGCGCCACAAGCGATGGTTCGTCGGCGGGCGAGACCGCAGCGAGAAGCGGGCCGCTCACACCTGCTGCAGCTTCTTCACGGAAGCACCCCCGGTACGGCGCCGTCACGACGGCGGCGGCGGCCGGCGCTCGCCCAATACTAGCCACCAAGAGAGAGGCACGGCAAGAGACGCGGCTACGCCCCGTCCCGCGACCGCGCGTCTCGCCCATGCTTGCGCATGGTGGCCACGAGACGGTCGAGCGGCAGGGCGTGCGCGACCTGAGCGTCCCGGCCGACGGTCGTCTGAGCCGCACAAAGGGAGTTCAGGACGCTCTCCGCGGTCGCGTCGACGGCCGCTTCGAAGAGCTCCTGCATGTTGTCGTTGGCAATGGACGTGAACTGCAGCGGCTCCGCACTCGCGCGCGGCACGCGATGGGCGGTGGTGAACGCGACCATGATCTCGCCGCTGCCATCGGAGGCGTAGGAACCGGTCACCGCCAGACCGAGCGAGCAGCGCTTGGCCAGGCGCTCGCATTGCCGCGATGTCAGCGGCGCGTCGGTGGCGAGCACCACGACGCAGGATCCCTCGCGGTTCTCGACCGGCATGAGGTCGGTGATCTCGCGGCCGACAGGCACGCCGTCGACCACGAGGCGGCGGCGCACGCCGTAGTTGGTGAGCGCCAGCACTCCGAGCGCGAACGGCAGGCCGTGCGCGGTGACCACCCTGGAGGACGTGCCGATCCCCGCCTTGAAATCGAAACACGTCATGCCGGTGCCGGCCCCGACGCAGCCTTCGGCCACGGGGCCGGTCGTCGCGCCGTCCAGCGCTTCGCAGACGTGCGCCTCCTTGACGTGCATGCCGCGCAGGTCGTTGAGAAATCCGTCGTCGCACTCGCCGACGACCGGCATCACGGCATCCTCGATGCCGATCCGCGGATCGCGGTCCATCATCCAGCGCACCGTGGCGTCGTACACGGCGCCGACGCTCTGCGAATTGGTGAGCAGCACGGGGGTCTCGATGAGACCCCACTCGCGGATCGCGCTCATGCCGATGACCTCGCCGGCGCCGTTGGCGGCGAAAGCGCCAGCGACGACGCGCTCGTGCCAGACGTCGTCACCGTGCGGCAAGATCGCGGTGACGCCCGTGCGGGCGGGCCCGCTGCCGTGAGGCAACTCGGGCCCGCCCCACGAGACGGTACAATGGCCGACGCGCACTCCCGGCACGTCCGTGATGGCGTTCAGCGGACCGGTGGAGAGCACGCCGACGCCGACGCCGAGGTCGCGCAGTCGGCAGCGCTCCGACCCACTCATCCCGCTACTCCAGGATGCCGGCGCGGTGCGCCTTGAGGTAGGCGCCGCAGAAGTTGTCTTCGCCGCGCAGCGCCTCGATGGCCTTGATGTTGGCCGTCATGGCCTTGTTGCGCACGTCGAGCACGGCGCCGTCGATGCCGAGGCCGGCGCACATGGCTACGAACGTGCGGTTGAGCAGCGGGCGATTCGGCAGGCCGAAGCTCACATTGCTGAGACCTCCAGTGGTGCGCACGGGAAGACGCTCCTTGACCAGTTTGAGGGTCGCCATCGTGATCTGCGCGGCCGCGGAGTCGGCCGACACGGCCATGACGAGCGGGTCGATCCAAAGGTCCTCGCCGGGCAGCCCGGCGCCGGAGCAGAGGTCGAACAGCTGCTTGGCGACGGCGAAGCGGTCTTCGGCGGTCGGCGGGATGCCCTCGTCGCTCAGGCAGAGGCCGACCACGGGACACTTGTACTTCTCGATCAGTGGCAGGACGGCGTCGATGCGCGGCTGCTCGCCGGTGATCGAGTTGATGAAGGGCACCTCGCCGCCCCTGTCGATGATGGCCTGCACGCCGGCCTCGAGGGCCGTGGGGTTAGCCGAGTCGACCATGAGCTGCATATCCGTGACGCTCATCACGGTCTCGATGAGCCACAGCAAGTCCTCGACCTCGTCGCCGCCGGCGACGCCGCCGTTGACGTCAAGCAGGCCGGCGCCGGCTGCGACCTGGTCGGTAGCCAGCGTCTTGATGAACTCCGCGTCACGCGCCTGGATCGCCTCGGCGACCTGCTTGCGCGTCCCGTTGATCGATTCACCCATCAACAGCATTTCAACAACCTCCACGACGATTTTCCGGGACGTACGTCGGCCAAGTATATGCGAACGGCGCGCCCGCCGAGAAGTGCGGCAGGAAGGGCGCCGCGACTTGCGGCGCGGCGCCTTCAGGACGGCGGCACCAGCCAGTCCGGCGCGGCGCGGCGCCGCTCGCGCGAACGGCGCTCGGCAGTGACCTGCGAGCGCTCCCGCCGTCGCTCCGAGACACGCCGGTCTTTGACGACCTCGACACCCTCTCGCCCCCAGAAGAGCCGGCGGAAACGCCGGTAGAGCCGGTCGCGCTCGGGGCCCGTCACGACGAGCCGGTACGTGGCGGTGTCAGCATGCGTGTCCATGCCGTAGTTGTACCCGCTTCGTCAGTACGTGACATACACGGTCTTCGTGCGCGTGAAGAACTCGAGCGCCGCAGGCCCCTGCTCCTTGAAGGTGTTGGCGCTGCTCTGCTTGAAGCCGCCGAAGGGCGCCTGAAGAGCCAGGCCGGTCGTCGGTTCGTTGATCTTCACCACGCCGGCCTCGATGCGGTCGACGAAGGTCAGGGCCCGGCGCAGGTCGTTGGTGACCACGCCGGCGGCGAGGCCGTATCCCACGGCGTTGGCCTTGAACAGGGCATCGTCGAGATCCCGCGCTCAGATGATGCCCACGACGGGGCCGAAGACCTCTTCCTGAGCGAGACGGCTATGCACGTCGACGCCGTCGAAGACCGTCGGCTGCACGAAGTTACCGCCGTCGCCGGCGCGGGCGCCGCCGACGAGCAGCTCGGCGCCCTCGTCCCTGGCGATCTGCACGTACTCGAGGTCGGTGGCGAGCTGCTCCTCGCTCACGGCCGGGCCCACCTGCACGCCCTCGGCGAGACCGTCGCCCACCCTGAGATCCGCAGCGGCCTCCGCAAAGGCCGCGGCGAAGCGGTCGGCGATGCCGTCCTCGACGATGACCCGGCTCGTGGCCGTGCAGCTCTGGCCGGTGAGCCCAAAGCCGCCCATCAACGTCAGCCGCACCGCCAGCTCGAGATCGGCGTCGTCGAGGACGATGGTCGGGTTCTTGCCGCCCATCTCGAGCTGAACGCGCGCGAAGTGCTGCGTGGCGCGCCCGTGGATCCCGGCGCCGGTGGCGTGCGACCCCGTAAACGTCAGACCGCGGACGACAGGGTCGCCGGCGAACGCGCCGCCGACCACGGCGCCCGAGCCGGTCACGAAGTTGAGGACGCCGGCCGGCAGGCCGGCCTCCACGAGGCACTCGACCAGCAGCAGTGCTGTGAGCGGCGTCGCCGAAGCCGGCTTGAAGACCACGGCGTTGCCGTACGCGAGCGCCGGTGCGATCTTCCACGCCGGGATCGCGATCGGGAAATTCCACGGCGTGATCGCCGCGACCACACCGAGCGGCTCGCGCCGGCTGAACAGCATGGCGTTCGCTGTGTTGGCCGGCAGCACATCGCCGCCGACTCGCCAGCCCTCGCCGCCGAAGTAGCGCAGGATGTCGCGGGCCCTGGTGACCTCGCCCCTCGCCTCGGCGAGCGTCTTGCCCTCCTCGCGGGTGAGCGTCGTGGCGACGTCGTCGAGGCGCTCGTCGAGCAGCTCGGCGGCGCGGAACAGGATCGCGCCTCGCGCCGGCGCCGGCGTGGCGGCCCAGGCCGGGAAGGCCTCGGCCGCCGCCGCGACGGCCTGAGCGGAGTCGGCGGCCGTCGCGCTCGGAAGGGTCCCGAGCACTTCGTCGGCGTGCGCCGGATTCCGCGTCTCGAACGTGGCGTGATCGGATGCGCCGACCCACTCGCCGCCGATCAGGTTCTTGAAGGCCTCCATCATCCACCTCGCCGTCCGGATGCCGGTCC
>JADGPQ010000166.1 GCA_017882325.1 Thermoleophilia bacterium
GGACGTGCGCGGCCTGCACGAGCTCTACCTGGCCATCGCCAACACCGGCAAGCATGTGCAGACCGTGACCGTCGTCGAGCCGGAGCTCGCGGAGGTCGCGGTCGCGATGGCGCGCGCCGTGTCCGGCGGCGACGAGCGGCTGCGCGCTGAGCCGCCCATCAGCGCGTTGCTCGGCACGGTCACGCCGCTCGGCAACGACGCCGGAACGCTCGAGGCCGGACTCGTCTTCGCGGCGGCCGGCGTCCCTATCGGCTTCGTGACCATGCCCATGGGCGGGTCCACGACGCCGATCACGATGGCCGGCTCCCTGGTCGTGGGCATCGCCGAAGCGCTGAGCGCCGTCTGTGTCATCCAAGCGGCCTTCCCGGGCGCGCCGGTGTTCATCTGCTTCATCCCGAGCGTGATGGATCTCCAGACCGGCGACTTCACCGGAGGCGCTCCGGAAGACACCATCATGGGCGCCGCCGTGGGCGAAGTAGGGCAGTTCTACGGCCTGCCCACCCAGTGCGGCGTCAACGCGTCCGGCGCCAAGCTGCCGGGCTGGCAGTCCGCCCTCGACGACGCGACGACCACGTACCTCTCGCTGGCCTGTGGTGTGGACCTGCTCACCGGTGTGGGCATGGTCTCGGGCGGGCGTATCTTCAGCTACGAGGAGATGGCGCTGGCCATCGATACTCTCACGCAGGCGCGAACGATCGCCCACGGCATCGACCTGGCGAGCCTCGGCCAATCGGCCGGAGGGGCGGCTTCGCCGGCCGCCGGCGCCTCTCTCATCGACGACCAGCCGTACCGCTGCTGGGCCGCTGGCGGCCGCCAGACGGCCCTCGACCGCGCCCACGAGCGGGTGGCGCGGATCGTAGACGGACACCGGCCGCCGGCGCTCGACCCGGCGCTTGACGCCGAGCTGCGTCGTCTGGCCGGCATCTACTGAGCTCCCGCGCGGCCGCGAACGGGCTCACCGACGCGGCGTCTCAGGCACGTCGGACGCTTGTCTTTTGAGCGCGGTGCTGTATAAATCGGAATCAGCTGCCGTTCGGGGGGAAGTGCGGCACGGTACGTCTCGATCGGCGGCGGGGGCCGCGCCCGCGACGATCCTTACGAGAGGCTCCTCGCGTACATCGGGATCAAGTCATCCGGAAAGGACGGAGGCATGGGTAAAAGCAAGACCTACATGGTGGTGGCCGTACTCCTCGTCGTGCTCGTGGGGATGATGGGGCTTGCCATCGGCTGCGGGAGCAGCGGCTCAAGCAGCGGCACGAGCAGCAGTCCGAGCGCCAGCAGCGGGGCGCTCACCGGCACCGCCGCCGAACGTGCGCAGACCATCCTCGGCCACGCGCCGACCGGCCTCGCCGGCACCATCATCACGAAGGGCTCTGTGATCGTCGCCAACGACTCCAACTACGCGCCGCAGAGCTCCGTCGACCCCGTCACAAAGGAAGTAGTGGGCTTCGACGTCGACGCCGCCAAGGGCATGGCCGACATCCTCGGCCTGACCATCGTCTGGAAGCACCCGGCATGGGAGACCATCCCCGCCGGCCTCCAGAACGGCCTGTTCGACGTCTCCATCGGCTCCATGACGATCACGAAGGAACGTATGAAGGCCGTCTCCTTCACCGACCCGTACTACTACACGTCCGGCCAGGTGTTCGTGAAGAAGGGTGGCGCCCAGATCGCCGGCCCCGCCGATCTTGCCGGGAAGACGGTCGGTGTTGGTGCACAGACCACCTACTACGACTATCTGAAGAAGAACACGAAGGCCATCGTCAAGACGTACACCACCGACCTTGACGCCGTTCCGGATCTCCTCAACGGCAACCTTGACTTCTGGATGACCGCCGGTCCTACCGGCCAGCAGGCAATCCTGCAGGGCAAGGCCATCGAGTTCTCCGGCAAGCCCCTCTACTACGAGGACCTCGCCTTTGCCACCAAGCTTGGCGAGCCCGATCTGATCGCGTTGTTCAACTATGCGATCCAGAAGATGCACGCCGACGGCCAGCTCACCGCGATGTCCAAGCAGTGGTACAACGGGATCGACCTCACGGTGAAACAGTAGCCCGCTAAGGTTCTGCCAGGCTGCGACGCTTCGGTGTCGTGACCGCCTGAATGCTTTAAGCGAGCGGCGGGGGCACTGACGGTGCCCCCGCCGCAGCACTTCTGAGGAGAGGGACGCAAGGATGAAGAGAAGATGTCCATGGGTCACAAGCCTCGGCCTGTTCGCAGCGCTACTCGCGGTGGCGGTGACGGCGCTCACGCCCGCGGCCTTCGCTGCGAGCTCGGCGTCACCGAGCCCGTCCGCGACGGCCGGCCCCTCGGCCCCCAAAGGTACGCCCATCGTGGTCGGGGTCGTTCCCGACCCCAAGACCAGTGGCCAGAACTGGACCGGCGACCGTATCAGCGCCAACCTCGTGGCCAACGGCGCGAATGTCGACACGGCGAAGTGCAAGGTCTTCGTCAACGGCAAGGAACAGGTCTTAGCCGCGCCGCCGAGCCTCATCTACCTCGCTCCCGCGAACCCCACGCTGCAGTTCCTGCTCAAGAACACCTTCCCGAACGGTAGCTACGATTTCAAGATCGTGATCGTCACCAACAAGGGCGTGACGGTCGAGCGCGCATGGAAATTCACCTCGAAGGGCGCGGCCTCGGGGGGCTCGCTCATCAGCATCGTGGTGATGAAGCAGTGGTTCTGGTACATCGCTGAGGGCGCGATCATCACCGTCGAGCTCACCGTGGTCTCCATCTTGCTGGCCTCGATCTTTGCGCTCTTCGGCGCTCTCGGGCGCCTGTCCAAGAAGATGACGTTCAGGCAGGCCTGGGACCGCTACCAGAGCAGAGAGTACATGTTCAGGATGGTGCTGGGCCGCATCCCGTACTGGATCGCGACCTTCTACACCTCGCTCTTCCGCGGCACACCCCTGCTGCTGCAGATCTACGTCATCTACTTGGGGTCGCCCGAGGTGATCAAGGCTCTGGGGCTCCCCGACTCGTACAACCCCTCGCCGTTCGTCTCCGGCGTCGCCGCTCTCTCGCTGAACTACGGTGCGTACCTCACGGAGGTGTTCCGCGCCGGCATCCAGGCGGTGCCTAAAGGCCAGAACGAGGCTGCCTGGGCGATCGGCCTGAGCGGCTGGCAGACGCAGCGGCGCATCGTCTTGCCGCAGGCGTTCAAGATCGTCATCCCGGCCATCGGCAACGACTTCATCGCCCTCATCAAGGACACATCGCTGGTGTCGGTGATCACCGTTGAGGAGCTGTTGCGCCGAGCCCAGCTGGCCGGCGCCTCGTCGATGAACTTCTTCTCGACGCTGCTCGTGGCGGCCGCCTTCTACTGGGCTCTCACCATCTTCTTCAGCTTCTGGCAGGCCAAGCTTGAGAACCGCATGGCCCGCGACAAAGCCCGAGAGAGGGAGAGGAGGTAGCCATGGCCGCATCCGAACCGACAGCCGCATCTGGTGCTGCGCAGCACACCGTCGGTCGCGAGATCGTCGTCGATGTCAAGGAGCTGCAGAAGTACTTCGGCCGTAACCACGTCCTGAAGGGCGTCGACCTGCAGGTGCACAAGGGCGAGGTGATCGTGCTCATCGGGCCGTCCGGCTCGGGCAAGAGTACCTTCCTGCGCTGCCTCAACTTCCTCGAGGACCCTACCACCGGCGAGATCGAGATCGGCGGCGTGCATGTGGTCTGCGGCAGCCACGGCGGCACCTTCAAGAAGGACGTCCACCAGATTCGCATGAAGTGCGGCATGGTCTTCCAGGAGTTCAACCTGTTTCCGCATAAGGACGCCACCGAGAACGTCACCGAAGGCCCGATCCTCGTCAAGCGCGACAAGAAGGAAGCCGCCATCCAGAAGGCGCAGGCACTGCTGACCAAGGTCGGCCTGGCCGACCGCATGGACTTCTTCCCCAGCCAGCTCTCGGGCGGCCAGAAGCAGCGCGTCGCCATCGCGCGCGCCATGGCGATGGACCCGGTTCTCATGCTCTTCGATGAACCCACGAGCGCTTTGGACCCGGAGCTCATCGGCGAGGTGCTCAAGGTCATGAGGGACCTCGCCGCGCAGGGCATGACGATGATCGTTGTCAGCCACGAGATGGGCTTCAGCCGCGATGTGGCCGACCGCGTCGTGTATATGGACGACGGCTACTTCATCGAGCAGGGCCCGCCGAGCGAGGTCTTCTTCCACCCCAAGGACGACCGTACCAAGCGCTTCTTGCGGCACATCCTCCCCGAGAAGGAGCCCGAGCACGCCAAGGAGCTCGGCATCGTCGAGGTCGATCAGGAGTTGCCGGATCCCGACGCCGGCCTTCTGCAAGGGCCGGTCGGGGGCGCACTGAACGAAGACAACCTGGCCGACACGGCCATGCCCGAGATCCCGCTGTCGGGCGGCCCCAGCGGCGAAACGCCGCTGCCTCCGGGCAACGAGGAACTCTAGAGGTCGTCGGCAACAGATCGCTTTCCGGACGGGACGGGAGGGCGCGAGAGCGCCCTCCCGTCCTCGTTCGTGGCTGCGGGACCAGCTCGCAGCGGGCTCGGGGGCGGCTGACGAGGGAGGCAGTTGAGTCCGCGGAACGCCGAGAGGAGCGACGCTGAGCGAACGACAGCGAATCGATCCCTTTCGGCCCCGATTGCGCTGGCGGGCGTTGAGCGACGCGGACGTCGAAGGCCTCGACGCTGCCATCAATGAGGTGCTCGCCGAGGTGGGTGTGCGCTTCCCGCTCGGGCGCGCGCCCGACGCGCTCAAACGCGGCGTCTGCCGCGTGGACCGCGCGGCGCAGGTGGCCCGAATGCCCGAGGAGGCGGTGCGGGCGGCACTGATGGCGGCGCTGAAGGCGCCGCTCCTCGCCGCCGCCACGCAGATGCGCACCACTACGGCCTCGCCATGAACATGGGGCCCGTGGCCAGCGGCGCCAAG
Source organism: Thermoleophilia bacterium (assembly GCA_017882325.1). Classification (GTDB taxonomy): domain Bacteria; phylum Actinomycetota; class Thermoleophilia; order UBA2241; family UBA2241; genus CAIXSE01. The sequence goes on from JADGPQ010000166.1 coordinate 4,907, forward strand.
GAGCCGGGCTGGCAGGCGGCCGTGGACGACGCTCTCTCGACGCTCGCCAGCGTCTCGGCCGGCGCCGAGATGATGAGCGGCTGCGGCCTGCTCGACGGCTCCAAGACCCTGAACCACGCGCGTCTCCTCATGGAGGCCGAGGCTTACAACATCGTGCAGAAGGTCGCGGGCGGCATCGTAGTGGGCGTCAAGACGCTGGCGCTCGACCTCATCAAGAAGGTCGGCCCGGGCGGTAAGTACCTCGCGGAGAACCACGCCCGGGCGCACATGAAGGACATCTGGCGCCCGAGCGTCTGGGACCGCACGCCGTACGACGCATGGCTGCAGGACGGCAGGCGCGTCGCGCTCCAGAACGCGGAGGAGCGGGCGCGCGAGATCCTCGCCTCCCACGCGCCCGCCCCCCTGCCCGACGAGGTGCGCGCCGAGCTCCGGCGTCTCGTCGAGGTGGCCGAAGGCGAGCTGCGCTAGCCCACGAGCCTCTTCGCCCGCTCCACCGCCATCCCGGCGTTGGCGCCGTAGCCGTCGGCCCCGAGCTCGTCGGCCCAGGCTTGCGTGACGGGGGCGCCGCCGACCATCACCCTGAGGGAATCACGCAGGCCGGCCTCCTTGAGGGCGGCGATGGTCTCGCCCATGTGCGGCAGGGTGGTGGTGAGCAGGGCGCTCATCCCGAGGATCTGCGGCTTGTGTTGCTGCACAGCGGCGAGGAACTGTGCCGCCGTCACTCCGGTGCCGAGGTTGACGACCGTAAAGCCGGCGCCCTGCAGGAGCATGGCCACGAGGTTCTTACCGATGTCGTGGAGGTCGCCCTCGACGGTGCCGATCACGACGGTGCCGGCGGAGGTGCTCTCGCCTTCGAGCATGTGGGGGCGCAGAAGGTCGAGGGCGCCCTGCATGGTCCTAGCGCTGAGCAGCACCTCGGGGATGAAGCACTCGCCGCTTCTCATGCGCTCGCCGACCACCTCCATGCCGGGGAGCAGGGCCTCGTCGAGGATCTCGCGGGCGGGCACGTCCTGGGCGAGGAGGGCCTCGGTGAGGGCGTTCACGGTACCGGCGTCGCCGGCGATAAGGGCTTGCTTCAGCTGGTCCTTCATGCCACCCCTTTCTCTCGGTTCGCGGCCTCGATGATGCCGTGGATCTGCTTGGCCATGTCCGGGTCGAGGGGCAGCGGCTCGTAGGTGTCTATAAGCTCCACGGCGCGAGCGCGGGTGCGCGTCGCTAGATCCGTCGCCCCCCGCTCTTCCCAGTCCTCGCGCACCCGCCGGTCGAGCACCTCCGGCTGGCTGAGCTCGCGCATGTGCTTCAGCGTCGCGTCGAGGCTGAGAAAGTCGCCGAACGGCCCGACCCTGGCGATGTCCTCCACCGCCAGGGTCTCGTCGTCCACCGAGATCCCCATCACCACGTGCTTGATCATTCTGGCGAACTCGTTGTCCATCACGAGCTGGCCGAAGTCGAAGGTGACGCCCGATTCGATCATCCCCGCCCCGTAGATCTGGTTGGCGCCTGCCAACGCAGGAAGGAGTCCGGTGAGGGTCTTCTCGTGACCGGTCTGC
>JADGPQ010000167.1 GCA_017882325.1 Thermoleophilia bacterium
AAGGGGCTGCAGGGCGTCTTCCGTGAGCAGCCAGAGGCCGGCGTCGTGATCGCACAGCGGCGGGATGCCGATCGGCGTGACGACCACCTCGCCGCTGAACGTCCCGCCGGGCGTGACGAAATGGCCGATCTTGGCGGCGTGCAGCGCCACGGTGAGGTCGGCGAAGACGGCTGGCCCGAGGATGGCGCCGGTACTCGCGCTCACCCCGCTGGCGATATCGATGCTGACCACCGCCCCGGGCGCCTCGTTGATGAGCTCGATAGCCGCGGCGGCAGTGCCCGTGGCCGCCCCCGTGAAGCCGGTGCCGAAGACCGCGTCGACGACCACGTCGGCCATCTCGACGATCATGATGGCATCCTCGGCCGGGGTGCCCTCGACGTCGAAGGCCTGGCGGACATCGACGCCGAGTTTGCCGAGGATCTCGAGATTGAGCTTCGCGTCGCCGGCGTACTCGCCGGCGACGGCCAGCGTGAACACGGTGACCTCGACGCCGGCGTTGAAGAGTTCGCGCGCCACCACGAAGCCGTCGCCGCCGTTGTTGCCCTTGCCGGCGAACACGACGGCCACCTCAGGTTCGTACCGCTCGAGGATCTCCTCGGTGACCGCCAGCCCGGCGCGCTCCATGAGATGACCGCCGGGGATGCCGACGCCCTGGATAGCAGTGACGTCGATCTGCCGCATCACGTCCGCGGAGTACAGGCCGAGCAGCAGAGACTCATCCATCGACGTCCTCCTTGAGAGCGGCGGCCACGGCGTAGGCCATGCCGCCGGTATGGCTCAGCGAGACGTCGACGCGCGTGACCCCCAGATGGGCGGCGATACGCGCGACGTCTCCATGCAGCGCGATCAGAGGTTTGCCTCCGGAGAGTACCTCGATGTCGCGCCACACGAACCCGATGATACCGATTCCGAGAGCCTTGCCCACAGCTTCCTTGGCGGCGAAACGCGCCGCGTAGCGCGGGAAGGGGTCGGCGAAGTCGTCGCAGTAGGAGCGCTCCTGCTCGCTGAACAGCCGCCCGTAGGCGCGCGGCAGACGCTCGAGCAAGCGCCGGATACGGGCCGCCTCGGTGACGTCGATGCCGAGGCCGAAGAGCAGGCCGCCGGGCGGGATGGCAATCACTCCACCGTCACGGTCTTGGCGAGGTTACGCGGCTGGTCCACGTTGAGCCCCTTGATCCCGGCGATGTGGTAAGCCAGGAGCTGGAGCGGCACCACCGTGAGGATGGGTGCCACGTGGTGGTCGCACTTGGGCACCCAGAGGACGTCGCGCGACAGCTCGCCGATGACCTCGTTGCCATCCGTCGCCACAGCGATCACGTCGGCGCCACGGGCGCGCACCTCCTCGATGTTGCTGACCAGCTTGGGGAACACAGGCCCGTCGTCGGCCACGACGACGACCGGCGACTCCTTGTCGAGCAGGGCGATGGGGCCGTGCTTCATCTCGCCGGCGGCATAGGCCTCGGTGGGGATGTAGCTGATCTCCTTCAGCTTGAGGGCGCCCTCGAGGCAGACGGCGAACCCCATGCCGCGGCCCAGATAGAGGAAGAAGCGCTCGTCGTGGTAGCGCTGTGCGATCGCGCTCACGGCCGTGTCGCGCTCGAGGAGCTGCTGGACGAGCTCGGGGACCGCGCGCAACTCGTGGCCGAGCCGCTTGAGCTCATCCTCGGTCCGCGCGCCGCGCGCCCACGCCAGGCGCAGCGCCAGCAGCAGCAGGGCGGCGACCTGGGACGTGTGCGTCTTGGTCGCCGCCACCCCGATCTCCAGGCCGGCGCGCGTGTAGAGGACGTAGTCCGCCTCGCGCGTGGCCTGGCTGCCCATGACGTTGCAGATGGCAAGGACGGGCGAGCCGGCCTCTCGGGCGAGGCGCATGGCGGCCAGCGTGTCGGCCGTCTCGCCCGACTGCGTGATGCCGATCACCAGCGTGTCGGGGTCGAACACGGGCTCGCGGTAGCGGAACTCGCTGGCCACGTCGATCTGTACCGGCACGCGCGCCAGCTGCTCGATGGCGTAGCTGACGATGAGGCCCGCGTGGTAGGAGGTGCCGCAGGCGACGATGAAGATGCGCCGCAGGCGGCGCAGCATCTCGTCGCCTATACCGACCTCGCTCAGGTCGACGGTGCCGTCTTCGAGCAGCCGGCCGGCCAGCGTATCGCGAAGCGCCGCCGGCTGCTCGTGGATCTCCTTGAGCATGAACGTCTCGTAGCCGCCTTTTTCGGCGGCGGCATCGTCCCAAGGGACTACCGTCTCCTCGCGCACGAGCGGCGCGCCGGCGACGTCGCAGAACTCCGCGCCGTCGGCGTGGAGCGTGACGACGTCGCCGTCTTCCAGCACGATCACGGTGCGCGTGTGCGCCATGAAGGCGGGGATCGCCGAGGCGAAGAACATCTCGCCGTCGCCGACGCCGACCACGAGCGGGCATTGGTTGCGCGTACCGACGACGGCGCCGGGTTCGTCGGCTGAGACGGCGCAGAAGGCGTGGTGGCCCTGCAGGGCACGAGCCGCGGCGCACACGGCCGCCGTGAGGCCCTCGTCGACATGCTCCTCGATGAGGTGCGCCACGACCTCGGCGTCGGTCTCGCTCTTGAACTCATGCCCGCGCGCCGTGAGCTCGGCGCGCAGCTCCTTGTAGTTCTCCACGATGCCGTTGACGACGATCGAGACCCTACCGGTGCAATCGTCGTGCGGGTGCGCGTTCTCATGACTGGGCCGGCCATGCGTCGCCCAACGCGTATGCCCCAGCCCCACCGTCGCCTTTGATGAGGTCTCTCCGGCGGCCGCGAACAGCGCGTCGAGGTTGCCGACCGAGCGCACCGTCTGCAGGCCGTCGCCCTCGATGAGCACGATGCCCGCCGAGTCGTAGCCGCGGTACTCGAGCCGTCTCAGGCCGTCGAGGATGATGGGCTTGCAGGGACGTCGCCCGGCGTAGCCTACGATGCCGCACATGCGTGCTCCCTTCTGCGGGTATGGCGCAGGCGGGCAGGCTGCGGACGGCACGTTCGGGCCGCTTTGTTCCGCCGTCGCCGGCGGGTTTTGACGACTCGATATCGACCGTGCCGGGCCGGGAGGCATCCGCCGAGTCTTTCGATGAACCTCCACCTCGTCACCCGCGCGGTGCCGCCCCTTCGGGGCTTCGCGCGCGGGCCAGGCGCTCAGGCTGCTCTTCGGGTGTCCGCGCCGCCGGTCTGCTGTACGTCGGCTATTGTACCGCGTCGACGGCTGGAGGCGTTCCGCGCCGGCCCCGGGAAGGCCGTCGTGCTACCCGAGCTTCTCCTCGACCACGGCGACGATACGTGAGCAGGCGCCCTCGACGTCGTCGTTCGTGGGGGCCTCGGCCATCACGCGCACCAGCTCTTCAGTGCCGGAGGTGCGCACGAGGATCCGGCCGCTGCCGTCGAGGCGGCGGGTCTCTTCGTCGACCGCCGCCCACACGGCGGCGGCTCCGTCCAGCGCGCGCTTATCGCGCACGCGCACGTTGACCAGCTTCTGCGGCAGACGCGTCATGACGCGTGCGGCCTCGGCGAGCGAGACGTCCATCTCGCGCAGCGCCTGCAGCAGGAGCAGCGCCGTGGCCAGACCGTCACCGGTGGTGCACACGTCCCGGTTGATGATGTGGCCTGACTGTTCGCCGCCCAGCAGGTAGTCGCCCTCGAGCATCTTCGCCACTACGTACCGGTCACCGACGTCGGTGACAAGGACCTGGATGCCCTCGCGCTGCATGGCGAGGTGGAAGCCCAGATTGGTCATCACCGTCGTGACGACTGTGTCGCGATGCAGCTTGCCCTGCCCTTTCAGGTGCTTGGCGAGGATGGCGATGATGAAGTCGCCGTCCACAAGCTCGCCGGCGGCGTCGACGGCGAGCACGCGATCGCCGTCGCCGTCGAAGGCCAGTCCCAGGTCGAAACCATCGGCGGCGACGATCTCCTGGAGCGCGCCGATGTGCGTGGAGCCGCAGCCGGCGTTGATGTTCGTGCCGTCGGGCTCGGCGAACAGCACCGTGACATCGGCGCCCGACTCGGCGAGCGCCAGCGGCGCCGCCCGCGACATGGCGCCGTGGGCGCAGTCGACGGCGATCTTCATGCCGCTGAGATCCAGTGGGACGCGCTTGACGACGTCCCACACGTAGCCCTCGAGGGCTCCCTCCAGGTACTCGGCGGAGCCGAACCGGTCGCCGGCGAGCGACTGCAGATCGTGGTGCGCGATGTGCGCCTCGATCTCTCCTTCTTCCTCATCGCAGAGCTTGACGCCGGCGCCGGAGAAGAACTTGATGCCGTTGTCGGCGAAGGGGTTGTGCGAGGCGCTGATGACGACGCCGGCGGCGGCGCCACGCTGCTGGACCAGCGTCGCGAGCCCCGGCGTCGGGATCACGCCGGCGATCTCCACACGTGCGCCGCCACTGGTGAGGCCGGCCACCAGCGCCGCCTCGAGCATCGGTCCCGACAGGCGCGTGTCGCGGCCGATCACGAACAGCGGGTGCGGGCCGGCCTTCTGTGCCAGCACGACCGCTGCCGCGCGCCCGACCTGCACCGCGAACTCAGGCGTGAGCAACTCGCCGGCTACGCCGCGGATGCCGTCGGTGCCGAAGTAGGTGGCCATGGTAAGACCGGTCCGTGTGCTCGGGGGTGATGGCGCGCTTGCGCCGGTGCTCGGGTCATGCTACGCGTGTCGCGCCGGCGTCGCAAACCGCAGTTGAGAACGACGACGGGCCGCTGTGAGGCGGCCCGTCGGGATAGTCTCGTCGGAAGCGCGAGGTCAGCGCTTGCTGAACTGCGGCTTCTTGCGCGCCTTGTGGAAGCCGGCCTTTTTGCGCTCGACCTTGCGGTCGTCGCGCGTGAGAAAGCCGGCGCGCTTGAGCGGCGTGCGCAGGTTCTCGTCGGCCTCGCAGAGGGCGCGGGCGATGCCGTGGCGCACGGCCCCGGCCTGCGCCGAGATGCCGCCGCCGTGCACGTTGACCTTGACGTCGAACTTGCCGCCGGTGTGCGTGGTCTCGAAGGGCATCTGGGCGATGGTCTCGAGGACCTTGCGGCCGAAGTAGGCGTCGATCGCGCGGTCGTTGATGACGACCGTGCCGACACCCGGGGTGAGCGTGACGCGGGCAACGCTGGTCTTGCGCTTGCCGGTCGCGCGGTAGGTCACTGCATCAGGCACGCCTTACTCCTTGATCTCGAGCACTTCGGGCTTCTGGGCCTCGTGCGGATGCTCGGGACCGGCGAAGATCTTGAGCTTGCGGAGCTGCGCCCGGCCGAGCTTGTTGTGCGGCAGCATGCCGCGTACGGCGTGACGGATGATCTCCTCGGGGCGGCGGGCCTGGAGCTTGGCGTACGACTCGCTCTTGATGCCGCCCGGATAGCCCGAGTGGTGGTAGTACATCTTCTGCTCGGGCTTGTCGCCCGTGACGACGATCTTCTCGGCGTTGATGATCACGACGAAATCGCCGGTGTCGATGTTAGGCGTGTAGATGGCCTTGCGCTTGCCGCGCAAGCAGTCCGCGACGACGGTGGACATACGGCCGAGGGTGTGGCCCGTCGCGTCGACGATGTACCACTTCTTCTCGATGGTGGAGGGCTTGGCAACGTAAGTCTTCATGGGCTCACTTGGTTCGCTGGCAGAAGCGCGCCCCTTGCGGGCGCGCGAAGGGGAACTATAGCCAATCGCGGCGGGCGATGCAAGACGAGGCCGTCGGCCGAGGCCTGATCTAGGTGAGCCGCCGCAGCCTGATCTCGTCGCCGGGTTCGAGGCCGAGGACCTCGGCCGCCGACCCGGCGTTGACGGCCACGGCGGCCTGCCCGTAGCTGTCGATGAGGATGACGATGTCACTAGGGCGCACGCTCGAGAACGTGCGCGCCACGCGCGCCAGGTAGCGTTCGCCGCCGGTGAGCAGCTCGACGTCCTCGCCGAGCTTGGCCGCCTCCAGACGCCCGGCGTCGAGGTTCAGCGCCACGTTGCCGAAGCGGTCGACGAGGACGGCCGTCGCCGTGAGCCCGTCGCGGTGCCGCCGCGGCTCCGGCAGCTCGGTGCGCGTGAGCCCCGCGACGTCGACGGGGATGCCGACGACCTTCAGCGCCAGGCCGGCGGCGAGGCGCGCCGCGACGGGCGCGAAGATGTCGCGTCCGTGGAAGGTGGCGGAGAGCGGCACCAGCCACAGCTCCTGGTTGGTGAGGAGGTACGCCTCGGCGATGCCGCCATCGGCCTCGGCCGCCAGCGTGAGAAGGCCGTTGTCAGGACCCACGAAGAGCCGGTCGCGGGCGCTGCGCAGCGCGACCGGCCGGCGCGGGCCGCCGACGCCGGGGTCGACGACGGTGAGGTGCACGGCGTGATCGGGCATGTAGGGCAGTGTGTTGCGCAGCACGAGCGCGCCGGCGAGCACGTCGCGCTGGGGCAGGCC
>JADGPQ010000168.1 GCA_017882325.1 Thermoleophilia bacterium
AGGAACATGATCGAGGGGAACAGGATGAGCAGGACGCTGAATCCAGTCCCTTGGCCGAAGTTCTTGGCGATGTCGAGGGCAATCATCACCCAAAGCACGAAGAGAGCGATGAACAGCAGGAAGCCGATGAGCGGAATCCACACGAACAGCGAGCAGGCGAGGATGATCCAGAACCACGAGATCGGCCTGTTCGACATCTTCACGATGTTGTACTCATTGTAGAAGGGGATGATCGCCGCCCAGCCAGGCAGACCGGCCTTTGTGAGTGTCTTCCACAACCCAATGACCACGAGGACCACGAGGGCGAGCCAGAAGAGCGAGAACACGACGCCGGCTCCTCCACTTGGCGAGTAGTTGTAGCTGTAGTTCATGAAGTATGCCTCCTTGCAATGGCCCGGTCGGGTCGTTCGTGTGAGTCTTCAGCGTCATGAGTGGACATCCTGCACACCGCTCTTATCGGGTTTGTGCGAGTCCATCTTGAGGGCGACCATGGGCCTGTTCTCCGGCCGGTGCCGATGCGTATACTCCGGCCAGGGGAGCGCAGAGCCGTTCCCCGTCCATTGGGCGACGGAAAGGACACGCGGTGAAGAGTGAGTCACGGCGGGGCGAGGCTGGCGGCCGTATCGGCGTCCCCATTGCTGCGGCTCTCGCAAGGGAGCTCGCGAGATGAACCGGCTGCCGCAGCGTATCGCCACGGGCGTATACCAGATCGCCCTGAGTGGCGTGCACGCGTTTCTGATCGATCTGGACAGCGGCGGCCTGCTGCTCGTCGACGCGGGCTTTGCGCGGAGCGGCCGGCGTATCGGCGAGGCCATCCGCGATCTCGGCCGGGCGCCGACCGATTTGCGCGCCATCGTGCTCACCCACCTGCACCGCGACCACAGCGGAGCGCTCGCGGAGGTGAAGAGTCGCACAGGCGCTGAGGTGTGGATGCACCCGGCCGATGCGGCGCTCGTGCGCGACGGTATGTTCGCGCGCCCGCTCGAGCCGGGGCCCGGTGTGCTGCGCAGCGGCGTAGCTCGTCTCAGCGCGCTGCGGCCGGCGTCGCCTGGCGAGCCCATCGCTGTCGAGCACGAAGTCGACGACGGCGAGACGCTGCCCTTCGCCGGCCTGCGGGCCGTGCATACTCCGGGTCACACGGCCGGCCACCTGGCCCTCCTGCTGCCGCGGGACGGAGGTGTGCTCTTCGTCGGGGACGCGGCCACCAACTTCCCGCGCCTCAGTTGGGGCCGATCTACGAGAACGTAGACGAAGGCCGCGAGAGCCTCGCGAAGCTCGCGGCCCTCGACTTCGAGGTGGCCGCGTTCGCGCACGGCCGCACGATCTCTGCGCACGCCAGCGAGCGCTTCCGCGCTCGCTGGCCGGCGGCGCCAGGTTCGTGACCGGCGGCACTTTTGTCGTGGATGGCGGGGCAACCGCCTAACTCGTGGCGGCGACGAACGCATCGATCTCCGCCAAGAGCTTGGTCTGTCGCGCTGACGGTAGCCACGACGCCGTGATCGAGTTGCGCGCGAGCGCGGCTACGTCGGCCCTTGTGAGGCCGAGGGCGTGCTGCACGGCGGCGTAGTTGGCTGCCAGATAGCCGTCGAAGTACGCCGGGTCGTCCGAGTTCACCGTGACGCGAAGGCCGGCGTCGAGGAGCCGCTTGAGCGGGTGCTGCGCAAGGTCCGGCGTGACCTGCAGCTCGAGATTGCTGAGCGGGCACATCGTCAGCGGGATCTGCTCGCGGGCGAGGCGCCGCTGCAGGGTCCGGTCGTCGATGGCGCGCACGCCGTGGTCGATGCGCTCCACCTTGAGCAGGTCGAGCGCCTCGGTGATGTACTCGGCGGGGCCCTCCTCGCCGGCATGGGCGACCGTGCGGAAACCGGCCTCGCGGGCCACGCGGAAGACATCCTCGAACTCGCGGGGCGGATGGCCGACCTCGGCGGAGTCCAGCCCCACACCGGCGATGATGTGGCGGTAGGGCCTCGCCGTTTCCAGCGCGATGATGGCGCTCGCGGGGCTCCGGTCGCGCTGAAAGCACATGATGAGGCCCGAGCTGACGCCGAGCTGGCGCTCGGCGTCCACGAGCGCCCGCCGGATGCCCTCGACGACCACCGCGAACGGCACGCCGCGCGAGGTGTGGCTCTGCGGGTCGAAGAAGACTTCGACATGCCGCGCGCCGTCGGCGTGGGCGCGGCGCAGGTAGGCCGTCGTCAGCTCGTAGTAATCGCGCGCGGTGACCAGCACCTCGACGCCGGCGTAATAGAGGCCCAGGAAGTGCTGCAGGCCGTTGAAGTGGTAGGCGGCGCGGCACTCCTCAGCAGACGCGCAGTGCAGTTCGACGCCGTTGCGCTCGCCGAGCTCCAGCAACATCTCGGGCTCGAGCGTGCCCTCGATGTGCACGTGGAGCTCCGCCTTGGGGATGTCGCGGATGAATGCGTCCATCGCAGTGTGGTCGGGCACAGGCGCCTCCTGCGTCACGGTTGAGGGGCTTCTACCCAACCGCGGTTCCATCGTCACCCGGTGATACGCTGCGAACGACGAAGAGCGGAGGACCATGGGGAATGACCGTCGGGCGGAGACGGTGAGGCGGGGCACGACGCTGCGGGGAGAGGCGCCGATCCTGAAGGCGCCGGCTCTCGCCATGGCTTTGGCGGCCGTCGTGCTGCTCGGCGGCTGCGGGTCCGCTACAACGAGGGCTGGGTCGAGCGCCGACTCGTCCGGCGGCGTCGCGGCGACGGAGGCGCCGTCGGCGCAGCCGACGGCCAAGCCGTCGCCGGCGCGGCCACCGAAGACGCCCCGCCCCACGACGACGGTCGCGACGACGAGCTCGACCGCGTCTGGCGGCGCCGGCAGGAGCACCTCCGGCGCCTCCATGGGCGCCACCACGGTCGTCTTCGTCAACGTGGGACAGGGCGACGCCACCGTCATCAAGTCGGGCTCCTGGACGGGTCTCATCGACGGCGGCCCGCCAGGTTCGGAGGCGGCGATCGAGGCGGCGCTGGCCAGACTCGGCGTGCGCCGCCTCAGCGCCATCGTCGTTTCGCACATGCACCTCGACCACACGGGCGGGCTCACGCACATCGTCAGCGAGTGGCGGCCGCGCGCGGCCTACTTGGCGGGGACCCCGACCTCGGCTCTGGCCGGCGCCCTGCGCGGCGCAGCGACCACACTGGTCCAGGCGCGGCGCGGCGCCACGCTGCAGTTCGGTTCCGCCCGAGCCCAGGTGCTCAGCCCGGTCGGCCTCTCCGGCGACGCCAACAGCGACAGTCTCGTGCTGCGCCTCGGGGTCGGCGGCAAGAGCTTCCTCTTCACCGGCGACTGCACCGGGCCCAACGAGGCCGCGGTGGGGAGCATCTGCGCTCGCGGCCCGCCGATCGACGTGCTCAAGGTCGCACACCATGGATCGAGGTATTCCACCAGCGCCGCATTCCTGGTGGACACGCGTCCGAGAGTCGCCGTGATCTGCGTGGGGCCCAACCCCTACGGGCACCCCACGCCGGCGACCATCAGGCGCTTGCTCGTCTCCGGTTCGCGCGTCTACACCACGTGGAAGAACGGCAGCGTCACGTTCAGGGTGTCGGCCGCCGGGGCGATGAGCGTTTCGTGCTCGCGCTCGTCGCAGACGGTCAAGAAGGCGACGGCGGCGGGCGGCGGGGGAGGCGGCGGGGTGGCCACGGGGGTCGCCGCAGGGGCCGCGTCCTCCAAGGCTTCCGGCGGCACGATCGTGTACATCACCAAGACCGGCGCGTGCTACCACGTCGACGGCTGCCGGTATCTCTCCAGCAGCCGCATCCGCATCGCCCTGAAGGACGCTCGCGGCAAGTACCGGCCGTGCAGCGTGTGCGACCCGCCGAGATAGGGCGCAGGCCCGCCCTCAGTCGCCGCTTGGGACGAAGCGCGCGACGTCGGGTTCCGCAAGGTGCTCCCAATCGCCACCGACGCCTTCGTGCTCGGCGCCGAGCTCCACGTGGAGCATGGCGATGCCGAAGTCGATCGGCGCCGTCCAGTAGGTCTTCTCGGCGCGGCCCATCACGAGTGCGCCGTCCTGAAGGCGGAACCGCCAAGGCTGCTTGTTGGCGCCCGACGGCGCCACGCGGGCCGCCTCGACGGCCGCGACCGCCCAGGCCGGCCACCCTACGCCTGCCAGCCCCGAGAAGCCGGCTTGCCCCCAGCCGCGCGTGAGATCCGGCGCGATCGCTTCGACCTGCCGGCGGGCGGCGGAGCGCACTGCTTTGCTCATCATGCGTTCCACGAACTGCTTGTGTTCGACGGGATGGCCCACCGGGGTGACGGCCACGACGTGCTCGCCGCGATGCAGCCTGACGAGGCTCGCGGCGGTCTTGCGGTCGAACATCCCGGCGACCCAACAGGTCCCGAGCCCGAGGCGTGTCGCCTCGAGGACGAAGGCTTCGCCTACATAGCCGACCTGGGTCTCGCCGCCCTTGGGCCCAATGAAGGCCGCCGTCCACGGCGCTCCTTCGACGCGCCCGTAGGCGCCCCCGAAGCGATCGAGGAGGCCGGTGAACACGCCGCCGTCGCCCTCCACGAGCTCAGCGCGAGCGCCGGGCGCGAGCTGGAAACGGGCGCAGAAAGCACGCAGCGTGTCGAGCGCTGCCGGGGCGACCTTGCGCTCGCTGTAGCGGCGCCGCGAACGGCGCACGGCGATGGCGTCGTACCAGGCAGAGTCGAGCGCTGGCCGGTGGCCCGCGGCCGGTCCGGCCCCCGCCGTCTGCTTGGCTGCCGGGGCGCCCACGCCGCTGCTCACTTGAGTTCCTCACCGGCGTGCGGCCCCGGCCCCATGTCCCACACCGACTCGACCGTGATGCGCACGACGTTCTTCATCGGCGGCAGCTGAAGCTGCTCGCTGATCGCTTTGAGCTTCTCGTTGACGGAGTCGAACACGTCACCGTGATCGATGAGCTCGGCGCGGCCCTTAACCTGCATCGCCACCTTGCGCTCGGGATCGTGGATGCCCACCGCCACTCTGGCGTCGTGTTGGAGGTTCTCCCGCGTCTTGCGGCTGAACATGTCGGCGAAGTACAGGTGCTCGTCGTCGAGCAGGGCGCCGCTGCCCTTGATGGACACGTTGGGCATGCCGTCCGGCCCTACCGTGGCCACCCAGACGTTGTGGCCACCGGCGAGCAAGTCGTGCAACTCTTGAGGGATGCTGGTCATGACGGCTCCTCCTGTCGATCTCTCGCGCTCACACTACCCATCTCACGCATCAGCGCACCGTTGGCGGGCACGCGGCGAGAGCGCTGTCGCGCGTCGCCCGCCGGAGGCGCGTTTCGCCGTGCCCGCGGGCCGCTAGCCGATCCCGAGCAGCCGCCGTGCCTCAGCCGGCGTGGCGACGGGGCGGCCCAGCTCGCCTGCCAGTCGCGCGACCCGCTCGACGAGCTGGGCGTTGCCCGCGGCCAGCTCGCCGCGGCGATAGAAGATGTTGTCCTCGAGGCCCACGCGCACGTGCCCGCCGATCGGCATGGCCATCATCGCCATCTGCAGCTGGGCGCGGCCGATGCCGATGACCGACCAGGTGGCGTCGCCGGGGATCATGTCGACGGCGTTCGCCAGCGCCCGCGCCGTGGCCGGCATCCCGAACTTGCTGCCGAAGAGGAACTGGAAGTGCAGCGGCGCCGGGATCACGCCCTGCTCGTGGTAGCGCAACGCCGTGACGATCATGCCGGTGTCGAAGCACTCGAGCTCGAGCTTGACGCCGTGCTCGCGGGCTGCGGCGGCTGCGGCGTCCAGGAATTCGGCTTCGTTGAGGAAGACGCCGGCTTCGGTGTTGATGGAGCCGGCGTCGAACGATGCCATCTCCGGTCGCAGGACGAGCGGCGCCAGGCGCTCCTCGATAGTGAGATTGCGCCCCGGGATGCCGCTCGTGGTGAGGCACAGGATGGCGTCGGTCTCGGCGCGAAGCCGGTCGACCACCTCGCTGAAGACCGCGACGTCCTGCGTGCCGAGGCCGGTGGTGGCGTCGCGCACATGCACGTGCAGGACGCCGGCTCCGGCCTGCCACGCCTCGACGCCGGAGCGCGCGACCTCCTCGGGCGTGATGGGAATGTACGGCGTCTGCTGCTTGCTGATCCGCGAGCCGGTGAGCCCGGCGGTGATGATGAGCGGCGTGTCTGAGGCCATGACGGCGCCCTCCCTCTAAGGCCTCCTACTTTAGCCGATGTGCCCGCGTGGGGCGCGGACGGCGGCCTCGGGGAGGGTCCTCGCAGGGCCCCGACTGGAGCCGGCGGGAGAAGGCCGCCGGCTCAAGTCCGCGCCCCGTCTGTGCTCACGCGCTCCAGGCGCCAGCCCGCCTCGGCCAGCTCGCCCGCCACACGGTGGGCGAGCCTTGAGGCGAAGCGTGCGTCGGGGTTGCGCAGCGTA
>JADGPQ010000169.1 GCA_017882325.1 Thermoleophilia bacterium
CGAAGGCGGACAGGCGGTCGGTGGTGACGATGAGCATCTCGTTGGGTGCGTACTCGTAGACGTCGCGCACCTTGCCGCGGCTGATGAGCTTCCAGGCGGCCTCATTGGATTCGAACAGCGTCGCCACGGGCGTCACGCTCCTTTCGGTTCAGGTGGCCCGCTCGCGGCGCCGGACGGGGCGGCCGGCAATGAGCCGCCGCCGCCGATGAGCTCGAGCAACGCTTCGGCCGCCGCGCGAGGGCCGGCGCTTTCGAGGCCGGGCAGCCCCAGCTGCGTGCGCAGCTGCCCGACGTAGACGCCGGCCGCATACGCGGCGGCGAACGTCTTGCCCGCCAGCGCTTCGTGCTGCTCCCGGCGCTGCGCCGGCCCGAACGGGTTGGCGAAGTAGCTGTTCGTGAGTCCGGTCGACGTCGTGGTGCCCCTGGACATGGCGGCCCCGCCGGCGAAGACGGCCAGCGCCGCCTCCTGCTCGGATAGCCGTTCGAGCACAGGGTGTCCAGCGTCGACCGCCTCGTAGTTGTTGGCGTACAGCAGATAGTCCACGGGGCAGCCGCGAAGCACGTCCTCGAGCGACGTCACGGGCAACACCACCCGTGCGTTCACGCGGTTGGGGCTCATGATGATGGCGCGGTCCATCTGCCCGAACGCGTATCCCTGCTGCAGATCGTCGAGCCGCACGAACGCGCCGATCTCGGTACCGTAGCCGAGCACGCGGCCGTCGGCGCCGATCTCGAGCGAGCCCATGTCGTCGGCGATCACCCGAACCTCACGGATGCGCTCATCACCGGCAATGCGCAACGCCTCGAGAGTCTCGGACTTGCCGGTCGCAGTGTCGCCTATCAGCAGCACGGTCGCGGCGCTCCCGTCGGCCAGCACCAGCCGGGTGCAGGCGCCGTGAAACGGCATCAGGCCACGGTCCATAGCGGCCACGTTGTGCAGCGTGAGCACCATCTTCTTGAGATAGCCGAAGTAGCCGAAGCGGTCTTCGAGGGGGACTGCCGCGACCAGCACGCGACTGGCCGCGTCGTCGTGGAAGACCGTCGGCAGGTCGCCGAAGCGAGCGAGCGCCGCCGGTGGAACGCCGTAGAGAAACACGGCGTCGGGGCCGGCGGCAATCTCCTCGTCCGACGCCACCTCGAAGAGATTGGCAAGGCTCAGGCCCAGGCCGGCGAATCGCTGATGGAAGTAGACGAAGACGACGAGCCGGCCGACCAGCGCCGGATAACAGAGCCACTGTTCGCGCTCGAGCGCGAGGCCGTCGAGCGGGTTGTCGGCGACCTCGGTGAACTGGCCACTGCGCGTGCTCATCGGCGGGTCGAGCAGCAGGGGCGGGTACATGAGCAAGTTGCGCACGAACGGGATGCCGGCCAGCAGCTCGCGGTAGCGCGCCGGTGCCTGCCACTTCTGGGGCACGGCGTAGACGCCCACCTCGGCGCCGGCCGCGACCTGCCGGTAGACGCGCGGCCGCCCCCCAGTGACGTTCTCGGCCACATCGCGATAGAGGTCGCGGACCAGCCGCGCCAAGGTCTCGACGGTCTGGCTGAAGGCGCGCAGCGGACGTTTGTCTCCCGGCTGCGCCGCGGCATCGGCGCGTACGATCAGGAAGCGGTCCCAGCGGCGCCAGAAGTCGTAGAGACCTTCCACGAACTCGTGCAGCCGCTGGCGGCGCGCCAGAAGATCGGCGGAGCCCGCCCACGTGCGCGCCACGCGCTCCAGCGGGTTGTTGGCCAACAGTCGGACCAGGTCCAGCAGGCGAGCCCTGCGCGCGTCGACCTGGGCGCCGACACGAGTGAGCGCGGCGTCGGCGTCCCGCGCGGCGTCGGCGTCCAGCCCGAGATCCTGGAGGGCGGCCGGGTTATGGCTCTCGAGATGGTCGACGTACAGGTCCAGAACGCGCGCGAACGAGGCGCTTTCCACAAGTTCCTGGGTGCTGGCACACACGGGGCCGGCGCTGTGCATGACGACCTGGCGGTCGTCGACGTCGAGTCGCAGCAACGACATGCAGCTAGGGCCCTCCGGGCTCAGATGCTGGCTGGAGAAGTGACCATACCAGAAGCCGGCCGGGCAACAACGCCTGCGACGACGCCCCCGGCGAAGAGGCGCCGCTCCTGCGTCAGGAGCCCGGCCGCGCGCACGTGGGCGAGCACTTCTGCCGCACCGCCCAGCGCACGGACCGTGCTCGTGAGCTGCGCGTACAGCTCGCCGCGGCCGGCGAGCAATGCGCCGACCCACGGCGCCACATCGAAAAAATAGGCGCCGGCCAGGGCCGCGACCAGTCCGCCACGGGGCACCACCGCCTCCAGCACGACGAGCGCGCCGCCGGGAGCCAGGGCGGCACCGAGACCTCGCAAGAGCTCGGCCGGGTCGTCAACGTACCGCAGTCCGAAGGCCAGGGTGATCGCGTCGTACGGCGCGCCGGGCAATTCCCCCGCGGGGTGCGAGGTCAAGTCCGTCGCGACGAGGTCCAGCGACAGGCCACGCCGCTCGGCGCGACCCCGCGCGATCCGCATCATCCCGGGACTGACGTCCGCCAGCGTGACATCGGCGCCGCGGCGCGCGAGCTCGAGGGCCACGAGGCCGGTGCCCCCGAACGCGTCGAGCACGTGCGGCGCAGGAAACTTGCCCGCACCGGACGCGGGGGGCTCTCTCGCGGGCACTGCCGCCAGCGCGCGTCGGGCAGCCCACCGTCGCCACCGCAGATCCGCGCCCATACAGATGACGGTGTTGACCCGGTCGTAATAGGCGGCGCTGCGGTCGAACAGCGCCGCGGTCTCTGCCACGCGGGCGTCAGCCACTGGTCACAGCCGACCGATGGTCAGGCCCACCGCCGCGATGAGCAGTACCGCCACCGGATACACGCTGGCGTGGTTGAAGTAACGGGCGGCGAGCCCCGTGCTCGGACTCCGCGCCAGCGCTACGCCCGGCCGCACCACGAGCCACATTCCGCAGGCGAGCGCCGCGAGCACCGCGACGAGCGGCATCTGAAGCCAGGCCACCGAGGCGACCATCGCGGCGCCGACGACAAGGTTGACCCGGGCGGCCGTGCGCATGCCGAACGTCGTCGCCACCGTGCGCACGCCCACCGACGCGTCGGAGGCCACGTCCGCCAGATCGTTGGCCAGATTCCTTCCGCCGATCTCCCAAAGCGCGAGAAACACGAACACCGGCAGCACGCCGCGACCCAGGGGCGCCACCGCGACCCAGCCGGCCAGGCCACCGCAGCCGACCATCACGCCGGTCACCGTGGTCTTCAGCCAGGTGGTCGTGCGCAGCGCGCTGTACACGAAGTCCAAGCCCGCCCCCAGCAGAAAGAAGAGCAGGGTGAGTGGGCTCAGCAGCAGGCAGCCCACAGCGGCAACAAGGGTGAGCCCGACGACCCACGCGACGGAGACGGCCAAAGTCAGCTTCCCGGCTGCAAGCGGGTGCCGGGAGAAGGCGGTGTCGATGTCGAAACCCTCGGCAGTCGCCTTGCCGGCGCGCAGCGATTGCGCGTCGGTCCGCCGATCGAGCACGTCGTTCAGGGAGAACGCCACGAAGTACCCGGCCCAGGCTGCGATGAGCCCGATGACGGTGACCCGCAGACTGGGCATCCCGCCCGCCGCCAGGACCGCGGCGAGCCCGGCGCCGGCGATCGACAGCAAGGCCTGGCGGCCTCGCGACAAGTCGAACAGCGCGGCGCCCGTAGCAGCCGCCGCCGTCGACCGCGAACGAAGGCCGACGTGGATGCCGGCCGCGCCGGGTGTTACGTGACCCGCTCGCATCGCACTCTCCTCGCTCGCCGCCGCGGGCGCTCCTCAGCAGCCCAGCGGTCGGGCAAGTCTTTCCCGCTCAGGCGGGAGCCGCGTCGTGCTGCTCGGAGCCGCAGAAGGCGCACTTGTGTGCGCCGTACGGGATCTCGCTGAGGCACTCCGAGCACTTCTTGGCCTCGGGGTCGGCGCCCCGCGCCCGGCGCTCGGCCAGCTTGTTCATCGGCGCGACAACGACGAAGTACACCGCCGCCGCGACGAGGACGAAGGTGACGACCGCGTTGATGAACAGGCCGTACTTGAAGATGCTGCCGTTGATCGTGAACGCCAGGCCGGCGAAGTCGGGCTTCCCGAAGATCGCGGCGATAAGCGGCGTGATGAGGTTGTCCACAAAGGCCTTGACCACGGACCCGAACGCGACGCCGATGACCACGGCCACCGCGAGGTCGATGACGTTGCCCCTCAGGATGAACTCCTTGAAACCCTTGAGCATGGCACTTCCTTCCGGCGGCTCTCGGTTGGCAGCCCCGCCACGTCCAGCAACAGGTAGACCCTGCTCCCGAATGTCATGATGGTACCCCGGCCGGCACGTGGCGGAAACGACGCCCCGCTGATCCGGCGGCGTCCCTTCATCCCTTGCGTGGAGCCCCGTCCCTCGGTAGGCTCGTCGAGCTCTGCGACCAAGCGACCTGCACGAGGAGGCAAGCCCGTGACTGCTAGAGTCGTCAGCGAGAGCGTCGCGTCACCCCTCGCGAGAGCCGCGTCGTAGTCGCCCGCTCGTCGTGAGCGTGCCTCTCGGCGGCCGCCTCCGCGGCGGCCGTCTCGTCTCTTCCTCCAGTCGGGTGGCGCCCCGGGCGCGGCCGTCCGCCGCGCCGAGATCGTGACGGAACCCGACTGAAGGGCATACCTCACTATGGACAAGAGAGAACGCAGGAGACTGCGTGGCCTGCTCGCGGACCTCGATATCGGCGAGCGCGACAGACTCACGAAACGCGCCGCGAAGTTGCGCCAGGCGACGCTGCGCACGATGACCGGAGACGCGCGCCGCCCCGAGCTGGAGGATTTCCTCCTCCGCCTTCTGGACGAGCAGGGGGAAGCGGCTGCCGACTTCGCGGCGGCGACCGACGGTGACGGCGCCCCGCCGACCGGTCTCGACGGTGGCCGCGGCACGGTGATCGCCGTGACCGCCGGCGCTTGCGTCGTGCAGGCCGGCGGCGACTTACTGGACGCCGTCCTGCCCGCCGACCTCACGCGCCGCCAACAGAGCGGCCTGGCGGTCGGCGACGAGGTGCTGCTCGAACCGCGCGGCGATGGTCATCGCGTGACCGCCGTGTTGCCTCGCCGCAGCTTGCTCATGCGCGCTGACCCACACGATGCGCGACGCTCTCGCGCGATCGCCGCCAACGTGGACATCGTCGTCGTGGTCGTGGCCGCGAAGGCGCCGCCGCTGCACCCCCGACTCATCGACCGCTACCTCGTGGCGGTCGAGCGCTCGGGGGCCCGGGCGGCGCTCGTGGTCAACAAGGCCGACCTGCTCGACGACGACGAGCGGCGCGACGTGCTCGCGCTTCTGCAGCCGTATCGCGGCCTCGGCGTGCCCGTGCTGACCTGCAGCGCGGCCGACGGCGAGGGGATCGAGGATCTGCGCGGCGTATTGGCCGGCGCGATCTGTGTCTTCGTCGGCCAGAGCGGCGTAGGCAAGTCGTCACTGCTCAACGCCCTGCACGCGACTGCCGCGGCCAGGACCGGCGCGGTCCGCGCCGGCGACGGCCGCGGCCGTCACACCACGTCTGCGTCGAGCCTGTACGAGCTGCCCGGCGACATCCGTGTGATCGACACGCCGGGCATCCGCCGGTTCAGCGTCGACGATGCCGACGCGGCCACGCTCGCCGACGGATTCGCGGAGTTCGCGCCGTACGCCGAGCGCTGCAAGTACCGCGACTGCACGCACACGCACGAGCCCGGCTGCGCAGTCATAGCCGCCGTCAGGGACGGCGCCATCGCGCGCAGCCGGTACACGAGCTACCGCAAGCTGCTGCGCGGCGACGGCGGCGACGCGCAGCAGGGCGACGGAGCCGAGAACACGGTCTGAAGCCAGATTCTGCCGTACGTAGCCGGGGCCGGCGGGCTTGCGCCCGCCGGCCCCGGCGTGCACCCACCGGCGAACGGGGGTAGGCGTTCCCTGGGGGTGCGTTGAAGAGCGACCCTCGGCTACTTCGCCGCGGTCCAGTTCGCCGCCGCGAAGTCCCAGTTGGCGAGCTTGTCGAAGAACGTCTGCGTGTACACGGGGCGCAGGTTCTGGTAGTCGAGGTAGTAGGCATGCTCCCACACGTCCACGACCAGCAGCCGGGTCACGCCGGGCGCCGCCGGCATCTCGGCGTTGGGCGTGCTCACGATCTTGAGGTCACCGTTGTCGGCCACGAGCCACGCCCAGCCGCTGCCGAAGCGTCCAACGGCAGCCGCCTTGAAGTCCTCCACGAACTTCTCGTAGCTTCCGAAGGTCGCGACGATCTTGGCGCCCAGTTCGCCGCCCGGGGCGCCCCCACCGCCCGGCTTCATGCCGTTCCAGAAGAACGTGTGGTTCCACACCTGCGCGGCGTT
>JADGPQ010000030.1 GCA_017882325.1 Thermoleophilia bacterium
TAGCTGGAACCGCTGCCCAACAAGCGCGTCGAGCCGACGCCCTAAGCGCGCTATGCTGTCGCCACAAGCGCATGAGCGCGGCTCACGCGCAACACGTTGGGCGAAACACCGAAGGAGGACGGGTGGTTGCTGAGCAGGGCGATACGCAGTCGGGTGGGGCACCTTGGCGTTGATCAACGCCGGCCTCGCACAAGGGAAGAACCGCAGCGGCCTTGCCTGGTTCTTCCTGTCTCTGCTTCTTGGCCCGCTCGCCACGTTCATACTGCTCTTCATGGAGAAGCTCCCGTCGGAGCTTTGAACTGGGCTGTTCGCCCAACAAGCGCATCAACTTGGCGCGCAGAAGCCTCCGATAGACTGGAAGCGCAGCCCGCGCGGGTTATGCGCAGACCGTTCGACGGAGAAGCGAAAGCGAGACTGCAGGCAGAAGGGACTCATGAGTTGAGAGCGGTCATCTGCACGAGGTACGGTCCGCCGGAAGTCCTCCGGCTCGAGGAGCTCGAAACCCCGACTCCGCAGAAGAACGAGCTGCGCATCCGCATCTTCGCGACGGCCGTGACATCGAGCGACTGCTACGTCCGGGGCTTGAGTCTCACCTTCGCGTATCGGATCATGGCGCGAATCGCTCTCGGCTGGACCGCGCCGCGACGCAATGTGCTCGGCATGGTGCTCTCAGGGGAGGTCGATGCGGTCGGGCCGGACGTCAGGTCGTTCAAAGCGGGCGACCAGGTGTTCGGGTTCAACCGGCATCTCTTCGGCACGTACGCCGAGTACGTGTGCTGGCCGGAAGACGGGCTGCTGGCGACGCGACCGGCCAACCTGACCGACGAGGAGGCCGCCTCCATTCCGTACGGCGGCCTTCTCGCGCTCCACTTCCTGCGAAAGGCCGGCCTTCGGGCCGGACAACGAGTCCTCGTCTACGGTGCCTCCGGGGCGGTCGGCACGTCTGCGGTGCAGCTTGCCAGGCACCTCGGCGCCGAGGTGACCGGGGTGTGCAGCACGGCGAACCTGGAGTTGGTGCAGTCTCTGGGGGCGACAACGGTGGTCGACTACACGAGAGAGGACTTCACTGCTCGGGGACAACGCTACGACCTCATCTTCGACGCGGTCGGGAAGAGGAAGAGCGCTGCGGGGCTACGGCACTGCGATCGGGCACTGGCCTCTGGTGGCAAGCGTCTCTCGGTCGATGATGGAACACCGAAGCTCCTCGCCGAAGACCTGATGTTGCTGGGCGAGTTGGCGGGAAAGGGCGAGATCAGGCCTGTGATCGACAGATGCTATCCGTTGGAGGAGCTCGCCGAGGCCCACAGGTATGTCGACGAAGGACACAAGCGAGGGAACGTGGTCATCGCCGTTGCCCAGGGCGGCTAGTGGTCTCCCGTCGAACAAGCGCATCAACCTGACGCGCACGAGGTCTGCGGCTAGACTGAAAGCAGTTGCGCGCAGGTTATGCGCGGGGCGTTAGGCGCAGTTAGTGGAAGGTGGTCTATGTGATCATTCGCTCTGAGACACCACCGGATTTCGACGCCATCCGCGAAGTCAACATTGTGGCCTTCGCGCACCACCCGTTCAGTCATCAGACAGAACACCTCATCGTGGAAGCGCTGCGAGCGGCCGAAGCCTTGGAGCTGTCGCTGGTCGCTGAGGTCGATGGCGAAGTCGTGGGTCACATAGCCTTCTCGGCGGCCAGTATCGGTGACACGTCAGAGGGCTGGTTCCTACTCGGGCCGGTGGCGGTCTGTCCGGAGCACCAGGGCGATGGGGTCGGGCGTGCACTGGTTGAGACAGGCCTTGCTGCGCTGCGTTCCCGTGGAGCCTACGGATGTGCGCTCGTCGGAGACCCCGCCTTCTACCGTCGCTTCGGATTCCAGGAGCATCCGGGTATCGTGTGGGATAGTGTCCCGGATGAGAATGTGTTGTGTCTCTTGTTGGCTGGGGACGCTCCCATCGGCGAGGTGTCACATCACCCGGCCTTCTTGGTTGGGATGTAGCTTGCGCCGTGAACATCACACTCGACGCGCCTAGCAAGCGCTTCGAGCAGACGGCGAAAGCGATACGCTTTCGCCAGCGTTTGAGCCGCTGCTCAAACGCTGGACGTTCAGCGGATGGGCCAGGAGCACGATGAGTGGCACCGATAACACTGCTCGCACGGCCACGGGAGCCGACTTGCCGGCCATCCAGACGGCGCTCGCTTACGCCCTGGACTGGCGTGGAGAGGGCGGCTGGGACTCGCCGGCCGCGCTCATCGAATCGAGCGGCCATGCCTACCTGCTCGCTGGCTGGGGCAAGACCGGCGACGCGGCCGTCATCGCCGTGGTCCAGGATCGCGCCGTCGGCGCGGCGTGGTATCGCTACTGGAGCAAATCGTTGCACTCGTACGGCTACATCGATGACTCGACACCGGAGATCGGTCTTGGCGTGGATCCGGACTACCGGCGGCAGGGAGTCGGCACATCGCTCATGACCGCGCTTCTCAACTTGGCCGTCGAACACGGCGTCCCGTCTCTCTCCCTGAGCGTCGAGTGCGACAACCCCGCAGTCCGGTTGTATCGCAACCTCGGCTTCGAGCACTACGCCGACGTCGACGACGCTTGGACCATGCTCAGGCGGCTGGGTTCGTAGCCATGCTGCGGCAGTCACCGCCGAACAAGCGCATCAACCTGCCTCGCCAAAGCGCCGCGGCAAAACGCAGCCGCGGCGCTCGCAGGTTATGCGCGGAACGTTATTCGCACGGGTCGTTGAAGCGCGCCGGGTATTGTGGAGGCTCTGAGATTCCAGGAGGAGCCGATGCCCCGAGGAACGACATTCCCGAAAGAGCTGCGCGAGCGAGCTGTCCGCATGGTCGCCGAGATCGGTGAGCCCGGAGTGGTCCGTCGCGTCGCCGAGAAGCATCCTCGTCGGCGTCATGCGGCTTGCCGATCTGGGAATGATGCTACCGGTGAGCGCACCCGCTCGGGGTGCTCGATCGAGGAAGTGGCGAAATGAAGTACATGCTCATGATGTTCGGCGACGCGGCCACGATGATGGAGACCAAGTCGCCTGAATGGATCCAAGAGATGATGGCGTTCATGCTGCAGCTCGACAAGGATCTCAAAGAGTCCGGCGAGCTCGTCTTCGACCTGGGGCTCGCCGACGGCAGCGCGGCGAAGACCGTGCGTCTCCAGAGCGGCGACGCCGTCACGACCGACGGCCAGGTCGCCGGCCCGGGGGCGTCGCTCATCGGCTTCTGGGTCGTAAACGTCGAGAACGAGGCGCGGGCGCTCGAGATCGCCTCACAGATCGTCGAGTACGCCGGGGTCGTCGAGGTGCGCCCGGTCCCGGATGCGCCGCCAGAGATGTGAGGAGCGACAGCCGCGTCGATGTCGCCCTCATGGCCGCGGCCATGGGCTGCGACGCCTTTGCCGACGACAAGCACTGACGCCTCCGCGGGCGACGCGGTCGCCGTTGTCGCACACGTCCTGCGTCTAAGCGTTAGGCTTCTCTCGGCGCCGCGCTCGAGTCCGCGGCACGCATGTGAGGCAACGTACCCACAGGCTCGCGAGGAGAAAGGGGCGCGACATGGCAGATCCGGCATCTCTCGTCAGCGACGCATTCCAGACGTTCATGCATGAGGCGCCCTCGCACGCTCAGGCATGGGGCGCGATGGTCGGCGGTCTCGCGGAAGCGAGCGCTCTCGACGCGAAGACGTCCGCGCTCGCCTATCTGGCCGTGCAGGCGGCCGGGCGTCTCGAAAGTGGCATCCCCTTCCACGTCGAGGCGGCCAAGCGCGCGGGTGCGTCGCGCGACGAGGTCATCAGCGCCATCCTGATCGGGCTGCCGTCGGCAGGCCTCGGCGTGACGCAGGTCCTCCCGGCTGCAGTCGCTGCATACGATGCGGCGTAGTCGTCGGGCGCCGGCGTGAGCGGTGTGGGAGTGGCGTCGGAGCCTATCCGCACGCCGCGACTCGATCTTGTCCTGCTCTCAGTGCCGCTCATGGATGCGATCGTCGCAGGCGACAGGCGCGGCGCGCAGGCGCTCGCCCGGTTCGCCCTCGCGGACGAGCTGTTCTCAGGTGACCCCGAAGAGGGGGCGTACTTCAGCATGCGCCGGGACCAGGTGCTGCGAGACGCGTCCTGGGCGCCGTGGTCGCAGAGGGCGATCGTCTCGCGGGAGGAGAACGCGATGATCGGGACCGTGACCTTCCACGGTCCTCCGGGCGTCAACGACACGAGCACGCCGGGCGCGGCCGAGGTGGGCTATGAGGTCTTACCGGTCCATCGCGGCCGCGGCTTCGCGACCGAGGCCGCGCGGGCGATGATCGACTGGGCGCACCGCGAGCACGGCGTCACGCTCTGCATCTCGGGCGTCGCGCCCGAGAACCTGCCATCGCTGCGGGTCAACGAGAAGCTCGGCTTCGTCCCCACCGGCCAGATCGTCGATGGTGAGCTCATCTTCGAGCTTCATGTCGCACCGGACTGTGGGCACTTCTTGAGGGGTGAGAGGTGAACGAGCGGGAGAAGATGCTCCGCGGCGAGCAGTACGACTCACGTGACCCAGGTCTGGTCGCCGCCCGGTTCGAGGCTCGTCGACTTTGCGCACGGTTGAGCGCCCTCGACCCGGCCGATGCCGACGGGCGCGATGCAGGGCTAGGCGCGCTTCTGGGTGTCATCGGCCCGGGCTCATGGGTGGAGAGCCCATTCTTCTGCGACTACGGTGCGCAGATTCGTCTCGGCGCACGCGTCTTCGTCAACATGGCTTGCGTCTTCCTGGACGCTGCGCCTATCACCTTGGGCGACGACGTCCAGCTTGGGCCGGCCGTACAGCTGCTGACATCGGACCACCCGCGCGACGCAGGCGAACGGGCGACGGGTCTTGAATCTGCCCGCCCGATCACCATCGGCGACCGCGCCTGGCTCGGTGGCGGCGTGATCGTGCTCCCTGGCGTCGAGATCGGGCGCGATTCCGTGATCGGCGCCGGCAGTGTCGTCACGCGGTCCCTGGCGGCGGGAGTGGTCGCCGCGGGCAACCCGTGTCGGGTGATCTCGACGCCGTAGGGCTGGGGCTCGACAGCACCTCACGTTTTGCATATGCCCATATGGGAATGTAGTCCCGTATGGCACGCATGGCGACAACCTCTGATGTCTTCAACGCGGTCGCGGAACCTCGGCGGCGGCTGATCCTCGACTTGCTCTCGCAGGGCGAGCGGTCGGTGAGCGACATCGCCAGGTCGCTGGGCCTCAAACAGCCGCAAGTGTCCAAGCACCTGCGGGTCTTGCGGCAGGTCGGGCTCGTCAGCGTGCGCGGCTCAGGGCAGCAGCGCCTGTACAGCCTGAACGGCGAGGGCCTCAAGCCCGTCCACGATTGGGTCGGGCGGTACGAGCGCTTCTGGATCGAGAGCCTCGACCGCCTGGCCGACTATCTCGATGAGCTTCAGCGCAAGGAGAAGTCAGATGAGCACCCAGACTGACTCCAGAATCGAATCGACAGCAGAGGAACTCGTGATCACGCGCGTCTTCGATGCGCCGCGAGACCTCGTCTTCAAAGCCTGGACCGACCCCGTGCAGCTGATGCGCTGGTGGGGTCCGAAGCACTTCACGACGCCCGTCGTCACGGTCGATCTGCGTGTCGGCGGCGTCTTCCACTACTGCATGCGCTCGCCCGAGGGCCAGGACTTCTGGGGCATCGGCGTCTATCGCGAGATCGTCCCGCCGGAAAGGATCGTCTACACGGACAGCTTTGCCGATGCGCATGGCAAGCCGGTGCCGCCGTCGCACTATGGAATGGGCGCGGACCATCCGGCGGAAACGCTGGTGACGGTGACGTTCGTCGAGCATGAGGGAAAGACCGAGCTTACCCTGCGGCATACCATCCCCGAGCCGTCCGAAGTGCGCGCCGGAGCGCAGCAGGGCTGGACAGAGATGCTGGAGCGGCTCGCGGATGACCTGGCAGCCGCTCTCTCGGGAGGAGCGAGACGATGAGCGCCGGGGGTTTGTCCGCGGCTCGGCTCGGCCGGATGCACGACGTCATGGCCGGGCACGTCGCCAGAGGCGACGTGCCCGGCCTCGTCACTCTGGTCAGCCGGCGCGGCGAGGTGTACGTCGACGCGATCGGTGCCACGGTGGTCGGTGGCAACGAGCCGGTGCGCCGCGACACGATCTTTCGCATCTCCTCGATGACCAAGCCCATCACGGCCACGGCTGCGATGATCGTCGTGGAGGGCGGTGCGCTGCGCCTGGACGATCCGGTCGATCGGCTCTTGCCGGAGCTGGCCGGCCGCAGGGTCTTGAAGCGGGTCGACGGCCCGCTCGACGACACTGTGCCAGCGCACCGGCCGATCACCGTGCGCGACCTGCTCACCTTCACGTTGGGCTTCGGCATGGTCATGGCTCCTCCGGACACCTATCCGATCCAGGGGGCGATGGACGAGCTGCAGCTCGGGCAAGGGCCGCCCAGCCCGTCGACGATGCCGGCGCCCGACGAGTGGATCCGCCGCTTCGGGACGCTGCCACTCATGTACCAGCCGGGCGAACGATGGATGTACAACACGGGGTCTGAAGTACTCGGCGTGCTGATTGCGCGCGCTTCAGGCCAGCCGTTCGGCACGTTCCTGCACGAGCACATCTTCGAACCGCTCGGCATGAAGGACACCGGGTTCAGCGTGCCGGCTCAGCACGTTGCCCGGTTTGCGACGGCCTACTGGACTGACCCGGTATCTGGAGCGCTCTCTCTTTACGACAAAGCCGACGGCGGTCAATGGAGCCGGCCGCCGGCGTTCCCGTCCGGCGCCGCCGGGCTGGTCTCGACCGCCGACGACTACCTGGCCTTTGGTCAGATGTTGCTGGACCGGGGTCGGAAGAGCGGCGAACGGATCCTGTCGGCGCCCTCGGTCGCGCTCATGACGACCGACCAGCTGACCGCCGAGCAGAAGGCGGTGTCCGGCCTGGTTCCCGGCTACTTCGACGGCCACGGCTGGGGGTTCGGGGTCGCCGTCGTCACCAGCCGCGACGGTGCGCTGGGCTCCGTCGGCACGTTCGGCTGGGACGGCGGCCTCGGCACCTCCTGGTATTCGGACCCCCGGGAGGACCTGACCATCATCCTGATGACTCAAGCAGCCTGGACGTCCCCCAGCCCTCCGGCCGTCTGCCTCGATTTCTGGACCTCGGCCTACCAGGCGCTCGAGGACTGACAATCGCGGTGTCGTCAGTTGCGTGGGGCTCTGCCTGAGGCCTTGCCGGTGTTCTCTTCGACCCTGAACTCGACGATCCGGCGGATCAGGTCGGTGGGGAGTGGCTGGCCAAGGGGGAACTGCGCCGAGCCCTTGCCACTCTTGTAGGGCTTGAGTTCTTCCTTGAACGCCTCGACCCCGCTCGGCGCCGGATAGAGCCCCACGTGCCTCTCGTAACCTGCGAAGTGCACCAGATGATGCCCGTTCAGGTCGAACGTGGGGATCGCGTAGCTGATCGTCTCAGTCGCGTCGGGCGCTGATGCCTTGATGAGTGCTCGCAGCTCTGCCAGCGCCTTCTGAGTCTCGGGGGGGAATGCTGCTATGTACTCGTCGATGGAGTTGGCAGTCGACCTGTTTGCCATCTTGTGCACCTGCCTGTCCGTCGCGTCCCGGTATCCGCACGGCGCCCGTTGCGGGCGCCCTCGTCTCCTTGCTCCCCCCAGCGGACCGTTCGAAACCCAGGCCTCTCAAAGCCGCCAAGCCTGGATCTCCCCGCCGGCACACGTCGCCGACCTTCGCTTCCGCATCCTCACCGGCCGCGCGTTCAACACCGGCCCTCGCCTGCAATCGTGCCAACTTGGCCATCA
The DNA here is from genome assembly GCA_017882325.1 of Thermoleophilia bacterium. Taxonomy (GTDB): domain Bacteria; phylum Actinomycetota; class Thermoleophilia; order UBA2241; family UBA2241; genus CAIXSE01. The sequence continues at coordinate 7,789 of JADGPQ010000030.1, forward strand.
GAAGAAGTGGAGATCGTGGCACCCTATGGGACTGTGCGGAGGCTAGAAGGGCACTGCAGGCACCGGCAGGGTCGACTGAGAATCCTGTAACTGCATGTGCGGGAACGCACAGGATTTCGGCATCTCAAGGCGTCGTCGAACGGGTAAGAAGGGCATAGGCGCCGCCGGCCACGGCCGGCGGCCGAGAGGTGCACACCAAAAACGAAAAGAGGCGTCCCGATGCGATTTATGAACTCAGAGAGGCGGAAGAGCGCATGCGCGCGCGGACGGCCCAGGCACCCGGCACGAGGAGATGATCGTGTCCCGCGTCGTCCACTTTGAGATCCACGCTTCCGACCCGGAGGCGCTGATCGACTTCTACACCGCCCTGCTTGACTGGAGCTTCGTCAAGCAGGAGGCGATGGACTACTGGCTCATCGAGACGGGTCCGGCCGAGCAGCCCGGCATCAACGGCGGACTGGTTCGCAGGCCGGTCGCCGGGCCGGCCGAGTCGCAGGCGGTGAATGCCTTCGTCTGCACGGTCCAGGTCGACTCCGTCGACGACACGCTCGCGACGAACGACCGGCTCGGTGGGGTCGTCGCGCTGCCGAAGATGCCCGTGCCCGGCGTCGGCTGGCTCGCCTACGTCAAGGACCCCGACGGCAACGTCGTCGGGCTGCTGCAGCCCGATGTGGCGGCCGCGTAGCCGGCCACCGACTGCCGCGTCGTCGCCGGACGCGGCGGAGCAGGACACCATCGAGGAGGAGAAGTGTTCACGAGACGTGACGAGGACGACTATCAGACCGTGGCAGCCGGCATCCGCATGAGGACGTTGTGCTTCGGCAGCAATACACTCATGAGCGAGTTCCGGCTTCTCCACGGTCACATCTTGCCGAGGCATGCGCATCCGCACGAGCAGACGGGCTACCTCGTCAGCGGCCACATCGCCTTGACGATCGGCGACGAGACCCACGATGTCGTACCCGGCGACAGCTGGTGCATCAGCGGCGGCGTGGAGCACGGAGCAGACGTGCTTCAGGACGCGGTGGCCGTGGAGGTCTTTTCCCCCGTGCGCGACGACTACCTGCCCGGCGGAACGTCGACCGCGTAGGCTCGCGGCATGAGACTGGCCCAGACCGACGATCTGCCGATGCTCCTCGACCTGATGGCCGACTTCTACGTGGAGTCCGGCTACGCCTTGGACCGCGCCCACGCCGAGGAGGCCTTCTCGGCCCTGCTGGCGGACCCAAGGCTCGGGCGGGTCTGGCTCATCCAGCAGGGCTCAGACGTCGTCGGCCACGTCGTCGTCACGTTCGTGTTCGCCATGGAGTACGGAGGGGTCACGGCGGTCGTCGACGACTTCTACGTCCGTCCGGCCTCGCGCGGCGCCGGCCTCGGCACCTCTGCCCTCGCCGAGGTGCGCCGAGTCTGCGCCGAGCTCGGGATGCGCGCCATGCGGGTCGAGGTCGGCGGCGACAACGCCGTCGCCCAGTCTGTGTACCGCCGCGTCGGCTTCGACGCGGTCGACCATCTGCTGATGACGCTGCCGTTGGCCGACCCGACGCACGAGGCCTAGCCCCGCTCTCCCGCCGCCCGTGCCACGTTGGCGGCGATAGCCTCGCACACGTACCGTGCCATCCCCGGGTGGATCTTTTCGTAGGTCGCCGTGAAGCGCGGGTCGGCGAGGTACATCTGCCCGAGCTGGGCGTGCATCTCGTGTGAGCACGGGTAGAACCACTCGTCGATCAGCAGGCGGTGACGCTCCACGGCGTCCATCGCACGCGGGTCGCCCGGCGGGACGCCTTCGTCCATGAGAGCCGCGATGCCGGCGTTGACCGCGTCGCCGTGCGTCTTGTGGCGCGCCCAGTCCTCCTGCGTGTACCTCCTAGTGCGGTGCGCCGACTCCTTGTAGGCGTCGGTCTCGCCCCAGCGACCCTCGACCTCCTCCTCGTGCTCGGCAGGGTCGAAGTCGCCGAACACCTCGAACATCTCTTCCCGTATCATGGGTACCCCTTCGTCCTGGGCCATCAGCGTCTTGTCGATGAGGCCGAGCATGGCCTCAAGCCGGCGCACCTGCGTCACGAGCAGTCCACGTTGCGCCACGAGAGCTTCTCGACGGTCGAACGCCGGGTCGGCAATCAGGTCGCGGATGTCCTCGAGCCTGAAGCCGAGCTCCCGGTAGAGCAGCACGAGCTGCAGGCGTTCGAGATCTGCTGCCGTGTAGAGCCGATAGCCGGCCTCGGACCGCCGAGAAGACTCGAGCAGGCCGATCGCGTCGTAGTGATGCAGCGTGCGCACGCTCACACGCGCAAGTCTCGCGACCTCACCGACCTTGCACGCCATCGCCTTCACCTCCTTGGCTGCAGGATAGACCCTCACGTAACGTGAGGGTCAACCCCGCCTCCCCGTCAATGGGCGCGGCGACCTCATGCACGAAGCGGCGAGCGCGCTTGACGCTCCCGGCATCAGTTGATAGGTTTTCTCAACTGGCGTGAGAACCGTTCTCAACTGCTGCCCGGGGGCCAAGTCCTTGACCGATCCTGAGCCGACGCACGATATCGAAGCCGTCTTCCGCGAGAAGGGGATCCCCTTCACGCGGCAGCGCCGGCTCATCTGGGAGTTCTTCGCCGGCGCGGACCGCGCTGCGACCATCGGTGAGGCAGCCGACGCCCTGCGCGGCGACGGCGTCGGCCAGGCCACGGTGTACCGTGCCGTCATCCTTCTATCGGACCTCGGCCTGCTCGCGCGTGTGCAGGACCGGCGCGGCGAGATCTGTTACACCGCGCCGACAATCGGCCACAGCCACCCGCTCATCTGCGGAGTATGCCGCCGCGTGGTGCGCTTCGACGGCGACGGCGACGTCAAGGAGCTGGAGGCGCGGCTCTCGGCCGCGACCGGCTTCTCGATCTACGGCCACCACCTCGAGGTCTACGGGATCTGCCCCGACTGCCGCCGCGACGGTGGGGCAGGCGGATGAACGAGAACCCCGAGAACCCCGCCGCGAGTGGCGGCGAGAAAGCTGCGCCGGCCGGCCGGTCGCACGACACCCCGGCGCTGGCCGGCCGCCGCTTCTTCTGCTCGTGGAGCGGCGGCAAGGACGCGTACCTCGCCCTCGCGCGGGCCGTCGCCGCAGGCGGCCGGCCCGCGGCGCTGGTGTGCATGCTGCACGAGGACGGCGACCGCAGCCGCGGTCACGGCCTGCCTGTCGCCTTCCTCGAGGCGCAGGCCGCGGCGCTCGGCATCCCGCTCGTCACCGGCGCCACCACGTGGGACGACTACGAAGCCACGTTCGTCGGCGTCCTCCACAAGCTGCGACGGCAGGGCGTAGAGGCCGGCGTGTTCGGCGACATCGACCTCGAAGGGCACCGCGTGTGGGTCGAAGGGGTCTGCGAGGTCGCCGACCTCTTGTGCCATCTGCCGCTTTGGCACGAGCCGCGGCGCGTCCTCATCGACGAGCTGATCGCGAGTGGCGTCCGGGCGACGGTGGTCGCCGTCGACGCCGCCAAGCTCGACGCCTCGTTCCTCGCTCGCGAGCTCACGCCGGAGCTTGTCGCAGAGCTCGAAGCCGGCGGCGCCGACGCCTGCGGCGAAGAGGGCGAGTACCACACGATGGTCACCGCCGCGCCGCTGTTCGCGGCGCCCGTCCCGCTCGCCTGGGGCGGCCGCGAGGAGCGCGACGGCCACTGGGTCCTGAAGTTCACCACCGTCGAAGCAACATGACGTCATGAAGGGAGCAAGCACAACGATGAGCACCACCCGTCCCCGCCGCGGTCTCGTCGCGGTCATCCTCTGGTCCTATCTGATCCTCGCCGCTCTCGGCGTCGTCGCCCTCGCAGGCTGCGGCTCGAGCAGTGCTTCTGGCGGCGGCGCTTCGCCGGCCGCCTCCGCCTCGTCCGGCGCGATCACCGTGACCGATAGCTCCGGCGCGACCGTCACGCTGCAGCAGCCTGCGGCGCGCATCGTGAGCCTCGCCCCGGCCAACACCGAGATCGCCTACGCGATCGGCGCCGGCGACAAGATGGTCGCCGGTACCAGCTACGACGACTACCCGGCGGTGGCCAAGAGCCTGCCCAAGATCGGTGACTTCGCCAACCCCAGCGTCGAGAAGATCGCCTCGTTCAACCCCGACCTCGTGCTCGCTACCGGCGGGATCCAGGACAGCCTTCGCGGCAAGCTCGAGAACCTCGGCATGAAGGTGTACGTCGTCGACCCCAAGACCTATGCAGGCGTCATCGCCGACATCGCCAATCTGGGTAAGCTGGCCGGCACCTCCGCTCAGGCCCAGCAGGTGGCGGACACCATGCAGCAGGCCCTGGCGGACGTGCAGGCCAAGGTCGGCTCGGCCGCCAAGAAGACGACGTTCGTCGAGATCTACAGCAAGCCGCTGATGACGGCTGGCAAGGGCACGTTCATCAGCGACATGATCGGCCTTGCCGGCGGCGCCAACATCGGCGACGCCGCCGGCGCCGGCTTCCCCAATTTCAGCAGCGAGGTGTTGCTCAAGGACGACCCGGCGGTGTACATCGCCGACTCCGGGTCCATGAGCAAACCCGGCGTCCTCGCCAGCCGCCCCGGCTTCTCGAACCTCACGGCCGTCAAGGACGGGCACGTGTACGTCATCGATGACAACCTGATCGCGCGGCCCGGGCCGCGGCTCGCCGAGGGGCTCCATCAGCTCGCCAAGATGATCCATCCGGAGGTGTACGCCACGCAGTGACGCGCCTGGCGCGAACAAGCGCCTGGCCGGGCATCGGCCTCGCGGGCGGCCTCCTGGTCGTCTGCCTCGTGCTCTCGCTCGTCCTGGGACCGGCCTCATTGTCACTCAGCCAGCTCTGGCACTTCGTGACGACGGGGCCGGTCCCCGGGAATCTGGAGAACGCGATCTTCTGGCAGATCCGCATGCCGCGCGTGCTCCTCGCTTGTCTGGTCGGCGCGGAGCTCGCCGTCGCCGGGGTCATCCTGCAGGACCTCTTCCTCAATCCCCTGACCGACCCGTACGTGACGGGCGTCTCGTCGGGCGCCGCGCTCGGCGCCACCATCGGCATCGTCCTGCACTGGTCGGGACTGCCGTGGACGACCATGCTCGCGCTCGTGGGCGGCCTGGCCACCCTGGGCATCGTGTGGATGGCGGCGCGCCGGCGCGGCCGCATCGACATCTTCGTGCTCCTGCTCGCCGGCGTGACGATCTCCTACCTCGCCAGCGCCATGGTCACCGTCCTCATGATCCAGGGTAACCAGGACATGCGCGCCATCGTGTACTGGCTGATGGGGAGCTTCTCCGGGCGCGGCTGGGGAGAGGTGCAGATCGCGCTCGTGGCGGTGCCGTTCATGATCCTGCCGCTCTTCTTCTCGCGCGAGATGGACATCCTGCTGCAGGGGGAGAAGCGCGCGCTCGAGCTCGGCGTCGAGGTCGAGCGCACCAAGCGCCTGCTCCTCGTCACCGCCGGTGTGCTCACGGCGATCGCCGTGTCGGTGTGCGGCATCATCGGGTTCGTCGGCCTCGTTGTGCCGCACATCGTGCGGCTCCTGGTGGGTCCCGGCCACCGCTCTCTGCTGCCCGTGTCACTGCTGGTCGGGGCCTCGCTGCTGGGCATCGCCGACCTGCTCTCGCGCACGGTCATCGCGCCCAACGAGATCCCCGTCGGCGTCGTGACCACGTTCGTCGGCGCGCCGCTGTTCGTGTACCTGCTCCGGCGAGGAAGGAAAGGCTGATGGCGCTCGTCACCCTCCGCGACGTCGACTTCGCGTACGACGAGCGCCCCGTCCTGCGACGCATCTCGTTCGATCTGCAGGCGGGCGATTTCGTCGGCATCGTAGGGCCGAACGGCAGTGGTAAGTCGACGCTCATCGATCTGATCGACGGCCTCTTGCGGCCGGCAGCTGGTGAGGTGCTCGTCAACGGCATCTCGACGCAGAAGTATCGGCGGCGCGACATGGCGCGCGAGGTGGCGCTCGTGCCGCAGCATTTCGACCTCGACTTCGACCTGGCGGTGCGCGAGGTCGTGGAGATGGGCTCGTACTGCCGCGGCAAGGACGCGGCGGCGCGCAGCGACCCCGACCAGACACTCGCGCGCCTGGGCGTCGCCGAGCTGGCGGACCGCCGCTTCACGGAGCTCTCGGGCGGCGAGAGGCAGCTCGTGGTGCTGGCGCAGGCGCTCATGCAGCAGGCGCAGCTGCTGCTGCTCGACGAGCCGGCCTCAGCGCTGGACGTCTCGCATCAGCTGCGCCTCTTCGATCTGCTGCAGCGACTCAATCGCGACGGCGTCACGGTGCTCTGCATTCTGCACGACCTCAACCTGGCCATCCACTATTTCGAAAAGCTGCTCGTGCTGTCGGACGGCGAGGTCGCCGCTTACGGACCGCCCGACGAAGTGCTGCGGCCCGCGATCGTGGAGGCCGTGTACGGGGTGCGCGCCTACCTACACAAACACGCGGGGCGCACCTACCTCACGTTCTCGCCGCGCCTGCGCGGCGAGCGCCTCGGTCGCGTGCATCTGGTCTGCGGTGGCGGTACGGGCGCGGGGCTCATGCGTGAGCTGGTGGACGCCGGATACGACGTCTCCGCCGGCGTCCTCAACGCGCTCGACACTGACGAGGAGACGGGCTCTGAACTGGGACTCTCGATGGCCGTCGAGGCGCCCTTCACGCCGGTCGGCGACGAGGCGCACGCCCAGAATCTCGAGCTGATGCGCACCGCCGATGTCGTGATGGTCACGGCGGTGCCGGTGAGTCACGGTAACGCGCGCAACATCGGGGCGGTGCTCGAGGCCGTCGCGGCTGGCACGCCGGTCTGGGCGGTCCGTGGCTTGCTGGACGCCGACTTCATCGGTCTCACCGACGAGCTCGAACCGGCCGGCGTCGAGTTCTTCGCCGACGACGCCGGCATGTTCGCGGCGCTGGGCGAGCGCTCGTCGGGCAGGCGCGGCGTGCACAAGTCCGGCGCGGGGCCCTCCGGGCCGCCGGCCCTGAAGACGTAGGGACCGCGCCGCCGGCGCCGCCTCCCGTTTGCGCCGCCTCCCGCCGGCCCCCCCACAGCAGCCGGCGGAGGGGAGCGCAAGCTTCTCCGTGCGGCTGCCTGACCTCTCACGGCTTACACAGCCTTGACACGCGGCCAGTTGTCGCCTGACCCCCGTCCCGCAAACTGCCTCTCGACGGCGGTCCAAGGAGGGCATCATGACAGGCAGATCACTGGCGACTCGCGCCTGCGAGCGGCTTGATAGCATGAAGGGCGCCGGCGCGTCCGTGCCGGAGAGGCTGAAACGCGGGTCGCTTCCGGCCCCCGCGTCGTGGAGGGGCATGGACGCCACCATCCTCGTCGTCGAAGACGACCGCAACATCGGTAGCCTGGTGCGCACCTACTTGGAGCGCGACGGCTACGGGGTGCTCTGGGTGCGCAGCGGCGAGGAAGGACTGGCAGAGCTCGAGCGACATGCGCTCAGCCTCGTGGTGCTCGACGTCGGGCTGCCCGGCATCGACGGCTTCGAGGTCTGCCGCCAGATCCGCGCTCGCGCCGAGACACCGGTGATCATGCTCACGGCGCGTGACGAGGAGGTCGACCGCGTGCTCGGCCTCGAGCTCGGCGCCGACGACTATGTGCCGAAGCCTTTCAGCCCGCGCGAGCTCGTCGCGCGGGTCAAGGCAGTGCTGCGGCGGGCGCAGCCTCAGCCGCCGGCCGATGTGCTGACGCTCGGAGAGGTGGAGCTGAGGCGCGGCGCCCGCGAAGCTTCGCGGGCGGGCGCCGCGCTCGACCTCACCATGAAGGAGTTCGATCTGCTCGCCTGCTTCATGGAGAACGCCGGACTCGCGCTCTCGCGCGAGCAGCTGCTCGAGCAGGTCTGGGGCCTCGAGTTCCCCGGCGGCACGCGCACCGTCGACCAGCACGTGGCGCAGCTCCGCGCCAAGCTCGGCGAGGCCCTGCGCATCGAGACGTTGCGCGGCGTCGGCTACAAGCTGGTGCGGCCGTGAGCGTGGGAGCGCCGGCCGGCGATGCGCCGCAGCGCCGCGCCACATCGTTGCGCACGCGGTCGTTCTTCGTCATCGCCGCCGCCGTCCTCATCCCGGCGTCGTGCCTCGCCGCCTTCGGCGTGTGGGCCTACTACCGGAGCTGGGAGACCGCGGGCGTGCTCTATTCAGACCAGGCGTCGTACCGGGCGCGGGAGCTCTCCTCGGAGATCACCGAGCTCAGCAAGATGCCGAAGCGCTACTCGCCGGCCGATCGAGCGCTTCTCAGCAGCGGCATCGCCCAAGCGTACGGCGCTCAGGGCCATCTCGAGGGCGCCTACTGGTCGACGCTCGCGGCGATCCGCGACCAGAGCGTGCTGCCGGCCTGGGCGGTGAGGAGTCTCGCACGTCACGGCTTTGCGATCGGTCGGCTCGGAGGCCCCACCGCTCCCGGGAACGCCGAGATCGTCGCTTGGCGGGTCGGGCAGAAAGACGTGCGGTACTACACCTCGTCGGGGCCCGGTCAGCAAGGGTTCCCTGCCTATGTGCCGCTCGACCGCCTGCTGCGCATCGGGCTCTTCGGCATCGTCCTGATCGCCGTTCTCGGGCTGCTCGGCGCTTGGCTGCTCTCACGCAGCGTCGTGCGTCCCGTGCGTCACCTGGCTGAGGCGAGCGGCCGCCTCGCCGAAGGAGACGGCGACGTCTCGGTGACGCCCGAAGGCCCTCGCGAGCTCCGCGAGCTCGCGGCGTCGTTCAACGACATGAACGCCAGGCTGACCAAGGCTCAGGAGACCGAGCAGGCCTTCCTGCTCTCGGTCAGTCATGAGCTGAAGACGCCGCTGACCTCGATCCGCGGTTACGCCGAAGGCATCGGCGACGGCACCGTCAAACCGCCTGACGGCGCCGACGTGATCGGCGCCGAGTCGACTCGCCTGGAGCGCCTGGTCGGCGACCTTCTCGACTCGGGGCGCATGCGCAAGGGTGCTTTCACCGTGCGGCGAGAGACGGTCGACCTGGCGGCGCTGACGCAGGACGTCGCACGCCGCTATGAGGGCACGACCCGCGACGCCGGCTTGACGCTGCACCTCCAGATCGACGCGGGCGGCTCGGCCCTCGCCGACAACGACCGCGTGCTCCAGGTCGTCTCCAACCTGGTCGAGAACGCGATCCGCTGCACGCCGCCGCCCGGCAGCGTCACGATCTCGACGGCGCCCGGCATCGTGACAGTCGCCGACACCGGCCGCGGTCTCACCAGTGACGACCTGACGCGCGCCTTCGAGCGTTTCTACCTGTACAGCCGGTATGGGACCGACCGTCCGGTCGGCACCGGGCTCGGGCTGGCCATCGTGAAGGATCTCACCGAGGCGATGGGCGGCACGGTGAGCATCGCCAGTGCTCTCGGCGTGGGCACGGCGTTCACGGTCGCGCTCCCACAGGACGATGCGTCGTGATCGCGGGCGCCGCCGCGTCTATCGCTCGCGCGCCGTGCGGCGGCGTCGCTCCGTGTTCGTCGCGTCCATCGTCGCGGTGCTGGTCGGCGTGGTGCTGGCGGCGGGGCAGAGCGGCGGTCGCGAACGTGTGACCTACGAGCGCCGCGCGGCGGCTGCGTACGCCGACTCGTGGGCGCTGCGCACCAACCCACGGTACTGGTCGTCGCCCGATAACGACTGCGCCAACTTTGTCTCGCAGTGTCTGGCCGCCGGGGGCCTGCGTCCTCTGGACGACCCCGCCACGGAATGGCACGCGAACGGCGTCGACTTCCCCACCACCGCCTGGGTGAACTGCGGCGCGCAGAAACGCACTCTGTCCGCGCGCGACGAGGCCCACACGAGGTACATCGTGCGCACCAGCCGGACATTGCCCCGCGCTTGGGCTGCCGGGGACGTTGTCTATTTGGGCAACACCGTCAACGGCAAACCCGAGTGGCAGCACGTGATCATCTGCGAAGGCAAAGTGAACGGCGGGTGGGTCTACGACAGCCACACCAAGGCGTATCTGCGCCAGCCGCTGGATGTGTGGTACCCGGAGCATTTCTCGCTGATCCGGTTCTGCCTCATTGCCGACGCGGTGAGCTACCGGGGAGGCGAATGACGAAGGGCGGGGAGCCGAGGGGCTCTCCGCCCTTCGTGCGTGTGGTCTGCGTCTTGGCGGGCGCTGCTAGCCGGGCAACTCCCGCAGCTCGGCAGCGCAGGCGCGGTCCTGCCTGGCGCTCTTCTTGACAACGGGAGAGGAGGGCAGGTGCCCCTGCCCCCCTCTCCCGATGATGGCGGAGAAACGACGACGCGCTCAGGTCCGGTCGACGGTGCCTTCCCAGGTGCTGACCTTCTTCTGCGCCTTGTCGACCTCGGTGAACCAGCGGCTGGTCAC
>JADGPQ010000170.1 GCA_017882325.1 Thermoleophilia bacterium
GACCGGCGGAGACTGCAGATCGACGACCGCGGTGCACGCTACGATGTCTCCGGGCGTGACCATCGGGCGCAGCGCCCCGCTGGAGTTGGTCAGCACAAACCGTGAGACGCCGACCGCGGCCAAGCTGCGCACGGGGCGCTCCAGCTCCTCCGGCGCCCAGCCCTCGTACCCGTGTGGGCGGCCGCAGGCCAGCGCCAGGCGAAGCCCGGCGGCTTCTCCACTCGTGACCTCGACCAATTGCAGGACGCTCCGATGCCCGGCCACGGCGGTGCAGGGCCAGCCGAGCTCCCTGTAGCCGAACTCGGCCCTCACCACAGCCGCCGGCGGCACGCCGGCGAGCCCCGAACCGAAGACGACGGCCGCGTGTGGGCCGAAGGCGGCCACGCGCCCGAGCGCGTCCGCGACGGGCGGCATCAGCCGATCGCCCGGCCCTGCAGCGGAGGCGTCTCGCCGGTGAGACGCGCGAAGGCCGTGGCGCCCACGTCCTCCTGGGCGCCATCGTAGCGTCCCGGCGCGAGGCCGAGCGCGAGGAGCGGAGAGTATTCGCGCGAGTGGTCGGTGCTCGCGGTCGTCGGGTCCACGCCGTGGTCGGCGCAGAGCAGCATGACGTCGCCGCCGCGCAACAGCGTCCGCCACACGCCGAGCGCCGCGTCGACGGCGGCCAGCCCCGCGGCGAAGCCGGCCACGTCGTTGCGATGGCCCCACAGCTGGTCGAAATCGACCAGGTTCGCGAACAGCAGCCCAGCGTCCATCTCCTCGAGGTGCCGGGTGCAGGCGGCGACGCCGGCGGTGTTGTCGGTGGTGTGGTCGTCCACGTCGACGCCGCGCTGCACGAAGATCTCACCGATCTTGCCCACGCCGATCACCGGCACGCCGCGCCCGTGCAGCAGGTCGAGATACGTCGGGCCCGGCGGCGCCAGCGAGAAGTCGCGCCGCCGCGGCGTACGCTCGTAGGCCCCTGAAACACCAGCGAACGGGCGCGCGATCACTCTGCCCACGGCGTGAGGGCCCCGCAGGATGCCGCGCGCTATCTCGCACCAGCGGTACAGCTCGGGCACGGGCACGACGTCCTCGTGACAGGCGATCTGGAAGACGGAATCGGCCGAGGTGTACACGATCGGCCGACCGGTCGCGACGTGCTCGTCGCCCAGCTCGTCGATGATCCCGGTCCCCGAGGCCGGACGGTTGCAGAGCACTCCGCGGCCGATGGCCCGTTCGAACGGTTCCATCACGTCCGGCGGGAAGCCCCCAGGGTACGTCGGAAATGGGCGCTCGAGGACGACGCCCATCATCTCCCAGTGGCCCGTGGTCGTGTCTTTGCCGGCGCCGTGCTCCACGAGCCGACCGTAGGTCGCCTCCGGCCACGGCTCCCCGAGCGGGAGACCGACGACCTCGCCGAGCCCCAGCCCGACCAGGTTGGGCAGCTCGAGGTCGCTGCGCTCGAGCACGTGCCGCAGCGTGTCGGACCCGACGTCGCCGTAGGCGGCGGCGTCGGGGAGCTCTCCGGCCCCGCAGCCGTCGAGGACGCAGACGAACACGCGCGTCATGTCGGCTCCTCCTCTTCTCCGCCCGCGGCGCCCGAGCCCCCGGCCTCGGGCGCGCTGCCCTTGCGGCGTCGCGCCCGTGGGTGCGTCTCCAGGAAGACCTCCCGCAGATGTTCCACGCTCACGTGAGTATAGAGCTGGGTGGTCGCCACGCTGGCGTGGCCGAGCATCTCCTGTACGCTGCGCAGATCGGCGCCGCCCGCGAGCAGGTGCGTGGCAAACGAGTGCCGGAAGGTGTGAGCACTGGCCTGTCCGAGCAGGTCGGCGCGCGCGAGGATCTTGCGCAGCCGGTAGTCGACACCCTGCCGCGTGAGCGGACCGCCGCGCGCGTTCAAGAACAGCTCCGCCCGGCGGCGGCCCCGCAACAGCTCGCGGCGGCCGTCGCGCAGGTACCGTCCAAGCGCCGCAGCCGCCGCTCCACCCATGGGGACCACGCGCTCCTTGTCGCCCTTGCCCACGCACCGCACGAGGCCGCCCTCGAGGTCCACGTCGCCCTCGCGCAGGCCCAGGAGCTCGCTCACGCGCAGCCCGCAGCCATAGAGCAGCTCGAGGGCCGCCAGGTCGCGCTGGCCCAGCGGGCCGGCAGACACGACCTTCGCGAGCACGGCCTCGACCTCCTCGACCGACAGCACGCGGGGGAGCTGCTGCGGAAGCTTGGGCGTGCGCAGGCCGGCCGCGGGGTCGTCGGCGCGCACGCCTTCTCGCGCGAGATAGGCGTAGAAGGCGCGCAGACTCGCCGTGCGGCGCGCCACGCTGGACGCGGCGCCGTCGCCGCCGCCCCCGGCGAAGAACTCCTGGACGTCGTGCACCGAAGCGGCCGCCGGGCGGATGCCACTCTCCGCGAGAAAGGCCACGAACCTCGCCAGGTCGCGCCCGTAGGCACTCACCGTGTGGACGCTCATGCCGCGCTCGAAACGCACGTAGTCGAGAAACTCCCGGACGTCGGGATCGGGAGGCGACGCGGGACGGTCGGCGGCGGGAGGCGTCACGGACGCTCGGCTAGGCAGGCGTGCGCCCGGCCGCACGCACCAGGGCGTGGCCGAGGCGGTACAGCTGCTCGAGCCGCTCCAGGCGCATGCACTCGTGGGGCGAGTGCATGCGCTCGAACCCCACGCCGAGCGTGAGCGACGGCAGGCCCCGGGCGTTGAACACGTTCGCGTCGGAGCCGCCGCCGCCGCCGATGGGGCGAGCCTCGAGGCCCGCATCGGCCAGGGCGGCTGCGGCGATACGGAGAGGCAGCGCATCGGCGGCGTGCGCGTAGCCATGGAAGTGTTCCTCTACCTCGATCTCCACATCCACGCCCGTCTCGGCCGCGGCCACGGTGATGGCTTCGACCATGCCGGCGACCTGCGCGGCGAGCTTTTGCTCGTCGCGGCTCCGCGCCTCGGCGCGAACCAAGCAGCGCTCGGCGACGACGTTCTCGGCGCTGCCACCCTCGATGAGACCCACGTTGGCGGTGGTCTCGTCGTCGATGCGGCCGAGGTCCATGGTCGCCAGCGCCCGTGCCGCGGCGACGATCGCGCTGCGCCCCCGCTGAGGCTCGATGCCGGCATGCGCGGCGACCCCGCGGAACTGGGCGGCAACGGCTTTCAGGGTCGGCGCGGCGGCGATGACCGTGCCCGGCTCTCCCTCGCTGTCGAAGACGAACACCACCGCGGCGGCAACAGACGCCCGGTCGAGCGCCTTGGCGCCCTGCAGACCGATCTCCTCGCCGGCCGTGAACACGAATTCCACGTCCGCGGCCGGCGGCTCCTGCGCCAGGTCGCGAAGCACCAGGAGCAGAGCGGCCACCGCCGCCTTGTCGTCGGCGCCCAGAATGGTCGCGCCGTCGGTGCGCACGACGCCGTTCTCGACGATCACCGTGGGTGGGCGGTCAAGAGGCACCGTGTCGAGATGCGCGCAGAGAGCGATGGGCGTGCCCTCTCCGCGCCCAAGCACGCGCACGATGAGGTTGCCGCAAGCGCAGCCGGTAAGCTCAGCGCTCGCGTCCTCGAAGGCCTCGAGGCCGACGCCGCGGACGAAGTCCTTGACGGCGTCGGCCATCTCCCGCTCCTCCAGCGAGGGCGAGCGGATGCCGGCCAGGCGTACGAACAGGTCGCGCAGATCGTCTAGGCCGGCGCGCACGTTTCCTCCAGCTCGTCCTCGCGCTCGACGCGCAGGCGCGCGGCGGCGCCCACGAAGTCGCGGAAGAGCGGCGCCGGCCGCGTGGGCCGCGACTTGAACTCGGGGTGGAACTGGGAGGCCACGAACCAGGGGTGACTCGAAAGCTCGCAGATCTCGACGAGACGCCCGTCCGGGGTGGTGCCGCTCACCACGAGGCCGGCGGCCTCGAGCCGCGGGCGCAGGTCGTTGTTGACCTCGTAGCGGTGACGATGGCGCTCCCACACCTCGCCGGCCCCGTAGGCCGCCTGCGCCCGCGTGCCCTCCACCAGCTTCACGTGCGAGGCGCCGAGCCGCATGGTCCCGCCCATGTCCTCCACGTTCTTCTGCTCGGGAAGTAGGTCAATGACCGGGAACGCCGTCTCGGGGTCGAACTCCGTGGAGTTGGCGCCGGGCATGTCGCAGACGGCGCGCGCGAACTCGGCGACCGCGCACTGCATCCCCAGGCACACGCCGAGGAACGGCACCTTGCGCTCGCGACAGAACTTGATCGCCTCGATCTTGCCTTCAATGCCGCGCTGGCCGAAGCCGCCGGGCACGATGACGCCGTCGGCGCCGCCGAGGCGGTCGGCCACGGTGGCCGGCGTGAGCTCCTCGGAATCCACCCACAGCAGTTCGAGCTTGCGGCCGTGGTGGAAGGCCGAGTGCTTGAGAGCCTCCCACACCGAGAGATAGGCCTCGTGCAGCTGCACGTACTTGCCCACGAGGGCGATGGTCACGGGCTTGTCGCAGGCGTCGATGCGGTCGACGAGGGCGCGCCACTCGGTGAGGTCGGGTTCACCGCACTCGAGGCCCAGCATACGGACCACGAGCCCGTCGAGATTCTCGCGGTGCATGCGCAACGGTATGCGGTAGATGTCGTCGGCATCGCTCGCCGAGACGACCGCATCGGGGTCGACGTCGCAGAACAGGGCGATCTTCTCGCGGATCCCCTGGGACAGCGGTTCTTCGGAGCGCGCCACGATGATGTCCGGCTGGATGCCGATCTCACGCAGCTCGGCCACCGAGTGCTGCGTGGGTTTGGTCTTCGGTTCGCCGACCACGCCGATGACCGGCACCAGGGTCACGTGGATGTACAGGACGTTGTCGCGCCCGATGTCCTTGCGGAACTGGCGGATGGCTTCGAGGAAGGGCAGGCTCTCGATGTCGCCGACGGTACCGCCGACCTCGGTGATGAGCACGTCGACGCCCGTGCTCTGCGCCAGGCGATGCACGCGGCTCTTGATCTCATTGGTGATGTGCGGGATGACCTGGACCGTTCCGCCCAGGTAGTCGCCGCGGCGCTCCTTGGTGATGACGGCGTTGTAGATGCCGCCCGTCGTGACGTTGGAATCGCGCTGCACGAACTCGTCGAGAAAACGCTCGTAGTGGCCCAGGTCCAGGTCGGTCTCCGCGCCGTCCTCGGTGACGAAGACCTCGCCGTGCTGGAAGGGGCTCATGGTGCCGGGGTCGACGTTGATGTACGGGTCGAACTTCTGGCTCGCCACCTTGAGACCGCGCGCCTTGAGCAGCCGGCCGACGGAGGCGGCCGTGATGCCCTTGCCGAGTCCCGAGACCACGCCCCCCGTCACAAAGATGTGTTTTGCCATCTCCCTCATCCCCTCCTGGTGAGTGTCCTCGCTGACAGCCCGGGACGGTGGCCGTGATCCGCCCCGGGCGCGCCCACCAGGAGACGCGCGCAGGGCACGGCGAAGCCGCTGCAGACTCGCAAGGGATTTAGTGGGGCCGGGGTCGCGCCCGTTCGATACTGACGGGCCGGCGCGATGGTATCTCCGGCGGGGCCACGGAACACGCTGGCAAGTATACCATCGGGCGAAGGACCCGCAAGGAGCGCCCGGCCCTTCTACGCGGAGCGGCCGGCCTTCGCGAGGAGGCCCTGCGCGTGGCTGCGCGCGGCGCCGTCGTCGGGGGCGGCGCCGAGCATCCGGCAGAGCTCGGCGAGGCGCTCCTCGCCGTCCACGCGCCGCACGACGGTGACGGTGCTCCCGGCTTTGGCGTCGGTCTCTTTGACGATGGCGAACTGACGGTCGGCGAAGGCGGCGACCTGCGGCAGGTGCGTGATGCACAGGACCTGGCGGCGCTCCGCGAGGCCGGCCAGCCGCTCGCCCAGAGCCGCCGCCGTGACGCCGCCGATCCCTGCGTCGACCTCGTCGAAGATCAGCGTCTCCACATCGTCTCCCAGCGTGACGATGCCGCGGATGGCGAGCATCGCCCGCGAGAGCTCGCCGCCCGACGCCGTCTCGCGCAGCGGCCGCGGCGGTACCCCGGGGTTGGCCCCGAACAGAAACTCGACCTCGTCGGCGCCCCGCGGCCCCAGCGCATCCCAGCCCTCCCCACGCGGACTCACGGTGATGCTGAAGGTCGCGTGGGGCATGGCCAGACCGCGCAGTTCGTGCTCGACGCGCGCCGCCACGGCCGGCGCCAGCCGGCGACGGGCGGCGCTCAGGCGGCTGGCAGCCGCCAGGGCCGCGGCCTGCGCCTTCTCGACCCCGGCCGCCAGAGCCTCCTCGTCGGCTTCGAACTGTTCGAGAGCGACGAGCCTGCGCCGAGACTCTTCAGCGTAGGCCAACACCTCGTCGGCCGAGCTGCCGTACTTGCGCATGA
>JADGPQ010000171.1 GCA_017882325.1 Thermoleophilia bacterium
GTCGCGGGCGTCGAAGCCCTGCACGCTGTCGCCGATCGCGTCGCCGCGGCGATGCGGATTGAAGTCGGTCACGCCGTGCGTGCCGGGCCACGCACCCGTGGCGATCGTGGCCCAGTTCGTCGTGGTGAGCGTGGGAAACGCGGGCAGGCATTCGGCGGCGAAGCAACCCTGGGCCAGCAGGCGCTGCCCTACCGGCAGCAGACCGGCCTCGGCGTACTTGCGCCAGCGCCCGGGCACGGCGCAGTCAAGGCCGATGAGCAGCGCCTTCTCGAAGCGGCGTGGCGTGGTCACAGCGATGCCAGCTCCTCGAGCCGCCGCGTCGTCAGCTCGCCGGCGGCGCGCTCGGCCGCGGGGTGGCCCGTCACGGCGAACACGAACGGGTCCTTCTCGAGACTGTAGAGCTGCGTGCGACTAGCGGCCACGACGGTGGCGGTGCGCGGCACCTCGTCGAGCAGAGCGATCTCCCCGAAGCCGTCACCACGCTTCAGCCTGGCGACCTCGCGTCCCGCGTGAGAGACCAGCACCTCGCCGTCGGCGATCGCGAAGTAGCGGTCCCCGGGCTCGCCCTCGCTCATGATCACCTCTCCGGCTTCGGCCGTCACCGGCACCAGCGCCCTGGCCAGCCCCTCAAGGGCGGGAGCGGGCAGCGGCGCGAACATCGGGATCGACGCCAGGAGCTGGATCTGGACCTGCGGCACGTCGGCGGAGGCGTCGAGCGCCCTGAGCTTGGTCCAGGTGGCGGCCACCAGGGCAAGGAAGAGGGCCGCCGTCCCCAGCAGCGCCAGGCGCACGCCGCTGACCGCGACCAGGATCGGCACGAGCACGACCCCGATGCAGAGCCCCACGTTCATCAGTGACTCGAGCAGAGCAAAGACCTGGGCGAGCGTGCGCGGGGGCGCGGCGCGTTGCAGCAGGATGCGGCCGGTGACGTCGAAGAGCGTCCGTCCCAGCCCGACGACGGCGAACAGAAGGAAGGCGCCGACCACGGTCGGCCAGATGCCGAGGACGGCCAGGGCGAGCGCCGCCACGACGATGCCGAAGGCGAGCAGCGGGGCGATGCGGCGTCGGGCGACGAGCAAAACCGTCACCGACGCCCCGATCACCGCCCCGGCGCCGAACGCAGCGTTGAGGTACCCGGTGCCTGACTGCCCGAGGCCGAGCACGCTGATGGCCAGCACCGCAGCCAGGATGTCGAGCGCGCCGACGAGCACGTACTGCGCGGCGAGCAGCGCGACGAGCAGGCGGACGGCCGGCGCCCGGGACACCGTGCGGATCGCCTCGCCCACCTGCTTGAAGAGGGGCTGGCGGTCCTGCGCGTCGGTCGCCGGCAAGGGTCCCGGCAACGGCAGCATGGCGAGGGCGCCGCCGAGGCAGAGCACGGCGAACACGCCGGTGGAGAGCGCCGGCCCGCCGAGCGCGATCAGCACCCCGGTGGCGGCCGGGGCGATCAGGGCGCTGCCGCTGCCGACCCACCCCGACACGACGTTCGCGGCCGTGAGCTCAGTCGGCGAGCGCACGACCCAGGGGAGCAGCGCCGCCTGCGCCGGGCGCGGCACGGCGATCGTGAGGTAGGCGAGCGGAGCCAGGCAGAAGACCACGGCCGTGGGCGCATGGAGAGCGATCGCGAGGGCGACGGCGCCGATCGCGAGCGCCTGCAGCAGGTAGCCGACGGCGAGCACCCGGCCCGCCCGTCGGCGATCGGTGAGCGCGCCGATGAAGGGCGCCAGCAGCACGCTGGGGACGAGCTGGACGACGGCGATGGCGCCCGACGCGGTCGCGCCGCCGCGGGCGTAGGCGTACACGACCAGCGAGACCCACACGCCCCACTCGGCGCCGCAGAAGGCGGAGTAGGCCAGCTCGAGCCGCAGCAGCGACCGGTTGCGGAAGGCGATGCCGAAGACGGCGGCCGTGGTCTTGGCGCGCGCCATCAGGCCGCCCGGGAGCGCGTCATCGCGCGGTCGCCCCGAGCATCGTAGTCGCGCCGTCGCCCCGTCCCCATTCGCTCGCGCGTGCCGGCCCCAACTGCACTTGCATCCTCCCCCGGGTAGCACCCCAGCCGATTGTAGCCCTCAAGGCTTTGGTCTGTGAATGCAGAGGGCGGGGCGGCGACCAGGCGAAGCTGCACAAATCGCGAGAGGCCGGATCGCTTGAGGCGGTGCTGGCCCGACCGGCTCAGGCGGTTCCTGCCAAGGAGGTGAGCGCGCTACCGGCGGCCTGAGGCCGCGACCATGCCGACGACGGACTTACACCGCACATCGGGACTTGACCCCCTCCTCCTGGTCCCGGCGATCGAGTGGATCGCCTGCAGGAAGGGAGCTTCTCCGTTGCCTGTCTGCCCCAGCACCGAGAGCTTGTACCCGAGTTCACAGCTTGTCAACGAAGAAAGCAATTCCACGGTTGATCACTGTGGCAACAGGGTTATGTAAGGGGCGAAGTGGCGCGGGCCCGATGAGCATCGGCCCCGCCCGCGCCTCCTTCGCCCTCTCTGCGGCGTACCATGTCGGCCCCTCTTGGTCTCCACCGCAGACCTCGACGTCACTGTGTGCTCGCCGGCCCTGCTGCGGCTCAGGCGGCGTGGACGATTGGATCGTCGTGCATCGCCGCTCCCTCCGCCGCGTGCTGCGCCGCGTCGAACGCCGACAGGGCGACGGCCTCCGCGTGACGGATGGCGAAGCTCCGGCAGGCCGGCTGGCCGGCGAAGAGCACCTGGCCGGCCAGTGCGGCCTCGGGATGGCGGCAGAGAGAGCGCGGCTGTACGGCGAACATCTGCGCATACACGCAGTCGGCGCACACGTAACCGTTGTGGCACGCGCGCTCGAAGCTGGGAGCCCCGTCCAGAACGGACCGGCTAGGGAAGTCGAGATTCATCGCGTGCCCTCCTCACCAGTGATCCGGTGATCTCGAGCGGACCCTACGAGGTGGCGGCGAGGGTGTCCTCACCCACATCGGGTGATTTTCGGAGCGCGGCGGAGTGCGAGGACGCGAGCGAAGTCCGGCGGCGCCAGAGCGGGTGGCGTGAGGGGCCGCTGCAGGGAGGGAAGCACGGGCGAAGGCCGCTGGCGAGCGGCGCAGCCGCCCGCGCCCCTCGGAACCGCCGCTTACTCGCGAGTCTCGGTGCCGGCGCCCGGGTGCCCCGCGCCCGGCGGCGGAGCCGCGCCGTCGCCGAGCACCAGCGGGCTCTGGTCGACGGCCTCGAAGATCTTGTGCAGCGCCGAGACGAGCGCGCCCTGAGAATGGCCACGGTAGCGGTAGCGCACCAGCGCCTCGATCGCGCGGCGTTCGGAGAGCACGTTGCGGCCGACGAGCAGCCGTTGGAAGAACTCGTCGGCCGAGGTCATCATGAGCGTGGTGCTGCAGGCGACGACCGCGCCGGCATCGTCGACCTCGAGCACCACGCCGACGCGCTTGTACATGGCCTGGTGGCTGACGTCCTGCGGCAGGCGTGCGTAGCCCGAGAAGAGAAAGGTCGTCGGCTCGCTCGTCATGCGCGCATGCTAGCACAGGCGCCCGCCCGCACAGGTGCCCGCGGCCGCGCGGTCGGCGGCGCTGTTGCATCGCTGCCGCCCCCGTGTATCATGATGCCGCTGCCGCATGGCTCGGGCCGGCGGCGTTCCCACCGGCCCCTCCGTCAGGCCCTGCACCCCAGCTGAGACGCACCGTGCTCGCTGGGGTTTCCGCGTTAAGGGACCCCTCACCGACTCGAGAAGGGATAGCAGATGGCCCAGCACAACGACCTCGGCGGCAAGCTCATCACCGTCGGCGAGGCCGTCGAGCGCTTCGTGCCCGACGGCTGCCAGATCGCCGTTGGCGGCTTCACCATCACGCGCAACCCGATGGCCGCCGTCTACGAGATCGCCCGGCGGCACATCAAGGATCTGCACCTCGTGGCGCACTCCAACGGCCAGGCGCTGGACCTGCTCGTGGGCGCCGGCTGCGTGCGCCGCCTCGACATCGCCTACGGCGGCAACGGCCGCTTCGCGCCCACCTGCATCCGTTTTCGCAAGGCGGTCGAGCGTGGCGAGCTGCTGGTCGAGGACTACACCAACAACATGATGAGTCTAAGGTTCCTCGCCGGGGCTTTGGGCGTGCCCTTCATCCCCAGCAAGTCGGGCCTCGGCACCGACGTGATCGCCCGGGAAGGTTTCCCGGCGGAGCTGCGCGGCACTGAGGGCGTGCCCGTGCACAAGCTCGTCGTGATCGAGAACCCGTTCGCCGACGGCGACGACCAGGTGGTCCTCCTGCCGGCCCTCACCCCCGACGTGTCGATCATCCACGCCCAGCAGGTGAGCACCGACGGCACCGTGCGCATCAGGGGCCTCAGCTTCGCCGACCTCGAGCAATGCAAGGCCGCGAGCGCCGTCATCGTCACCTGCGAGGAGATCGTCCCCGAGAGCTACCTCCGCCTCGCGCCCGACCAGAACGCCCTGCCCCCGTTCCTCGTGGATGCGGTGGTCTTGGCGCCATACGGCGCGCACCCCACCGCCTGCCCGTACGTCTACGACTACGACCCCGCCCACCTCAACCACTACAAGGCGGTCGCCAAAGGCGATGAGAGCTGGGCCGCCTATCTCGACGAGTGGGTGTACGACGTCGAGGGCTGGGACGCCTACCTCGACAAGGTCGGCGGCGCGCAGCTGGCGCGCATCAGGGCCAACACCGTGGCCGGCTACGCGCCAGGCCTGGACCGGAGGTGAGGGAGATGGAGTACTCGCCGCGCGAGATGATGGCCATCGCCGCCGGTCGCTTCATCAAGGACGGCGACGTCCTGTTCGCCGGCACCGGCGTGGCGATGCTGGCCGCGACCGTGGCCAAGCGCATCCACGCCCCCCATGCCCACATCTTCTTCGAGACCGGCGGCATCGGGCCGACGCTCGAGGAGCTGCCGATGGCCGTCGCCGACCCGCGGGTGATGGCCTTCGCCAACCTCAACGCGGGTCTCGTCGAAGCCTTCAGTTACGTGGCCAACCGGCGCCTGCACACCATCGCCTTCCTGGGCGCGGCCCAGATCGACAAGTACGGCAACATGAACTCCACGGTGATCGGCGACTATCACGCGCCGAGGGTGCGCTTCAGCGGCAGCGGCGGCGCCTGCGACGCCGGCTCACTGGCCAGCGGATTCATCGTCTTCATGCAGCACGGCGTGCTGAAGTTCGTCGAGAAGCTCGACTACCTGACGACGCCGGGCTGGCTCACGGGTGGCGACTCACGCAGGCATGCCGGGTATCGGCGCGGCGGGCCGATTGCCGTGGTCACCAACTTGTGCGTGCTCAAGTTCGACGACTCGACGCACGAGATGTACCTCGCCGAACGCTACGAGGGCGTCACTCCGGAGCGGGTGCGGGAGAACACGGGTTTCGCGCTCGACGTCTCGCGATCCTCCGTCGCCGAGCCGCCAGACGCCGAGGAGCTGCGCATCCTGCGCGACGAGGTCGACCCGCAGCGCCTGATCCTCGGCTGACGGCTCGGTCGACCCGGGCGGGGCCGAAAGGAAGCGGCCCCGCCCGTCGCGTCAGATCCCTCGTCCGCTACGGCCGCCAGTGCACGGACGGCAGCGGCAGGTGCGGCAGAGAGGGCACCATGCCGCGCAGCGACTTGGCGACCTGCAGACTGATCATCGCCATCATGCCGAAGGAGATCACTGCGACCAGCGGAAAGAGCAGGAGCGCTGCCATCGGCCGCACCGGATCGGCGATGCGCTTGTAGTTGGTGTGCCCATCGCGGAGCTCGATGTAGCCGACGGGCGCGGCCTGTACGCCGCCGCCCTGACCGTAGCCGACCTGGTCTGGGTTACCGTTGTCGCGCTTCTTGCGTCCCGGCCCGCGGCCACCGCCGCCGCCCACGCCGTAGCGCACTCGCGCGACGGGCACGATCGTCACGCCGTCCTTCTCGACGGCGGCGCCGAACACCGCCCTCGCCGATGCCGTGCCGCCAAGCGATTCGACGAGCTTGCTGAACTTGTCGTTGGCCGCGCCGGCCTCTGCCTCGAGCTTGGCCTCTTCCATTGGATCCGTCATGGTCTCTCCCTTCGCTCCGGGCGCGGCCACGTCCACTGCCGCCTGCCGTCCTCAGGGGGGTGTACCCAAGCGGCTCGGAGTGACAACACTGTGACAGCAGTCGGTGAGGATGCGAGACCAGGGCGCGCAAAGGGCGCTGTGACCCTTCGGCCCCAGCGCCCCGCGAAAGACTGGCTCCTCGGGTAGGACTCGAACCTACAACCCTTCGG
>JADGPQ010000172.1 GCA_017882325.1 Thermoleophilia bacterium
CTGGCGCCGTCGCCGGCGCGGGCCGGCGTGTACGTCGCCGTCGCCGGCCCGCAGTTTGAGACGCGGGCGGAAGTGGCCTGGCTGGCGCGCCACGGGGATGTGGTCGGCATGTCGGCGGCACCGGAAGTACGCGCCGCGCGCGCCGCCGGCGCCGCCTGTTGCCTCCTCGCGCTGGTGGTCAACCGGGCCGCCGCTGTAGGCTCCCACGAGGACGTGCTCGCCGGTGGCGGCCGCCTTGCCGGGACGCTGGCCGCCGGGCTCGGCGCCGTCGTGACGGCGCGCTGGCCCGGCCTGGTCTGAAGCAGCTGTGGAGGACGCCTCGTGGACTTCGTGAACGACGTGATCGCCTGGAAACGAGACGGCCACGAGCTTGACGCCGGGCGCCTGCGCGCCTTTGTCGACGGTGTGGTCGACGGCTCCGTGCCCTCGTATCAGGCCAGCGCGCTGCTCATGGCGATGGTGCTGCAAGGCTTGAGCGACGGCGAGACGCTGGAGCTGGCGCGCGCCCTGGTGGAGAGCGGCAAGATGCTCGACCTCAGCGTCGTGCGGCGCCCTGTGCTCGACAAGCACTCCAGTGGCGGCGTGGGCGACAAGGTGACGCTCGTGCTGGCGCCGCTGGTGGCCGCCTGCGGCGCCGTCTTCGGCAAGATGTCCGGGCGCGGGCTGGGGCACACGGGCGGCACCGTCGACAAACTGGAGTCGATCCCCGGCTTTCGCGTGCAGTTGCCACAAGGCGAGTTCGTCCGGCAGCTCGAGCGCATCGGTGTCGCCGTGGTCAGCCAGAGCGAACGCATCGTGCCCGCCGACCGTATCCTCTACGCCTTGCGCGACGTGACGGCCACGATCGAGTGCGACGGGCTCATTGCCGCCAGCATCATGGCCAAGAAGGTGGCCAGCGGCACCTCGGCGCTCGTGCTCGACGTCAAGGTGGGGAGAGGTGCCTTCATGGGCGACCTGGGCCACGCCCGCAACCTCGGCCGCCTGTGCCGGCTCATCGGCGACGCCTACGACCGCCCCACGACCTGCATCTTCACGAGCATGGAGGCCCCTCTAGGACGCACCGTGGGGAACCGGCTCGAGGTGGAAGAAGCCTGGCAGGTGCTGGGCGGGGAGGGGCCGGACGACGTGCGCGAGGTCACGCTTACGCTGGCCGGCGCCTTGCTCGCCCTCTCGGACCTCGGCGTCGACGAACCCGAGGGACGCAGGCTCGCCGCGGCGGCGCTCGACGACGGCCGCGCCGCCGAGCATTTCGAGCGCTGGTGCTTCGTCCAGGGTGGGCGCTGGAAGCCGGGCGAGTTCCATCGGCTGGCGGCGCACGAGGCGCGCGCGGCCCGCGCCGGGTACGTCACCAGGGTGGACGCCTTGGCCGTCGGCCAAGCGGCGCAGATCGCCGGCGCCGGTCGTCGGAGGATCGACGACACCGTCGATCCCGCGGCCGGCGTGGTGCTCCAGCGAGCCGTTGGAGACCAGGTCGAAGCCGGGGACCCGCTGGCCGCCGTGTTCTCGCGCGATCCGGCGCGGCGTGCGCAGGCCAGCGCGGTCCTGGACCGGGTTTTCTCGGTCGGCGACAAACGCCCGCAGCCCGGACCGCTCGTGCTGGGTCGCATTGAGGCGGAGGAGTGACGCACGGTCGCGGGGCCCGGGAGCGGCCGGGCGTGAGGCTACTCGGTGACTTGCGCCTGCGAGAGCGCGTGTCGTGCGCGCCGGAGGTTGAACGACCAGGAGCCGAGGAGCTGGCCCGTGACGGCGCTGGCCAGCATGAACGGGACGAACCACCAGCCGAGGCCGAAAGACAGCCGCATCACGATGATGAAGGGGATGGGCAGGTGGATCGCGACAAACCATTGCCACGAGAGCCTGCGCACGGTCGCCCGGTATGCGCCGAACGGCAGATTGATGCCGATTGCAAGGAGTATGGCGAGTGTTTCGAGTTCGAGATTCGTCATGCGGAGTTTCGTTCGTCGACTCAGGCAGTATAGGGCAAAGTCGGTGAATGTGAACCGGAGCAGGCCCTTGTCCCGGCCCGCGGCGCGGCGGCGTGCTCCCGGGCCGGCGACTGCGCGCGTCGCCAAGGGTCTGCCGTGAGGGTCGTCGGCGGGGAGTGGAGGGGCCGGCCGCTCGTAGCGCCGGCCGGCCGCGGCACCCGCCCCACCTCCGACAAGGTGCGCGAGGCGATGTTCGACGTGCTCCTCGCGCTGCCGGAGGTACGGGCCGGCGGGGCGGCCGCGCCGGTCGCCGGCCCGCTTGGGGGGCACGTCGTCCTTGACCTGTTCGCCGGCAGCGGTGCCCTGGGCATCGAGGCGCTCTCGAGGGGCGCCGGCGCCTGCACATTCGTCGAGAGCGAGCGCGCCGCGCTGCGGGCGCTGCGCGCCAATCTCGAACGTCTGGGCGTGACGGTGGGGATGCGGGAGAGGCGCGACAAGGGCGGCGACGACGGGCGCGCTTCGCGTGCTCGCGTGCTCGCCGCCGACGCGCGCCGCGCCCTTCAGGCTGACGCCCGTCGCGGCGCACGGTATACTCTCCTCTTTGCGGACCCTCCGTACGAGCGTTACGCGGAGGTCCGGCCCGCGCTGGCCAGACTCCTGGGCCCACTGCTCGCGCCGCACGCCGTGCTCGTCATCGAGACGGCGGCCGGTACGGCGGCAGGGCTGCCCTGGACCATCGTGCGGGAGAGGCGCTACGGGGACACGCGCGTCACCTTCCTGGTGGCCGCCGACGTGCCCGACGACGAGGGAGAAGTTGCAGACGATGACCGTCCCGTCATCTGAGCGCGGCGAGGCCGCCGATGCCGCGTAACGTCACGGCCATCTGCCCGGGTACGTTCGACCCGGTCACGGTGGGCCATCTGGATATCATCCGGCGCGGCGCCAGCAAGTTCGGCCGCGTCATCGTCGGCCTGATCGAGGTCCCGCAGCGCAAGTCGCCGTTGTTCACGCCCGAAGAGCGCGAAGCGTTCCTCAGAGAGGCGCTCTCCGGCGAGGACAACATCGTCGTGGACCGGTTCAACGAACTGGTGGTGCAGTTCGCGCGCAAGTGGGACGCGCACATGATCCTCAAAGGATTGCGCGCGATCTCCGACTTCGAGTACGAGTTCGCCATGGCCCAGCTCAATAGGAAGATGGCCCCAGACATAGAAACAGTATTCATGATGGCGTCGCCCGAGCACAGCTTTCTGAGCTCGAGCGGGGTCAGGGAGATCGCCGCGTTCGGAGGCTCCGTGGAAGACCTGGTGCCTCCGAGCGTCGCTCGCCGCCTGGCGGAGGTCTATCCGCCCCGTGACTAGGCTACTCAAGGAGGGTTGCTGAGTATGGACGTGCTCGTTCTCATCGACAAGCTCGACGACATCATCCACAACGCCCGGTCTGTGCCGCTCACCGACAGCGTCATGATCGACCGCGAGGAGATGTACGACATCCTCGACCAGATGCGCTCCACCATCCCTGAGGAGATCAAACAGGCGCGCTGGATCGTCAAGGAGCGCCAGGAGATGCTCGCCGAGGCCAAGCAAGAGGCCGAGCGCATGCTCACCGAGGCTCAGGAGCGCGCCGACAGGCTCGCCTCGGAGACCGAGGTGGTGCGCCTCGCCGAGCGCAACGCCCAGCAGACCATGGAGGACGCCCGCGAGCGCGAGCGCGAGACCCGCCTGGGCGCCGAGGACTACGCCGACGAGGTGCTCGGCAATCTCGAGCTCAACCTCGACAAGTTCATCGGCGCGGTGCGCCGCGGCCGCGAGCGCCTGCAGGGTCGCCCGGCCGACGACGACCTGCAGCCGTAAGCGGCCGGCCCGGCTCGCGACACCGCTGGTTTTGCCATGCGCCATTTCGACCTGCGCTCCCTGCACTTCGGTGACGCCGGCGAAGTCTGGAGACGCGTGCCCGTGGAGGTCGACCCCTTCGTGTACGGGGGTCTCGACTACGAGGTCCCCGAAGGCTCCGTCGACGTGCTGCTCACCGCCGCCCGCGTCGGCGGCAACGTCACGCTGAGCGCCGAGTTCGAGACCGAGGTGATCGGCCCGTGCCAGCGGTGTCTCGGCGAGGCCGATGTGACCATCCAGGTGCGCGGCGTCGAGTACGCCCGCCACGGTGAGTCGGAGGGCGAGGAGGAGGGCGAAGAGGGCTACGTGACGTCCTTCATCGTCGACCTGGGCCGCTGGGCGCGCGACCTCATTGCCGAGGAGCTGCCACCCAAGCTGCTGTGCCGCGACGAGTGTCGCGGCCTCTGCGTCGCGTGCGGCGCCGACCTCAATGTCGAGCCTGAGCATCGGCACGACGAGCCTTGACGCCGGTCCGTGTGGTACAGTTTCGTGTCTGTTTGATTCAAGGAGACCCATAATGCCCGTACCGAAGAAGAAGACATCTCAGCGGCGCCGCGATCAGCGTCGGTCACAGCAGAAGCTCAGCGTCGACGTGGCGAGCGTCTGCCCGCAGTGCAAGAGCCCCAAGCTCCCGCATCGCGCCTGTACGAAGTGCGGCACCTACAAGGGCCGCGAGGTCATCGTCCTCGAAGCTGACTGAGCGGCGCAGGGCATGTGGTGCTGAAGTCGCTCTACATCGCCTCCACCCAGGGCAGCGGCGGCAAGACCACGATCGCCGTCGGCCTGTGCTTGGCGCTGCGCAAGCGCGGCCTCGATGCCGGCTACTTCAAGCCGGTGGGCACCCTGGCCGCACAGTCGGGCGGCGTGCTCTTCGACGAGGACGCCGCCTTCGTGTCCGAGCTGCTCGAGCTCGACGATGCCTCCACCGATATCTGCCCGGTGGTCCTCGACGAGGACGCGCTGCACGATGTCCTCGCCGGCTCCGAAGTGGACGCCATGAACCGTGTGCGCGCCGCCTACGAGCGCATCAGTGAGGGCAAGGACCTCGTCGTGTGCGAAGGGCTCGGCGAGATCTGGCAGGGCCGCTTCCTGCGCACCAGCGGCGCCGAGGTCGTGGCGCAGCTCGACCTCATGACTCTGCTCGTGGCCAAGTTCGCCGGCGCGCGGCTGCTCGACGACATCATCTACGTCAAGGACGCTCTCAAGCAGCATCTGCTGGGCGTCATTTTCAACATGGTCCCCGAGTCGCGTCTGGGCCTCGTGCGCGACCAGTACACGCGCTTTCTGGCCAAGAGCGGCGTCGCCAGCTACGGTGCCCTCACGTCCAACTCGCGCCTCTCGGCGGTCTCCGTGGCCGAGATCGTCGACGCTCTGGGCGGCACCTATGTCTGCGGGGAGCAGTACGGCGACCACCTGGTCGAGACGTACATGATCGGCGCCATGAGCCCGGAGCACGCGCTGCGGTACTTCCAGCTCACGCCGAACAAGGTCGTGATCGTCGGCGGAGACCGCGCCGAGATCATCCTCACGGCGCTCGACACGCCCACCATGGCCGTGGTGCTCACCGGCAACTACGTGCCCAGCCCTGCCGTGCTCGAGCGCGCCGACGAGCGTGGCGTGCCGCTCGTCTCCGTCGAGACAGACACGGTGACGGCCGCCGACAACCTGCGGCGGCTCTTCGGCCGCCTGCGGGTCAAGGAGCGCGCCAAGATCGACCTCATCGTGCAGCTCATCGAAGAGAGCGTCGATCTCGACCGGCTGGTGGCCGACCTGCAGGCATGACGGCCTCGGGTTCGCGCCACTACGTCTCACCGCACGAAGTCACGGCCGCCTGGAGCGACGCCGCCGGAGGCCGCTCAGTGCGCGTTGTGGTCGACGCGGCCGGGGGGGACAACGCGCCCGCCGAGATCGTGCGGGGCGCGTTGCAGGCCGCCGGCCCCGATACCCACATCGTCTTCGTCGGCGACGAGACGACGGTGCGTGATCTGCTGCCGGCCGACGTAGCCCACGTCTCCGTCGTCCACGCCGCCGAGGTGATCGGCTACGACGAGGAGCCGGCCTGGGCGGCGCGCAACAGGACTGGCTCGAGCATCGTCGTCGGCCTCAAGCTCGTGCACCAGGGCGGGGCCGACGTCTTCGTCTCCGCCGGCAACACCGGAGCTGTGGTCGCCGGCAGCCTGTTATACGTACGTCGCATCAAGGGCGTGCAGCGTCCGGCAATCTGCACCATCATGCCGTGCATGCCCACGCCCATCGCCTTCCTCGACGTGGGGGCCAACGCCGAGTACCGGCCCGAGCATCTGCGCCAGTTCGCGGTGATGGGCCAGGCATTCGCCCGCGAGGTGATGGGCATCCCCGAGCCCGTGGTGGGCCTGCTCTCCATCGGCGAGGAGCCCACCAAGGGC
>JADGPQ010000173.1 GCA_017882325.1 Thermoleophilia bacterium
GCGGCCACCTCTGCGAAGTCGACGTGACCCATACCGGCCGCCTGACGGTTGCTGTCGACGATGTGAAAGTGGCCGAGGCGCTCCCCGGTCGCGCGGATCGCCGCCCCTATGGAGACCTCCTCGATGTTCATGTGGAACACATCGAGGAGGACGCCGACCTTGGCGCGGCCCATGCGCTGCACGGCGGCCACGGTCTCGGCGGCGGTGGTCAGCAACGGTGTCTCATAGCGGTTGATGGCCTCGACGACGAAGCGCGCACCCGCCGCCGCGCGGTCGACGCACTCCTGCATGCTCTCGACGAATCGCCCGACGGCCGCATCCAGGTCGCCGTCGGCCGGCGCCTTTCCGCGCACCAGGCCGACGATGAGCGGGGCGTCGAGCGCCGCCGCATGCTCCGCGAGCTCGACGATGCGCTGAACGGCGCGCGCCCGCTCGGCCTCGTCTGGATTGCTGAGGGAGAGGCCGTCCTCGAGGAATGCGCGCCCGCTGCTGAGCGCGGCGAGCCGGAGGCCTGTCTCACGCAGCAGGTCCTCCAGTTCGCGTCTGCCGAGCTCCTCGGGCGAGCGCATGCTGATCTCGATGCCGTCGAAGCCCAGCTCGCGCGACACGAGGGCGGCCTCGCGCACGCGACCGGGGAACAGCATCGGGCCGAAGCCGGTCGGCCCGGACGCGGTCGCCACGCACGTCGGCCAGCTCATGTCGGGCTCTGGCATCGTCTGCCGGACACGATCCTTCGCCCCCGATTCAGTGTTGTCCGATCCAGGGCAGCGCGAAGATCGGCTTCCAGCCCTCGCTGAGCGGCTCGCGCAGGAAGGGCTCCATGTCGGCGGCTGTCCGGAACGTGGTCTCCTCGACCGGCGGCACGGTGCCCGCGGGGAAGGTCGCCAGGATGTCGTCGACGATCATGGTGAGGTACTTGCAGAAGGCCGCCACAGGTCGCTTGGCCTTCCACGCCTCGGCGTGCGTCGGCTTGCCGACGACGCCCTCCGGCGTGCCGAAGAACTCGATGGCGAAATGCCCCTCGGCCTCCGACCAGCGCTGCGGACGATGGTAGCCGTCGACCGAGTTGTTGAAGTGGCCGGGCGGCATGTACTGCTTGGTCTCGGTCTCGACCGCCTGCGCCATGTCGACCATCTCGGGGAACAGCAGCAGGCCCAGCGAGGTCTCCGCCTCGTCGGCGTGGATGAACGGCGTGTCCCACCAGCCGCCCTGCTCGGTGGTGCGGAAGAAGTCTTTGACCGAGCGATGCCAGTCGATGACGCGGACGATGGCGGGAACCTGGTAGCGCTTGAGGAACTTGTGCAGAGCCGTCTCGAGCATCCACAGGTGGCCGTGGTTGTTGACGATGATCATCTTACGGAAGCCGTCATTCCACAGACCGAGCATGACGTCGACCAGCGTCTCCTCCACCACCGACTCGCGCAGCATGACCGTGCCGGGCATGCCGATGTGATGGTAGGGATGACCGCCGTACATGAGCGGCGGCAGGGCGATCGCCGGCGCGTGACCGTTGTGTTTCTGGGACTGACGCCGCACGGCCTCGCAGAGGTGGCTCACGAACAGGGTGTCCATGGCGCTCACGGTCTGGCGGCCGTGGTTCTCGGTGCAGCCCACCGGGATGAGCACCACGTCGTTCTGGCGACGCTCCTTCTCGACCTGCGCGCGGATCGTGGTCTGGAGGTAGCTGCCCGGCTTGGCCCACTCGCAGGGCGAGGGGACGCCATAGTCGTCGAGCACGGCATCGATGGCCGCATCGTCGGCTTCCCACAGTTCCTTGAACATGCGCCCGACGGGCGTGTCCTCGAAAAAGAGGTCCGGCTGGTTGGTGGTCAGCAGGCCCATGTCTCCTCCTTGTAGGTTACGGTTGTGCGTGGGCCGCGCGCCGCTCCATGAGGGAGCGGGCGGCTTGGGCGATGTGGCCGGCCGTGAGGCCGTACTTCTGCAGCAGATCGTCGTTCGGCGCCGACTCGCTGTAGACGTCGGCGACCCCGACCCGCTTCATGGGCGTGGGGCGATGCTCGCCGAGAGCTTCGGCGACCGCGCCGCCGAGGCCGCCGATGATGTTGTGCTCCTCGGCGGTGACGACCAAGCCGGTCTTCTCGGCGGCCGCGGCGACCGCCGCGACGTCGAGGGGTTTCACGGTGTGGACGTGCAGCAGATGCACCGAGATGCCCCGCGCAGCCAGCAGCTCGGCCGCCTCGACGGCGCGGCCGAGCATGATGCCGGTCGTGATCACGGTCACGTCGCGGCCCTCGCGCACGAGCACGGCCCGCCCGATCTTGAATTCGCAGCTATCGTCGAAGACGACGGGGCTGGGGTCGCGCGACATGCGCAGGTAGACCGGACCGTCGTGGTCGGCGACGGCGAAGACCGCTTTGCGGACCTCGACGCCGTCGCCGGGAGCCAGCACCGTCATGTTCGGCATGGCGCGCATGATTGCCATGTCCTCGATGGCCTGGTGTGACTTTCCGGTCTTGCCCGCGAGCACGCCGCCGTAGGCGCCGCCGATGACTACGGTGAGGTTCGGCTGCGCGATGGACACCCTGATCTGATCGGCGGCGCGGCAGGTGGCGAAGCTGGCGAACGTGCTGGTGAACGGGATGAAGCCCATGACCGCCAGGCCGGCGGCGATGCCGGTCATGTTCGCCTCTGCGATACCGATCTGGAAGAAGCGCTCGGGGAAGGCCTCCGCGAACAGGTCCATCTTGCTGGAGGACGCGAGGTCGGCGTCGACCGCCACCACGCGCGCGTCGCGATCTCCGAGGTCGACCAGCGCCTGTCCGTAGGCGTCGCGCATGGCGACCATCTCGACCATCACCGCACCTCCCGCACGCACAGCTCGGTGAGGGCTTTCTCTTTGAGGTCCTCCGTGACCAGGGCCGAGTGCCACTTGTGGGTGTTCTCCATGAACGAGACGCCCTTGCCTTTGACGGTGTGCGCGAGGATGACCGTCGGACGACCCCTGACCGCTTGGGCTGCCGCGCAGGCTGCGACGATGGCAGCCGGATCGTGGCCGTCGACTTCGAGGACGTTCCAGTTGAAGGCGAGCCACTTCTCGGCGATGGGTTCGACGGGCATGATGGTCGCCGTGTCGCCCATGAGCTGGATCTGGTTGTCGTCGATGATGGCCACCAGGCTATCAAGGCCGAACTTGGGCGCCGCCATGGCCGCCTCCCACACCTGGCCCTCCTGCAGCTCGCCGTCGCCAAGGACCACGAAGACCCTGGCGTCGATGGCCTTGAGCCGCAGGCCAAGCGCCATGCCCAGGCCCACGGAAAGACCCTGGCCGAGCGAACCGGAGGTCATGTCGACGCCGGGACAGCGCATGTCGGGATGCCCCTGCAGCAGCGAGTCGAGCTCGTCGTAGGTCTGCAGCATCTCCTCCGGGAAGAAGCCGCGGCGCGCCAGAGCGGCGTAGTAGACGGGCGCCGCGTGACCTTTGGAGAGGATGAACCGGTCGCGCGCCTCCCAGTCTGGGTGCCGCGGGTCGATGCGCATGACCGAGAAGAAGAGCGCGGCGAGGATCTCAGCAGCGCTCAGCGAGCCGCCGGGATGACCCGCCTGCGCGTGGCAGAGCGTCTCGACGACCATGCGCCGCAGGTCGTCGGCAAGCTCGGCCAGTGGCTCGTCGCGGCCGGGATCTCCCACATGCCCTCCATCGTTCCGCTATGCGGAACACCTATCCGAAAGGTGGAACATCCGCATCATAGTGCGGCGCCCGTGGAATGCAAGCGTTGACGCACGTTAACGCAAAGAGAGGGGCCGGCCGAAAGGCCTGGCCCCTCTTGTTGTTCGCGGCGTGATCTGGAACGCGGCTCGTCTGGTGTCACGCCTTCCAGACCGCGATGTCGCCGACGTTGATGTCCTTGCTCGCGTCGACGGGGCCCATCTTGTGGGGCAGATAGCCTTCCTTCTCCACGAGGATCGTGTACTCGCCGGGCTCCACATCGCGCAGCCAGAAGTCGCCGTAGCTGTCGGTGGCCGTCTCGTACACCTTGCCGTTGCCGACCTTCATGGCGGTGACCCTGGCATCCTCGGTGCACTCGTCGGCGACGCTGTCGAACACGGCGCCGGCGATGAACGGCTTGGGCAGGCCGATGTACCAGACCCGCGGCTTGACGTCCTGCGCGGGCTTCAGCGGCTCAGCCTTGGCGATGAGCTCCTTGAGGTCTTCCTCGTCGCCGAAGGTGAAGGCGCCGGTGGGGCAGGCGTCCACGCAGCGCGGTTCCGTCCAGCCGTCGTCCAGGAGGTGCGCGCAGAACGTGCACTTCTGGGCGATGTTCAGCGAGTCGTTGAAGTAGATAACGCCTTCATACGGGCACGCCGACAGGCAGAGCTGATTCCCGCGACACTTCTCCGTGTCGATGATCACGGCCCCATCGTCGCGCTTGTAGATGGCGTCGACGTTACAGGCCTCGATGCACGGGGCGTCGTCGCAGTGCTGGCAGATGCTGTGCATGTAGGTCACTTTGACCTTGGGCACCTGACCGCGCACCTTGTCGTGGACCTTGTTCCAGAACTGCCCCGTGTCTGGCTGCGGCTTGGCGATGGGGGACCAATCGTTGCCCACGTGCTCGTCCTTGCAGGCCACCTGGCAGTTGTAGCAGCCGTTACAGATGTTCAGGTCGATGACGAGGACCTTGCCCATCACTCACCTCCCCAGATGCAGGCTTCCAAGCCGGGACCAGCACAGGGGTGGAAGGGCTTCTCGAAGGCCTCCGGATACTTGCGCTTGATCTCTTCCATGTCGGTCTTCTCGATATCCACGAGAAAGCCGCTCACGGCGTGACCGACGGCGTTCTTGGAGGTCGTGTTGCGCGGCACGATGGTATTGATCGCGCCGCCGCGGTCGAGCTCGCCGGGGACGATCGGATCCCACTTCGCGCCGTGGTCGATGTAGACCACGTCGGGCATGATGCGCTCGGTGACGTAGGCGCCGGCGAGCACGGTGCCGCGTTCGTTGAAGATCGACACGATGTCACCGTGACGGATGCCACGCGACTCGGCCTGGGACGGGTGAAGCCATACCGGGTGGTATTGGTAGCCGTCAGGACCGGTGACCTTGCAGGTCTCGATCTCGCGCAGCCAGGTGATGTCCTCGTGCTGGGAGTGGACGCTCCAGCGCGGGTGGTTGGAGATGACGAGCAGCGGATACTTCTCGGAACGCTTGGTGCCGATGGTCTCCTCGTGGCTGATGCCCTCGGCGATCCACTTCGGCACCGGCGGTCGCTCGAGATCGTCCGGGAAATGCTGCATGAGCCCCGTGGCCTCGAACTCCAGCTTGCCGGTGGGCGTGGTGAGCGGGTACTTCTCCGGATCCTTGTAGAAGTTGTAGAAGCCGGCCGGCACGTCTTCCCAGCCGTCGGCCGTGGGCACGGCGTAGTAGCCCTTCTCGTTGAGCTCTTCCCAGCTGATCAGGTCGTCGCAGCGCGACGTCTCCCAGCCGTATTTGATGAGCTCGGGAATCGACTTGCCGCCGGTGTACTCTTCCTTGAGGCCGAGGCGCTCGGCGATCATGACGGCGATCTCGTAGTCGCTGTAGCTCTCGCCGATCGGCTCGATGCACTTGTGCTCGGGATAGAGCAGGTTGTACTGGCCGCTGAAGATGTCGCCGGCGATGTCGTCCTCTTCCAGCTTGGTGTTCACGGGGAGGATGATGTCGGCCATCAGGCAGTCGTTCTCGAGCCACGGATGCTGGGCGAACATGAACTCGATGTCGGGGTGCCGCATGGCGCGCACGTAGTCGTTGCCGCCGTTCCAGCAGGTGATCCACGACGGCGAGTCGGTCCAGACCATGTGGATCTTGGAGCAGCCGTCGGCCGGATACTCGTAGTGCACGAACTGGTTGGCGCGGTCGGCCGTCTCGGATTCGCAGCCCCACCAGTCGCACTCACCCTCAAGGATGCCCTTGGGCACATAGGTCTTGGGGAGGAACGACGGGTGGTTGGTCTCATCGGGATGGCCGCCGGTATAGGCGCTGCGCAGGTTGGGCACGCGCAGTGGTTTAGGCTGCGCGTACTGGTCGGGCTTGTCGAAAAGGCCCCACTCGATCATCTTGGCCTGGTTGACGCCCGGCTTGCCGAGGCCCTGCATGGCGAGGCAGATGCACTGCAGGCGGGCCGGCTCGGTGGCGTAGGGGCCGCGGATGCCGGGGCCGCCGTTGCCGATGACCACCGTGGTGCGCTTGCTCGCCCACTCCGTGGCCAGTGCTTTG
>JADGPQ010000174.1 GCA_017882325.1 Thermoleophilia bacterium
GCCGTCTTCTACCTCTTCTGGATGATCGCGCTCATGGTGCTCTTCGTGTGGTCCTACGACCGTCTGGACTACCACTGGCAGTACCACCAGCGCTCGCCGCGCCCGCCGAAGAAACAGCGTCGGCGCCTGACCGCCGGCATGGATCTTCTGGCCGGCCAGGAGAAGGCGCGGCGCGCACGCAAGAAAGGCGGCCCCTGAGGTGCCGCTCATCGCCCGCGCCAGCATCGATCAGGTCCAGGCGGCTGCCGACATGGTCGAGATCGTCGGCCAGTACACCGAGCTGCGTAAGGCCGGCGCCAACTACAGCGGCCGCTGCCCGTTCCACGAGGAGCGCACGCCGTCCTTTTCGGTCAACCCGGCGGAGAAGCTGTACTACTGCTTCGGCTGCGGCGCGGGCGGCAACCTGTTCGGCTTCGTGCAGGAAAAGGAGAACCTCGCTTTCGCGGCGGCCGTCGAGTATCTCGCCGACAGGTACGGCATCGAGCTCGAGTACGAGGAATCGAGCGCTCGCGGCGATGTGGAGCGTCACCGCCGCGAGCGCCTGCGCGCCCTCCTCGAACAGGCGACGGTCTACTACGAGCGGGTGCTACGCGACGCGGCGGCGGCGGCGCCGGCCCGCGAGTACCTCAGGCAGCGCGGCCTTGGCGACGACGTCTGCCGCCAGTTCCGTCTGGGCTTCAGCCTCGCGGGCTGGGACAAGCTCCGTGAGGCGGCGCGCGTCAAGAAGTTCAGCGACCAGGACCTGCTCGACGCCGGCCTGGTCGTGCCGGGCAAGAGCGAACGGCCCTACGACCGCTTTCGCGGGCGCATCATGTTCCCGCTCGCCGACGACCGCGGCCGCACCCTGGGCTTCGGCGCTCGCACCATGGGCGACGAGAAGCCCAAGTACCTCAACTCGCCGGAGACGCCCCTGTACCACAAGAGCGAGGCGGTCTTCGGCCTGCACGCCGCCAAGGCGGCGGCGGGGCGCGAGGACCGCGCCTACGTCGTGGAGGGCTACACCGACGTGCTCGCCCTGGTGCAGGCCGGCGTGCACAATGTCGTCGCCAGCATGGGCACGGCGCTCACCGAGCAGCAGCTCAAGCGTCTCGCGCGCGTGACGAGGAACCTCTACCTGTGTTTCGACGCCGACGCCGCCGGCCTCGGCGCCATGAGCCGCGCGCTCACGCTGGGCCGCAAGATGGGCCTCAGGCTTCACGTGGTCCGCATCCCCGAGGGTCTCGACCCGGCCGACTACGTGCTCTCCGGCGTCGGCGGCGACGGTTTTCGTGCGCTTGCCGCCGACGCGCAGACGTTGTTACAATTCCACGTCCGCGTGGCGCTCGCTGCTCACGACCTCGACAAGCCCGACGGCAGGGCACGCGCATTTGCGCAACTCAAGGGGGTCCTCTCCGAGGCAGCGACGCCGATCGAGCGCGACGAGGAGTTGCGGCATGTCGCAGACAGGCTGCAGCTCTCGGCCGAGAGCGTGCGTTACCTGCTCGCAGGGAGCGGACCTTCCGCGGAGGGCGGACACGCCGCCGGGGAGGGCCGCCAGCCGCCGCGGAGCGGGGGTGCGGCGGCCGCCGTCGGCGGCGCCCACGAGCTCGAAGTGCGCTTCCTCGCCGGCTGCCTGGCGCAGCCCCAGAAGGGCCGCGCCGTGCTGGCCGGCGTCGACGAGAGCTTCTTCGCCACGGCCGAGACGCGCGCCGCGTTGCGCGTCGTGAAGGCGCGATTGGAGCGTGAAGGCAGGGGGAATACCCTGCAAACCGCCGCGAAGGGCGCGGACGAGGACGACGGCCGCGAGGCCCTTGCCGAAGTCGTCGTCAGAGCCGGCCGGGAGAGGTTCACGACGACCGTAGTCGACGAGCTCTTCCTTAGGTTGCAGGAGGCCCACGTAAGCCGCATCATCGCGAGGCTCAAGGTCACGGCGAAGACCGACGAAAGCGGGAAGCTGGGCGCAGAGCTGGTAAGGCTGCAGGCAGTGCGCCGCACGGTGCGCGAGGCGATCCGCACGATTCCGGTGGACGAGGAGCCCGACGAAGGCTAGGGGACGACACCTTTGAGCGATTTCGCAGAAGAGCGCGGCAAACCGACCGATTCCGCCGAGCTCGCCATCGACGAGGTCCGCGTGCTCGTGGAAGAGGGACGCGAGCAGGGCTACCTGGCCAGCGACCACATCGCCGACGCCCTGCAGGACGTCGAGCTCACCCCCGACCAGATCGATGGCATCTACAACCTGTTCGCCGATCTCGGCATCGACATCATCGAGGGCGAGGTCGTCGCCGGCGACGACGGCCCCGAAGCCAAGCCCGAAGAAGACGTGATCCCCAAGCTCGACCTCTCGGTGAAGACGCCCACCAACGATCCCGTGCGCATGTACCTCAAGGAGATCGGCAAGGTGCCGCTCCTCACGGCCGAAGAAGAGGTGTCGCTGGCCAAGCGCATCGAGCGCCGCGACATGGACGCCAAGCGCAAGCTCATCGAGGCCAACCTGCGCCTCGTCGTGTCTATCGCCAAGCGCTACGTGGGCCGAGGCATGTTGTTCCTGGATCTCATCCAGGAAGGCAACCTCGGCCTCATCCGCGCCGTCGAGAAGTTCGACTACCGCAAGGGCTACAAGTTCAGCACCTACGCCACGTGGTGGATCCGCCAGGCGATCACGCGCGCCATCGCCGACCAGGCGCGCACGATCCGCATCCCCGTGCACATGGTCGAGACCATCAACAAGCTCATCCGCGTGCAGCGCCAGCTGCTGCAGGACATCGGCCGCGAACCGACCCCTGAAGAGATCGCCACGGAGATGGGCACCACGCCGCAGAAAGTCCGCGAGATCCTCAAGATCAGCCAGGAGCCCGTGAGCCTCGAAACGCCCATCGGTGAGGAAGAAGACTCGCAGCTCGGCGACTTCATCGAGGACGAAGACGCGACCATGCCGGTCGAGGCCGTCAGCGAGATCATGCAGAAGGAGGAGCTCAATCTGGTGCTCGGCACGCTCACGCACCGCGAGCGCAAGGTCATCGAGCTCCGCTTCGGCCTCAAGGGCGAGCACCCGCGGACGCTGGAAGAGGTTGGGCAGAAGTTCGGTGTCACCCGCGAGCGCATCCGCCAGATCGAGGCCAAGACCCTGGCCAAGCTCAAGGCGTATCGCGACTCGC
Organism: Thermoleophilia bacterium; assembly: GCA_017882325.1. Classification (GTDB taxonomy): domain Bacteria; phylum Actinomycetota; class Thermoleophilia; order UBA2241; family UBA2241; genus CAIXSE01. The sequence goes on from JADGPQ010000174.1 coordinate 3,138, forward strand.
AGCGCCTCCGCGACTTTCTCGACTAAGGCTCGACGACAGCGCCGGACCACACTCGCGTAGGCTTGAGAATCCGTATCGCGGGCACAACAAACTGACATCATCTGCCTCGGAAACGGGGAGCGTGGCAGCCGGTGACGCGCGGTGCGCGGCGCCGGCTTCATTTCGCTGAGGAACAGCACATGGCCAAGACACCAGACCAGCGTCACGTACCACCGCCGGCCGACGCCCTCGAAGCGACCATCCCCGAGGTGCGCGAGCTCATTGCCGAGGGCCGCGAACAGGGCTACCTTCTGGCGGCGCGCGTGCGCGAGGCGCTTCGGGACGTCGAGCTGACCGCCGAGACGGCGGACGAGATCTCGATCCTGTTCCACGACCTCGGGATCGAAGTGCTCGAGGACGAGGACGAGCATCGCGAGCAGGCCTCCGCTGAGCCCGACGAGGCGGAGGCCGAAAAGGTCGCCCCGCGCGAGCTCGACCTGTCGGCGAAGTCGGCGTCGAGCGATCCGGTGCGCCGTTACCTGAGCGAGATCGGCAAGGTCAAGCTCCTCACGGCCGAACAGGAGGTCTCGCTGGCGCGCCGCATCGAGCGCGGCGACGAAGCGGCCAAGCGACAGTTGGTCGAGGCCAACTTGCGCCTCGTCGTCTCCATTGCGCGGCGCCATGCGGGCCACGGCATGAGCCTTCTCGACCTCATCCAGCAGGGGAATCTTGGCCTCATTCGCGCGGTCGAGAAGTTCGACTATCACCGCGGCTTCAAGTTCAGCACGTATGCCACGTGGTGGATCCGCCAGGCGATCACGCGCGGATTGGCCGACCAGGCACGCACCATTCGCATCCCCGTTCACGTGGTCGACACCCTCAACAAGCTGATCCGCGTGCAGCGCAAGCTGATGCAAGACACCGGTCGCGACCCGACGCCCGAGGAGATCGGCGCCGAGATGGGCGTCAGCGCCGACAAGGTGCGCGAGATCCTCAAGGTCACCCAGGTGCCGGTGAGCCTCGAGACGTCGGTCGGCGATGAAGGTGACTCGCAGCTCGGCGACTTCTTGGAGGACGACGCCGCGCCGCCGCCGCCCGTCGCCGTTGAGGGCGCGCTTCAGTCCGAGGAGCTCGTCAGCGTCTTGGGCCTTCTCACCCGCCGCGAGCGCGCCGTGCTCGAGCTGCGCTTCGGACTCCGCGACGGCAAGCCGCAGACCCTCGAGGAAGTGGGACGGCAGTTCGGCCTCACGCGCGAGCGCATCCGCCAGATCGAGGCCAAGACGCTCGCGAAGCTGAAGGCGTTCCGCGAAGCCCAGCGCCTTCGCGGGTTCCTGGAGTGAGCGAGCGCGTTTTCGGCAGCCGCGCGCCGTCCGTGATCTCCACGGAAGCCCTGTGAACGCGCGGCCGTCCGGCCGCGTCAGGCGATGGGAGTGAAGATGGAGGAGACGCGCGCCCTGCTGGTGTTCCCCGGCTCATTGCACGGAGGCGCCTGGGCCAACGGGCCGCGCGTCAAGCCGGAGCTCGTCGGCCTGTCTTCAGAGCTGCGTCGGGCGGGCTTCCCCGTGGACGTCCTCGACCTCGAGGCCGAGCTCGGCAACCCGGGCGACGACGCCGCGCGCGAGGCGTTCCTCTCGCGCGCCGAGACCCTGCTCGCCGAACGACACGCTGACCTTGTGGTCATCTCCGTCTGGTCGGCGTTGCAGTACGCCGCCGCGCTAGCCGTGGCCATACGGGTGCGGAAGCTATATCCCGCGGCGGTCATCGCCGTCGAGGGCTACCACGTGTCGGTGCGCCCCGACGACTTCAACGACGAGGGCGCGCCCTTCGACTGGCTCATCGTCGGGGAGGCCGAGTCGGCCGTCGTCACGGTGGCGCGCACGGTCGCCGACGGCGATCGCGAGACCGGCGCCTGTCGATCTCTCGAAGGCAGGCCGCTGCCGCTCGATGCCGCGCACGCTCCCGACTTTGCCGCCTACCCATACGCCGCTCGAGACCTGCCGGAGCTCGGCGTCTTTCTGAGCCGCGGCTGCCCGTACAACGCCCCTGCCTGTCTGCTGCGCCCGGGCGGCGGCGGCTGGCACGCGTACCCGCCGCACGTCGCCGTGGCGATCCTCACCGGCATCTCCGAGCTCGCCCCGGCCCGCATCGACGTGCTCGACCCGGCGTTCGGGTACGACGCCGCCTGGCGTCGCGCTGTGCTCGAAGGGCTGGCCTCCACCGACCGACGCGACCTCGCGATCACCGTCGCCGGCAGGCCGGCCGATCTGACGCGCGGAGATATCGACAGGTTGTTCGAGGCGCGCGTGCGCCTGCGTCTCGACGTGGGCACGCTGTCTCGCGAGTTGCTCTCGCGCACCGGCCAGGCTCCGCAGCCGACCAGGGCGGTGGAGCATGCCCTCGATCTGCTCACCTACGCCAACGCCAAAGGCCTCGTGACCGTGGCCTCACTCACGTTCAACCAGCCCGGCGAGACCAGGGCGTCGGCGGCGGAGACTCTCGACGCCCTGCAGGGCTTCGTCGAGGCCGTTCCCAACACCTCGATCCTTCTCCAGGCGCAATCGTGGGCGTTCCTGCCGGCAGCCGACCCGGCCGCGGACATCGAGTCGCCGGCAGCGCGCTTCGGCACGCGGATCATGCGGCCGGAGTGGTGGAAGGAGCAGGCGCCCGCGGAGGCCGCCGCCAAGGAAGTCGTGGCGAGTCGCGAGCTGGCGGACCTGGCGGCCGGCGACGAGAGCTACTGGCGGCCGCGTTTCGACGAGCTGCACGCACGCCTCGACGCCAAGCTCACCAATGAAGCGAGGCGCGGCCTGCGGAGCCACGAGACCGTGGGCTCGGCCGCCGAGGGCGTGCCGCACGGGTGGTGGGTCGAGTCGCGCTGGCATTGAGGCCGGCGCTCACGGCACGTTTGTCGCGCCGCGGCGGGTGGCCTATAATTCTGCCTCCAGAGCGGTCCTCGGTAGCTCAATGGTAGAGCATTCGGCTGTTAACCGAAGGGTTGTAGGTTCGAGTCCTACCCGAGGAGCCAGTCTTTCGCGGGGCGCTGGGGCCGAAGGGTCACAGCGCCCTTTGCGCGCCCTGGTCTCGCA
>JADGPQ010000175.1 GCA_017882325.1 Thermoleophilia bacterium
AATCGTGACTTGCCACGTGTTGATCTTGGCATCCGGCGCGTAGAAGATCGACAGCAGATAGGACGCGCCGAGCCCCGCGCCGATGGCCAGCACCGGCGTCCAGGCGAGCCAATTGCACCAGAGCGATATTGGTGCGGCCGGGCGGATGTACCGGATCCAGGCCGTGGCACCGTGCACCGCCGTGCCGCCGGACTTCTTGGGGTGGAGACCCGCGATTTCGGCGTAGATGAACGCATCGACGAAGCCGATGAGCACCGACAGCGTCCAAACGAGCACGGCGACCGGCCCCGTGAGGGCCGAGATGCCGCCCATCGAGAACAGCACCAGCGCCGGGACGCCCGCGGCGACGAAGAAGGCGCCGACCCAGCTGATGTCGCGGCGCATGTTCGTCTTGAAGCGGGATTTCTTGTACTCCTCACCGTAGTCGGCGAGGTACTTGTCTGAAACGTCTGACGACGTCATGTCGGACTGAGATCGGTCTTGATCCGGCATAGGTCCCCCCGTGCTAGATACTCTCGGAGCCGGCCAGCGAGAGCCGGCGCCCTACAAATCTCAACAGCAAGTCCGCTGATCTTCTGTGGTGCAGCCGGGTCGGCGTTTCTGTCGCCGGCCCGGCTGCATCTTGACTGTTCAGCTCCCTGTCAGTTACCGGTGAGCTGGTTGATCTTCCGAACGCCATCGTTGGCGTCCTCAGCGTAAGCGTCGGCGCCGATCTTGTCGGCCCACTGCTGCGTCGACGCGCCGCCGCCGACGATGACTTTGTACTTGTCGCGCAAGCCTGCCTCGTTGAGCGCCTCCAGCACGCGGATCTGCTCGCGCATCGTCGTGGTGAGGAGTGCGCTCATTCCGATCACTTCGGCGCCCACTTCCTCAGCCTTGGAGATGAACTTGTCGGCCGCGATGTCGCGGCCGAGGTCGTGGACGTCGTATCCGTTGGCCCTGAGGAAGGCGACGACAATGGTCTTGCCGATGTCGTGCACGTCGCCCTGCACGGTGCCGATGACGACGGTGGCCTTCTTTTGTCCCGCCCCTTCGGGCAGCGCCGCGTTGCACACATCGGCGGCGCCGGTCATGGCGTCCGCGGCGAGGACGAGCTCTGGCAGGAACACTTCGCCGCGTTCGAACAGGTCGCCCATCTTGGCGATGCCGGGGATGAAGCCGAGCTTGAGCATGTCGTCCGGCGCTACCCCTGCAGCCAGCGCTCTGGTGGCAACGTCGGTGGCTTTCTCCCGGTCACACGCGCGGATCGCGGCCATCGCCTCGGTGTAGAAGTCTTCATTTGCCATGCCTGTGACCTCCATCGGTCAATTTGCACAAGCGTTGGGAAGCTCCCCCCAGCACTCGCCCGATCAGGGCAGTTTCGCCTTGAGCTTCTCCACGGCGTCGATCCTGATGTCCAGGAGGTCGGCGATGCGAGCCTTCGCCGCCAGCCCCTTGGCCATACCGGGGACGGCCTCGATGAGGCCGATGTCGAGCTCTTCCCGAAGGTTGCGCATCACAGTGGAGTCCGACAGGTCGAACGCACTCACGTGGAGCTTGTCCGCCACGTACTTCTTTGCCTCCGGAAGCCTCATCCGGTAGTTGAGCTGCATCCGCGCCACCAGATCTCCAGCGGTACGAATGCCACCCATGCCGGAGGCAATCGCGTGGGTCAGGGACATCCCGAAGGGATCGCCCACACCCACCTACAAGCCGTCGACCTTGGCGATCTCGACCATCGCGACGCTCGCGCGACTGAGGGCATCGACAGGCGGTGTCTCGAACATCGGCGTGCCACCCACGCCCATGCCGACGTTGGCGTGGATCGGGATCGTGGCCTGCTTGCAGACCTCCTTGACGAAGGTCACGGCGCGCGCGACGTTCCAGGCCGCCGACTTGTTGGTCTTGGTGTTCACGACGGGACCGAAGATGTCCGCGCCCGCCTCCTCCACGACCTTCAGCTGGTCTTGCGGGAACATGCCGGCGAGCCTCTTGCCCTTGTACTCGACCTCGCCGTGCATGCCGAGGATGAACTCGCCGGACATGCCGACCTCGATGCCGAGGTTGGTGGTCTTCTTGAGCTCCTCGACGGTCTTCAGCGTCGCCAGGAAGTCGGCGTCGCCGGCCGAGGCGGTGGTGTCGAAGTCGATGCCGTCGGCGCCGATCTCATCCATGCGCTTGCAGACGAAGATCATGTCTTCCATGCACAGCTCGGCGGCCTTCATCTCCTCTTCGCGCGCCTCTTCGACCTTCATCATGCCGAGCAGGTCGGCCGGGTTGGTGTACGGCCCGTCCGGTGTGTAGTAGAGCCCCATGTTCGGCATCGCGCCATAGAGAATCGGGATCACGGTGGTCGCGAGAAGTCGCTCGATGGAGACCTGGTCGAGCGAGACCATCGGCTTGGCCGGCTTGAAGGAGTAGTCTATCCAGCCGAGCTCCATGGTATCGAACGCGAAGACGCGCTCGAAGACCTCGACCGCAGCCTCTCGGCTTATGGGCAGGTGTGCACCGCTGGAAAGCTGCGAAGACACAAGCGTGCACGCCGTTTCGTCCTTGGTGAGGGGCACTTCGTGACCGGGCTCGACCCCGATGACGCGCCACGGGGCGGAGAAGATCTCCATCAGCTTGTCGATCTCGTTGTCTTCGAGGATCGGCACCTTGCCCTTGTCGGCGGCGTCCTCGGACGCCTCCATCATGTCCTTGCGAAGCTCGTCGCTCGTCATCTCGACGGCCTGACCGTCACCCATCCGGGTCCATATCTTGCTCACTGCGTTACACCTCCGTTCGAGTGAGAAAGCGCGGAGTCAAGGACCGGGCGGCGGCGGGCGCGGCGCGGCGCGACTCAGCCGAGGCCCACAAGGCCCTCTGGACTCGGCAAGCTGATCAGATCGCATCGCTTCGGCCATCGCCACGAGGCGGGCCTCCCTCTGCATGCTGCCAGACATCACAGCTGGCGTTGGGAACGGGTCGTCTGCTCACCCCGGAAAAGCGCCTGCCTTCGCCAATTTGGCGAACGCGCTCGCCCGTGTGCGACACAATGTAGCGACGCTGAGCCTGCACGTCAACGTTGCGAGGATGATGCGGCGTGTGCGGTACTCATTCGCGCCGCACACGCCGGTCCGAGCGCCAGAGCGGGCCCGATTCAAGTGGATCTCGCGACCGGTGTTCAGCGCGTCACGCGCGCCGCTCGGGGTCGTTGCGCATGATCCAGCGCGTGCGGCCCCGCGCGCCGCCTCAGGTGTATGGGAAACCCACGCGGACGTCCCCGTCCTCGACGGTGATGGGGACGGAAAGTGGCCCTCCGGTGATAGCGGCGATCTCCCGCTCGGCCGCAGGATCGGTAGAGATGTCACGTTCCTCATAGGGGTCGCCGCGCTCGTCCAGATACCGGCGCGCCGCGTCGCAGTACGGGCAGTCGGGCCTCGTGTACAGAATCACTGCCATGGACGTCCTTCCGCGTAGCTGATCAAGAACGGCGCGGGCCGCGCATGCTTACGGTACCCGCAGAGGACCACGACGCACCGCTGCTCTCCCCTACCGCCCGTCTGCCGGCGAAGAACGGGGCGGCGCTCGCCGTGCGAGCGCCGCCCCTCAGGATCACGATCAATGTGCCGGAGACCGGCTCCGCCTGGTTACTTGATGCCCAGGAGTTTCTCGATCTTCTTGACGCCGTCACTGGCGTCCGACGCGTACGCGTCGGCGCCGATGGAGTCGGCGTACTCCTGGGTGCACGGCGCGCCGCCGACCACGAACTTGAAGTCGCCGCGGATGCCTCGGTCATTGAGCTCCGCGACGATCTCCGTCTGCTTGCGCATCGTCGCAGTCAGGAGCGCGCTGGCCCCGATGACGTCGGCCTTGACCTCTACGGCCTTGTCGACGAACGCATCCACGGGCACGTCGCGGCCGAGGTCGTGGACCTCGTAGCCGTTGGCCCGCAGATACGCGCAGACGATGGCCTTGCCGATGTCGTGGATGTCACCTTCGACCGTGCCCATGACGACGACGCCACGGGTCTCGGTCTTACCCTCGGGCAGTGCCGCGTTGCAGACCTCCATGGCGGCTTCCATCGCCGCCGCTGCCAGCATGAGCTCGGGCAGGTAGACCTCGCCCTCGTCGAACTGGTCGCCGACCTGGCGGATGCCCACGACGAAGCCCTTCTGCATGATGTCTTGCGGACTGACGCCGGCAGCGATGGCGCGGTTGGCCACGTCTTCTGCCTTGTCTTTGTCGTGATTCACGAGCGAGTCGATCGCCTCTTTGAAAAACGCCTCATTTGCCATTTCCGTACAGCCTCCTCGAACTCGGCGTGATCGCGGTCGGGACTGCTCTTACCAGAGCTTGTAGTTGACGCCGAGGCTCTTCAGAGCGGCGCAGGCCTTGTCGTAGACCTCGAGATACTCGTCGGTGGGGACGACCTTTTCCGTGTCGTAGCACTCATAGTAGAACTTGCCTTGGTCGGCGGTCTTGTAGTCGCCCTCGTACATCTTCACGAGAGCGTCGAGGATCTCGTTGGTCTGCTGTGTGGGCAGGCCGGCGACGGCATGCGCGACCTCGCCCATGAACCGCGCCTCCATGCCGGTGGTCTTGTCGGTGATCACGCCCTTGGCGGAAGCCACGCCGGACATGAGCTCGCGCCCGCTGGAGGTGTCGGTGATCGCCTGAGCGGCCGTCTCGAGCAGGCACATGACGGTGCACGGGCCGGCGAGGGTGTAGTACTGGTTGCCGCTCATGATGTTCGGCCAGGCGGAGTTGACCGCCATGATAGCGTGACCCGCGATGGCCAAGGCCTCCCTGGTCGTCGTGATGCCCCACCTCATGTGGACCGGACCGTCCTCGTGCCAGGTGCCGCCGAACGTCACGAACGAGTTGAGATGCGTGGCGACGTCGACGATGGTCGTCTCCTCGAGACCACCGGCAAATCCGCCGAAGATCGGCATCTGCTCGACCATCACGTTGTCCCGAGCGAGATTGTAATGAGAGGTGAAGGTCAACGCACCTACGTCGCACTTCAGCTCATTCAGCTGCGAGACTTCGTGGAAGTCTGTGGTCCGCATGCCACCCGGGAAATCCATCGAGATCGTGGCGGCAGCGTTCAGAGTGGTCTCGGGGCCCTACAACCCCATCCCCGACCGGCCGCACTTGGCTGCCGCCATGCGCACCATCATGATCTCCTGGCGCCCGGCGAGGACCTCCCAGGGGGTGTCCGGCCCTGGGTTGTAGCCGTTGATCGTAGAGAGCACGCCGTCGACGATGCAGTCTACGATGCCCTCTTTCGCGTACGACTCGTGGATGCCGAAGAAGTGCTCTTCGCTGCAGGGCGCACCGGTCGGTCCGCCCTGGACAAGCGGCGGGCGGCTGTCTTTGTGCGAGCGAGGGAACATGCGCCGAGCGTCCAGCCCTTCGCCGACCACGCACTCCTTCGGCGCCGTGGAGACACTGAGGAGGACTTCCTCCTCGGTGTACTTGATCACGCGCCCGGTGGAGATGCAGTACACGCCGCATTCGACGAGCATCTCCAGGCCGGCCTGGTAGATCTTCTTCATCATCTCGGGATCGGTGGGGACCATGACGCTCTTGTCCATCTTGATCCCGTACTTCTCCTTGAGGCGCGTGGCGGTCTGCGGGATGATCTCGAAGTTCCAGACCGCCTCATCGACCTTGGGCCCCTTGCGGGCTCGCTCATACGCCTCGAAGACCGACATGCGCTCGCGCTGGGCTTTGGTCCCAGGTCCAGCCATGTGGTTCCCCCTTTCAGACTCGGATTGTCTGGTAGGCAGGTTTCTTCCGGATCCTCGTATGAAGAACGTCACCTCCTGTACCGGCCCCGTCCGCTCGAGTCACGCGCTCGAGAGGACACGCACGTTCTGGCGTGGGCTCGTCAAGTGCAACGCCGGTGCCGATGACCGCGGTCGTGGGGCACCGCGGGCCAGCGGTCGGGATCACCGTCAGAGTCATCCGCTGATGGGCACCTCCTCGTGAAACGCTTGGCAGAGACTTCGTGGCCCCGGCGCGGCACAAGTGCGCCGGTAGACGTGGAGTATACGCTTTGTCCCGCTCCGCTGGTCAAGCTACTACCGTTTGTACAAGCTTGCACAAGGATTCTTCGCACGCCGGCATCGGCCAGCAGGTACTTCGAGAGGAGCACCACCGACTGGCGGAGCCTCATCATCGTGACAGCGTGAGGGGCGGCCGTGCCCGCCCCCACGGCGAAGCTTAG
>JADGPQ010000176.1 GCA_017882325.1 Thermoleophilia bacterium
TTGGATCTGCTGGTAGAACGGCACGCCCCCGATCAGGTACTTGTCGGGTGTAGCGGTCGCCGCAGCGGCTGGCCGGGCAGCGCCAGCAGGCACAGTGCGAGCGCGAGGACGACCGCGGCCAGCCTGAGGACGCTCCTGTGTGGACGTCGCGACATGGTTCCCCCCTTTGCTTTGGGGCGGCCCCGAGAGGAGCAGCCGCCCTCCCCTGTCCGAGTCTAGGCCCACGATCCTCCCCCGGGCAAGGCCGACTGCCCGCCCTCACGGGCCTGCTTCCGCGGGGCGCTTTCGTGCTTCGAAGGCCGTGTTCCGGCGACGGCTTGGATGGATGGGGCGATCAGTGCTCGGCTCCGTGCTCATCACGGCCCTGATTCAGAAGGTCTCCGCCTGGCGGCAGGTATGGGGAACGCGCTGCTCAGTCCGTGGCCGCGGTGGCGGCGCCTGAGGCCGCGCTCGAGGCGGCGGATACCGACTCTGCAGAAGACGAGGAGGTCATGCCGGTGCTGGTCGCCGCGACCCGCTGAGGATCAAGCGAGGAGGAGCAGGCTCCTTGGTACACTACCTTGACGGACATGGCCCCGCTCTGCGCACCCTCGCTCACAGGATCCCCCTCTCGTGGACACCTGACGATTGGGGGCGTTCGCCCTCAGCAAGGGAGTCCCGATGAACGCTCACGGCGACGCGCTGCCGACCTCGGTCGGGGCGTGCCTCTCCTTGGTATCGCCGAGGCCAAGCTCACCGTTGCCGCTGAAGCCCCAGGCCCAGAGGGTGCCGTTCGTCCTCACTGCCAGAGTGTCGCCGTCGCCGCAGGAGACGCTCGCCCAGTCATTGGCGGTGCCCACTCGGGTCGGGGTGAGTCTGGTGGTCGTGTCGCCCAGGCCGAGCTGGCCAACATAGTTGTGGCCCCAGGCCCAGAGACTGCCGTCCTTCTTCACGGCCAGACCGAAGTCGTAGCCGCAGGCGACGGCCACCCAGTCATTGGCCGTGCCGACCTCGGTCGGGGCTAGTCTGTCGCGCGTGTCGCCCAGGCCGAGCTGACCGAAGCCGTTACCGCCCCAGGCCCAGAGGCTACCGTCCTTTTGCAGGCCCAGGGTGACGGTGAAGTCGCAGGCGACGGCCGCCCAGTCGCTGGCACCGCCCACGCGGGTCGGGGTGTGTCTGTCGCGCGTGTCGCCCAGACCGAGCTGGCCGCCGCCGTTGTAACCCCAGGTCCAGAGGGAGCCGTCGATCTTCAGGCCCAGGCTGCTCTGGTAACCGCAAGTGACGGCCGCCCAGTCGCCGGCGCTGCCTACTCGGGCCGGAGCGTGCCTGTCTCTGGTGTCGCCGAGGCCGAGCTGCCCCGCGTCGTTGCTGCCCCAGGCCCAGAGGGTGCCATCCCTCTTCACGGTCAGACTGTAGCCGTATCCGCAGGCGACGGCCGCCCAGACGCTGGCGCTGCCGACCTGGGTCGGGTTGAGCCTGTTGCGTGCGCCGCCCACTCCGAGATCGCCGTGGTAGTTCAAGCCCCAGGCCCAGAGGCTGCCGTCGTTCTGCAAGGCCGAGGTGCGCTCGTACCCGCAAGCCACGGACGTCCAGTCGCTGGCGCTGCCGCCCTTGGCCGGGACGTGTCTCTCCTTGGTGTCGCCGAGGCCGAGCTGGCCGGCGTCGTTGCCACCCCAGGCCCAGAGGCTGCCGTCCTTCTGCAGGGCCAGGGTGTGATCGCTGCCGCACACGACAGCCGCCCAGTCATGCGGTCCCGGCCTCTGCGTCGGTGACGGCGCAGGGGCGACGCGCTGTCGCCCGCAGCCCGCAACAACGGTGACGCTCACAAACAGGAGCGCCACGGCGATGCCGACAGGGATTCGACGAGCTCGCACGCTTCTTCCTTCGGCCCATGCCGCGTCAGCCACCCTGAACCGCCCCATCAGGCGCTCGGCTACCTGAGCCCGCACCAGTTCCGGGCGCAACAACTGCAGGCGGCGGCCCGCGATGGAGGGCACACTACGTGCTGTCGCGACCGCCTCCTACCGTTGGCGCGCGAGCCCTTCCGGGACCTCAAGGTCGGTGAACACGACCAGTCGCTGCGAGTGCGTCCCGGCGGCGACGTCGAAGGAGCCGGTGCAGGTGATCAGGTTGAGGCGCCTGCTCGACGTCGGCGCGAACACCTCGGCGGCGTTGGCGTCACGCGCATACAGCTGCGTCTTGCGCACGATGAACGAGGCCAGCCTGCCGCTCGCGTCTTCGATGTAGAGCGTGTCGCCCTTGCCCAGCTCGGGAAGGTCGTCGAAGGCCGCTGCCTTGCCGTCGGCGTAGCCGCTGTGGCCGTCTATCACGGCGCTGCCCCTGTTGCCGGGGCGCGGCCCCAGCTTGTACCAGCCGACGGTGTCGGGGCCGGATGGCGCCGCCATCGCGTGATCGCCCGTCAGGCCGACGTACTCGATGGCGGCGTCAAGGCCGATCTTGGGGATGACTAGTCGCACCGGTCGCGCGTGGGTGGCCTTCGGGGCTGCCACCTTCGAGGCAGCCACGGTCTCGACCCGACGAGCGGTTGCCCGGCGGGCCGACGGGCTCTCGGGGGTGCGAGCCGGCGCGCTGAGCAGGTGGACACCCGCGGCCAGGGCGACCAGCGCGCCGATCAGGCAGACGAGCGCGGCGGCCCGCCTGCGGGCGAGCCGCCGCGCTCGTCGCCTTCTCCTTGCCGCCCTCGCCTGCCGGGTGGTGGATGGCTCCGGGGGCGTTTCCCTAGTTGTGCCGGCGCGAGGCGGCACGGAGTCTCCAGGCCGCGAACAGCAGCGCCACACTGGCCGCGAACACGCCGGTCACGAGCAGCCACGGCGAGCCGCCGTCCGCCGGGGGGTACCCCGTCGTGGGCAGGCCCGGGACGGCCGTGCTCGTGGCGCTTGGACTGGGTGTGGGTGTCGAGGTGGACGTCGAGCTAGGTGTGGGCGTCGGGGTAGGTGTGGGCGTCGGGGTAGGTGTGGGCGAGGTCCCGCAGATCCCATTGGTGATGGTGTTGGTGTCGAGCGTGACCGCGCCGTTGCGTGCCAAAAGCTGTCCTTGCACCGTCGCGCCGGTCTGCGCGGCGATCGACGTGAGCGCGAAGATGTGTCCCACGAAACTGGAGTTCGTTCCCAAGGTCGCGGAGGTACCGACCTGCCAGAAGACGCGGCAGAAGCGAGCGCCGTTGATGAGGCTGACGCGACTGCCTGACATGGTGGTGAGCGTGGAGCCCATCTGGAAGATGAAGACTGCGTTGGGGTCGCCCTCGGCGTCGAGCGTGAGCGTGCCCGTGATCAGGAAGGTGCCGGCGGCCGAGGCGTAGACGCCAGGCTTCAACGTCGTCCCACCGAGCTCAGTGGGGATGGAAGTGACGGGCGTCCGTCCGGCGGCGTCGTTGTAGGCGGTCACGAGGTCGAGCTGGGCCTGGTTTGCGGCGGCGTTGTTGATGTTCACGGCCCCGTTGATGGTGACGCTCGCCTGCCCGGTGAAGGCAGTCCCGGGAAACAGTCCGATATCCCCGGTGACCGTGGTCGATCCGGTATTGGTGATCGTCTGGCCAGCCAAGACTCCGTACGAGGCGGCTGTTCCGAGGTTCACCGTCGGTTGCGCCGCCAGGCTCATCGCCGGCACCGCCAGCAGGGCCACCAGGCCTAGTGCGAGCAGCAGTGGCATGTGTCGTATCCCGTTGAGTGTCCGCATGATCTACTCAGCTCCCCCAGGTCCGATCTTCCCGTGATTCCGCAAGAGAACTGCGGCCCCTCTCTAGACCCTCTTGACACATGGCAGTGTATCGCGTTTCTGCAATTGACCGCCAGCTCCTGCAGTGTTCTGCGTCAAGCTCTTTGAACCTGCGCGGTGCACGCCGAGCGGTTTCTCGCTAGCTCATTAGCGATCTTCGGCGCAAACGACGCGAGTTCGCGATGGCCCTAGGCTGGGTCTGGCTTGCCGAGAGTTGAAGGGGAGAGTGCCCTTGCTGCGGTCCTTCACGCCGTGCATTGGCGACGTTCTGCCGACGGGCCTGGGCGTCACCGTTGGGCTACGGCCGAGCATGCCTGGGCATCGGCGGCACCACCTGCCGTTCGCCAATTGGCGCCGTCCCTGACCGCCGCTTAGCAAGATGACAGGCGAATTGCTATCGTGGCAGGGGAGCTGGAGGGCGGAGGCGATGAGGGCGAGATATCCACTCGCGACGATCTCGGGACTGCTGACGACCGTCATCTGTCTGTCTCTCGGCCTGGTCGCCTACCTCGACTACCCCACGACCATCAGCCCCTCGGCAAACTGGCTCAGCGATCTTGGCAACAGGATCCTCAGCCCGCAGGGAGCCGTCTACTATCGGACCGCCGCTGTCGCGACCGGGGTCATGCTCGCCGTGTTCTTCGTCGCTCTCGGTGCCTCGTTCCGGAGGCAGGGGGGCTACTGGCTTGAGTGGGTCGTCGTCTCCGTGTTGCTGCTGTTCGTGGGCGCCGTCGCCCTGACGATTCGCAGACCCGAGCACCCCTCCGCGGATGGCCAGCGCTAGGGGGCCGGCAGGCGCCGCGGCACATACCGTGTGCATCGGCGTACCGCTCTTGGGGCACCGGGAGGGCCAAAACCTTCGTTCATGCGGGAGCCCGCAGTGAGGCTGCAGACGATCGAACTCTACGCGGTCGCGCTGGCCTGGGTGCTCTTCATCGTCGTGTTTCTGGCTCGCAAGCGCCCTCCTCGTGCTCGAGAGACGGTTCGTGACCCGCGCTCGATCGCAGGTCTCGTGCTGCAGGTCGCGGGGCTGGCGATCGTGCGCCTCGGGATGCGACCCTCCGGCGCGAGCTTCATGCACCTGGGACCGTTGGGCAGCGCGGCCATCGCGGCGGTCGCACTGGCCGTCCTCGCAGGGTCGCTGGTGCTCATCCAGACGGCCATGAGCACCCTCGGGAAGCAGTGGAGTCTCGCCGCCCGTCTCGTAGAGGGCCACGACCTGGTCACCACAGGTCCCTACCGGCTGGTTCGCCACCCCATCTACACAGGCATGTTCGGCATGCTTCTTGGGACCGCGCTCGCGCTGAGCCAGTGGCCGGCCCTTCTCGCCGCCTCGGGCGTGTTTCTCAGCGGGACGCTTCTGCGGGTGCGCGCGGAGGAGAAGCTGCTTCTGGCAGCATTCGGAGACGCGTACCGGGACTACTGCCTGGCCGTTCCGGCGCTGTTTCCGCGTTGGCCTCGCGCCGACAAGGGGATCGAACGGACGGGCAAGGGCTAGGATGGACAGAAGCGGCTAAGGCCCGCCGCTCTCGCGCAGAACGTTCCGCCGGCGGCCTACTTGCCCGCGAACACGAGCATGGCGATCAGCGCCGCCGCCTCCTGCTGCAGAGCCAGAGCGGCATGCGTGTGGCGTGGGTCGTGCGAGCGCACCTGCGGCAGCATCGGCTTTTCGCGGCGGCCGTGGCCTCAGAGGGCGAGCGCGGCCGCGGTCGCCGACCGCTGTCCCGCGGCATCGACGTAGAACATGTCGACGGCGCTCGTGCGACCGCCTGTGACGCTGAAAACGACCAGGAGCGTGCCCGCCAGCTGGTCTTTCGTCGTCGCCGAGGCGCTGAAGGCCGCGTAGGCATAACGCTGGTCATCGGTGATCCAGACTGCGGGCCGCACCTTGCCGGCAGACGTCGGAGACCCGGTCTGGCAGAGGACCTCAGCGTTGCCGCTCAGGGGGTTGACATAGTGGCCCCATGAGCCGGCGCCAGGTGCGCGAAGAGCTCTCGCGATGGTCATGGAGAGGTTGCCATTGGCGTCGGTCACCTGGGCGTCGTCGGCGACATAGGCTGGGTTGAGGTCGAGGGCGACGCAGCCCTTGACCTGAAGCACCAGACTCCCGGCGTTCTGCTGGAGGACCGAATCCCTAGCCCTCGTGGCGTAGACCGGGATGGCGATGGCGGCGACGATGCCGGCGATGGCCAAGACGATGAGGGCTTGAACCACGGCAAAGCCGGTGTCCGCCCTGTGCCTCGGTGTCCGTGGAGCCATCGTCGCCTCCTGCTTCGTTCTCACCTATAGCATCGGCGACAGTGGCGGCGCGCACCATGGAACACGCGCCCAAGAACAGATACCTATAAGGGGCGGGAAGGGCGCGGCACGCCAGGGCATCTCGCGTGTCGCGCCCTCGAGGCGTTCGGACAGTCCTCATGAAAGGACGGGCCGTCCCACGGAC
>JADGPQ010000031.1 GCA_017882325.1 Thermoleophilia bacterium
CGGGCGGGCCGTAACGGGCAGGTCGTGAGGCCTTTGCCCGCGCCGAGACTATGAGGGATAAAGGCGGGCGGCGGGTCTGCGGCGGGCCAAGCCCGTCGCGCCCGCGCCGCCCACCCACTTCTAGGCTTCGGCGCGATCCTTGAGCGCGCGAGCCATCAGTTCGAATCCCTGTTGGGACGCGGTCATCACCTTGCCGACGAATGGAAGCAGGATGCCGGTCACGTCTTCGTGGGTCGTGAAACGCGAACGCCCGCCGTCCAACGGGTCGACGATCAGCGCATGGCGCCCGTCGAACAGGCCGGGAAGCTTGAACTTGCCCTTCCAGCGGATGAGGCGTCCCGGCTCGACGTCCAGGACGCGCGGCCTGAAGTTCACCGGCTTCATGTCCGGGGCCGCGATGGTGATCTCGAGGCGCTCGCCGATATGCGGCTTGCCCTCGGCGCGGACGATGAACGGGTTCCAGTCGGGGTAGCGGGCGAAGTCGCTGACGACCTGCCACACGCGCTCCGCGGGAGCGTCGATCTCGACTGCTGCGTGAAGAGACTGCATGCGGCCTCCTCGGATCCTCCGCGAGGTAGCTCTACCCACTTCGCCCCGCGGCGGCACATGGATCTGGCGCGCCGCTTCCTCAGATCGTGTGGCGGTGCCCGCCGCCCGAGAGCGCGCCGCGCCGCCGCTTCCAGTCGGGCATGACGGCGGCCACCCGCCGCCAGAAGCGTGGCCCGTGGTTCGGCTCGAGCAGGTGCGCGAGCTCGTGCACCACAACGTAGTCGACGATCGCGGGCGGCTGCAGCACCAGCTCCCAGTGAAAGCTGACGACGCGCGTGCGCCCATCGCAAACGCCCCAGCGGCGCACGCCGAGGTCGCGGACCACGACGCCGGCGGGGGTCGCTCCCACGAGCGGCGCGTAGCGCGCGACACGCGCGCCGAGCCGCGCCCGCGCGCGTTCCGTGTACCAGCGCACGAAGGCGGCGCGCGCCTCGCCGTCCAGGTCGCGCGCCATCTCGAAACGGCCGCGGCGCAGGGCGACCGGCGCGTTGGGTCGTTCCGCGGCGTCGACGAGCGCCAGGCGGAACGTGCGGCCGAGGTAGGGGAGCCGCTCGCCGTCGACGAAGCGCGGGCGCGGTGGGGGCGGACCGAGCGACTCGAACTCGGCAAGCTTGCGGTGCACCCACGGGAGCTTGGCGCGCACGGCGCTCTCGAGCTTGCGCGCCGGGACGCCCACAGGCGCGAGCACCCGTAGCCCGCCCTCGCGCGCCACGCTGATGCCGATCGTGCGTCGCCGCCGGCTCCAGCGGACGGCGAAGACCAGGTCGTCGACCTCGAGCGACTCGATGGGTGCGCGCCTCAGCTTCACGCCAGGCATCCTAGCGCATGGGTCCTGCTCCGTACGCACGAAGGGCGGCCCCGATGGGGCCGCCCTTCGGCGAACTCACAGATGTGGTACGGCGTCAGACCTTACGGACGTTGCTCGCCTGCATCTTGCCGTTCTGGCCCTGAGTGACGTCGAACGTGACCTTCTGGCCCTCGTCCAGGGTCTTGAACCCTTCGTCCTGGATCTCGCGGAAGTGAACGAACAGGTCGTCCCCATCCTCGCGCGAGATGAAGCCATAGCCCTTGGCCGCGTTGAACCACTTGACGGTGCCTTCTGCCATATCACAATCCTTTTCCGCCCCGGGGGGCTTTTAACAAAGCAACGTGACCATGTGCTACTTACCGCGGTTGACGCCGGCGGTGAAGCAGATGGTCACGCCGCCAACTCTCGAGCCATCGATTGACTCGTGGGCACAGTGTAGACCATATCGAGTCAAAAGTCCCGCCTGCCGGCAAATCGTCTACTCCGCAGGCACGAATCGCACTCAACTTGCCGCGCGGCGGCGCGCCGGGCAGGTCGCTGCAGGTCCGCTCGCCGCCGGGACCGTCTACCTGCGCAGCTCTGCCACCGCGGTCGCGACGCGCTCCCCATACTCGGGGTCGGCGGCGCGGAAGTGCGCCACCGAGCGTGCGACGATCTCGTGCTTGCTAACTTGGGAGAGGCTGCCGGCGATGTTGTCCACCAGCCGTGCGCGCGCCGCCTCGTCCATGACGCGGTACAGGGCGCCGGCCTGCACGAAGTCGTCGCCCTGGCGGCTGTCCCACTCATACGAGCCGCTCTCGCCGCTCGTCTCGAGCGGCGCGTACAGCGGCTCGTCCGTCTGCACCGGCCCGTCGTAGCTGTTGGGCTCGTAGTTCTTGGCCACGCCGCCGTTGGCGTCGGCCCGCATGAAGCCGTCGCGACCGTAGTTGGCCGCCGCGGTGGCGTGCGGGGCGTTGACCGGCAGCTGCGTGTGGTTGATGCCCAGGCGGTAGCGGTGCGCGTCGCCGTAGGCGAACAGGCGCCCCTGCAGCATCTTGTCGGGCGAAGGCCCGATGCCGGGCACGAAGTTGGCGGGGTCGAACGCGGCTTGCTCCACGTCGGCGAAGTAGTTGTCGGGGTTGCGGTCGAGCACCAGCTTGCCGACCTCGCGCAGCGGATGCTCGGCGTGCGGCCATACCTTGGTCACGTCGAACGGGTTGAAGCGGTACGTCCTGGCCTCGTCCTCGGTCATGATCTGGACACTGAGCGTCCAGCTCGGATACTCGCCGCGGTCGATCGCCTCGAGCAGGTCGAGCTGGTGCGACTCGGGCGCCTCGCCGGCGACCTTGGCCGCCTCCTGCGCCGTAAGGCACCTGATCCCCTGGTCGGTATTGAAGTGGTACTTGATCCAGACGCGCTCGCCCGTGGCGTTGACCCATTGGAAGGTGTGCGAGCCGAAGCCGTCCATGTGCCGGTAGCTCGCTGGGATGCCGCGATCGCCGAACAGCCAGGTGAACATGTGCGTGGCCTCGGGGGACAGGCTGAAGAAGTCCCAGACGTTGTCCGGCTCCTGGCGGTTGGTGCGTGGGTCGGCCTTCTGCGAATGGATGAAGTCGGGGAACTTGAGCGGGTCGCGGATGAAGAAGATCGGCGTGTCGTTGCCGGTGAGGTCATAATTGCCGTCCTCGGTGTAGAACTTGAGGGCGAAGCCGCGGGGGTCGCGGACAGCTTCCGGGGAGCCGCGGCCGCCGGCCACGGTGCTGAAGCGTGCGAAGACGTCGGTGCGCTTGCCGACCTCGCTGAGGAAGCGCGCCCGCGTGAGCGGCGCCACGTCCTGGGTCACTTCGAAGTGGCCGTGGGCACCCGAGCCGCGCGCATGCACGACTCGCTCGGGGATGCGCTCGCGGTTGAAGCGCGCCAGCTTCTCGAGCAGGTGCATGTCCTGGACGAGCACCGGTCCGCCGGGCCCGGCGGTCTGCGAGTGTTGGTTGTCGGGGACGGGAGCCCCGGACTCGGTGGTGAGCTTGGGACGGTCGCTCATCGTCATCTCCTCCAGGTCAGTGCACGTCGATCGGCGAGGGAGCCACATTGGACCCTACCCACTTGCGGACATACGGCGACAACGGGCCGGCGTGCGCCGACCACGCCGCACCTGCGGCTTCTCAGGCGGGCTCGGGGAGCACTCCGGCGGCGGTCAGGGCGCGAAGCGCCGCCTCCGCCGCCGCCTCGGTCGCCAGAGACGCCGGGAGGTCGAGATCAGCTCCCAGGTCGCCACCGTCGCCGCGGCCGATCACGAAGACCTCGTGTGGTGCGGCCAACGCCCTCAGCCGGTCGAGGTCGAAGCGGTCCATGTCGCCGAGCGCCGCCACGAGCACGATGCCGGCGTCGGTCATCGCCCAGGCGATCTCGCCGAGACGGCCGATCTGGGCCTCGCGGCCGAGTACGTCCTTGTCCTCGCCGAGGTCGGTCGCGCCGAGGCAGTAAGAATGGACGCCGAGGTCGAAGATGCGGCGCTCCAGCGAGGCGGCGACCGCATGAGCGTCTGCGGCCGACTCGCCCACAAGCACGACCGCCTTGCCGGCGTGGCCGTAGCGGGCGGCGCGCTGCTCGTCGGTGACTTCCCCGACGCTGAAGCGCCGCTCGCCGTCGGCGTTCGCCGCCGCCTCGGGGAGAGCCTCGAGGGCGATGCCGCAGCCGGCGGTGTCGAAGCCGGCCACGACTACGAAGCGTGACGTCGGCTCGAGCGTCTCCGCCGCGTCGAAGGCCACCGGCCGCGTGCTCCTGAAGATCACTTCGGCGATGTCGTGCCGCTCCACCTGTGCGGCGCCGGTCACCGATTGCAGTTCCTGCGAGTCGAGCACGCTGAGCACGGACTCGAGCTCCACGGGCACGCGGGCGGCGCCCATGCGCAGCACGTAGCGCCGCCCGCGCACGAGTGGCGCCGTCGCCATCCAGAAGATGTTGGCGCGCAGCCGGTCGGCGACGAGTGGAGCGGGCTGATCGGCGCGCACCATCATCTCGCCCGGCTTCGCGTACACCTGCGTGTCGAGCGTCAGGCCCGTGGCCTGGCCGGCGTACGCCTCGTCAGGCCGGGGACCGGAGAGGGCTTCGATCGTCTCGACCGTCGAGCGCTTGCCCGACGGCAAGAAGACGACGCCGTCGCCGGGCCGGATGCGGCCGGTCTCGACGGTGCCGACGAAGATGCGCCGGTCGTCGCCGGACGCGGTGAACTTGTAGACGTCCTGGAGCGGCATGCGGAAGGGCCGCTCGAGGTCGTCGTCGAGGCTCTTGAAGGCCTCGACCTGCTCGAGCACGGTGGGGCCGTCGTACCAGGGCGCCTCCGCGGCGCGCGCGACGATGTTGGCGCCGTCGCGTGCGCTCACCGGGATGAAAGCGGTGGGCCGCACGCCGAGGCGCGCGAGGAAGTCGGCGTACTCGCGCGTGACCGCGTCGAACGCCTCCTGGTCCCAGTCCAGCAGATCCATCTTGTTCACCAGCACCGCGATCTGACGGATGCCGAGCATCGAGAGGATGTAGCCGTGGCGCTTGGAGTTCTCGCGCACGCCCTCCTGCGCGTCGATGACGAGCAGGGCGGCCTGGGCCCGCGAGGCGCCGGTGATCATGTTCTTGAGGAACTCCACGTGGCCGGGGGCGTCGTGGATGATGTAGTGCCGCTTGGGCGTGTTGAAGAAGCAGCGCGCCGTGTCGATGGTGATGCCCTGCGCCTGCTCGTTCTTCAGCGCGTCGAGCAGGAAGGCGTACTCGAAGGGCCGCGCGTTGACCTTGCACATCGCCTTGACCTGGTCGAGCTTGCCCTCGGGCAGCGAGCCGGTGTCGGCCATGAGCCTGCCGATGACGGTGCTCTTGCCGTGGTCCACATGACCGACGGCGACGATGTCCAGGCGCTCGAGGTCGGCGGAGACAGTGCTCACATGTACCCCCCGCGACGCAGCGACTCGAGGCCGCCGCCGTCATCCTTGTCCTGGGCGCGGCCGCTGCGTTCCGCGATGTTGGAGAACTTGCCGCTGCGCAGCTCCTCGATGATCTCCTCGACGTTGCGCGCCGTCGACTGGACCGGGGTCGTGCACGGATAGCAGCCCAGCGAGCGGCAGCGGATGCCCTCACCGTTGTCGAAGTAGAGCGACGTCACGGGGATGTTCTCGCGCTCGATGTACTCCCATACGTTGAGCTCCGTCCAGTCGAGCAGCGGGTGCACGCGCACATGGGTGCCGGGCTCGAAGTCCGTCTTGAAGTAGCGCCAGAGCTCGGGCGGCTGGTCGTCGACGTTCCAGTCGTTCTCCACGTCGCGCGGCGAGAAGTAGCGCTCCTTGGAGCGCGAGCCCTCTTCGTCCGCGCGCACGCCGACGATCACGCCGGTGTAGGGGGAGAGGTCCTCGTCCTCGACCAGCTTGCCCAGGGTGTGGTCCATGCGCAGCCGCGGCCACTCGCCCGAGAGGGTGTGCTTGAGGGCCATCGTCTTGAGGTTTCTGCAGCAGGTGATGCGGTCGACGCAGTCGTCGGGGAAGGTCTGCTTGGCGGCGAGCGCCTCGCGGTTTTGTCCGACGACCAGGTTGAGGCGCCACTCGAGCGCGAGCTCGTCGCGGTACTCGATCATCTCGGGCATCTTGTAGGCAGTGTCGATGTGCACCAGCGGGATCGGCACGTGGCCGAAGAAGGCCTTGCGCGCGAGGTGCAGCAGCACGGTGCTGTCCTTGCCGATCGACCACAGCATGCAGACGTTGCCCAGCGAGCGATAGGCCTCGCGCAGGATGTGGACGCTCTTGGCTTCGAGGGTCTCGAGCTGGTTCACGAGGCGGCTCCGCGCGGCCCGGTGCGCTGGTGCAGCCCGCACTCGCGCTGCTCGGCGCTCTCCCACCACCAGCGCCCGGAGCGGGCGTCCTCGCCCTCCGGCACGGCGCGCGTGCAGGGCGCGCAGCCGATGCTGGGGAAGCCGGCGTCGTGCAGCGGGTTGTAGGGCACGTCGTGGGCGCGGACGTAGTCCCACACGCCCGCTTCGCCCCAGGCCGCCAGCGGGTTGATCTTGACCATGCCGGCGGCCGCGTCCCATTCGGCCACCTCGACCTTCTGGCGGGTCGCGCCCTGGCCGCTGCGCAGGCCGCAGATCCAGGCGTCGAGCTCGATCTGCGCGCGCCGCAGCGGCCTGACCTTGCGGATCTCGCAGCAGCGCTTGCGCGCCTCGATGCTGTCGCGGAAGAGGTTGACGCCGTCGCGGTCGACCATCTCCTCGACCTCGCCGGCGGCGGGGAAGTACGCGTGCAGGGTGACGCCGTAGCGCTTGCTGGTGCGGTCGATGAGGTCGTAGGTCTCGGGGTAGAGGCGCCCCGTGTCGAGCGTGAAGATCGGGATGTCGAGCCTGGCCTCAGCGATCATCGCCGTGAGCACCTGGTCCTCGAGGCCCAGGGAGGAGGCGAAGGCGACGCGGCCGGGGAAGCGCGTCGCCGCGTCGGCCAGCACGCCTTCTGCGGGGGCGTCGGCGAGCTCGGCGAGCAGAGCGGTCACGGTCTCCGGCTGAGTCATGAAGTCACCTCTGGTGTCGAGTCCGGCGGCGTCGATGACAATGCAATGCACTAACAGTACAAATAACTGGATTGCATACTACGACGAAGCCGGCAGCGGCGCAAGCCGGAGTGGGCGATGAAGGCGCGGGGGCGGCGGCGTCTGAGGCAGCCGGCGCGGGGAGAAGCGGCAGTTCCACGAGGCTGTGTGGCGGAGAGGGGGGGATTCGAACCCCCGAGCCCGGTTAGCCGGACTAACGGTTTTCGAGACCGCCGCATTCAACCGCTCTGCCACCTCTCCGCGAGGCTTGTCCAGGGTGCTCCTAAGTGCCGCCGGATCCGTCGCGCCCTCCCGGAGGGAGAGAAGTGGCGGAGAGGGAGGGATTCGAACCCTCGAGGCAGGTAACCCCGCCCACGCGATTTCCAGTCGCGCTCCTTAAGCCAACTCGGACACCTCTCCACGGTGCCCGACGGCGCGCTCCCTGAGAGCGGACGAACAGTATACGCCAGAGGGGCGTGGGGGTCGAAACGGCGGCGGCCATGCCGCACAAGGTGTGGATGTCGCTGCTCAGATCATCGAACCTGGGTGAGGCAGTCCAGCCGGCGTTGGCGGTCTTAGTGAAGGCGCGGCCGGTGTAGTCCTCAGCAGTGCTGCCGTTGACGCCGCTGGGGATCCGGAACCTCCTCGCCGTTCAGGCTGTTGCACTCTGCTTTCCCCCCAGCACCCTCGTTCCCGACGTGTCTAGCATTCGGGCCTTGTCCAATGCCACTGCGGACTCGGGTCACGGTGCGCATCGGCCCGGCCGGCGTCGGTGATCCGTCTTCCCTTGTCTTTTTGGCGCATCTCACCGATCCCCAGATCGTCGACGTGCAGTCTCCGGCTCACCCACTAGGTCGCCCAGGAAAGTCAATCAGCCGAGAGTCGCAGGTCGCGCACTGGAGACCGGGCCGAATCTGACGCGGCATCATCCAGCATCGACTGGGCGGCGCGCTCGGCGGTGAGCCGCGCCCGATAGTGCGTGATCTCTCGGTCGATGGCGACCCGTTTCCACCCAAGAACGGGGGCCATCAGATGAGCCACATGCTCAACCGCCAGCCGACCACGATCGGGCACCTCGAAGGCAATGTGAGTGCGGCGAGTAAGCACGTCGTCAACATGAAGCGCCCCCTCATGCAGTGCGGCGTAGCGGACTTCGCCAGCCAGGTACTTCTCGGCCCCGAGGACAGGATCGGCCAGACTCGGCTCCTCGACCAACAGATCCAGAACCTTCGAGGCCAGCGTTCCGTAGCGCCCTACCAAGTGCTGAAGTTGTTGGGGTGCAAGGCGCGTCGCACCAGGGTGGATGCTCAACCGGAACTCGGCGCCCGACAATCCGACGGCACCGAGGAGCGGGATATCGGCAGTGCGGCTGGCATCGACCGCGAAGGGCAGCTCTCGAACCGCCACATCGACGGCGTCTCGGGCCATTAGCCGGTACGTCGTGTACTTTCCACCCGCCACGCTTGTCAGTCCCGGTGTGCTGCGCCGGACCGCGTGTTCTCGAGACATCTTGGCCGTCGCGTCTGCCCCGCCCCCGAGCAGAGGGCGAAGACCGGCGTACACAGCGGTGATGTCGTCGAACGTCAGCGGGTCTTTGAGGACCGCATTCACGTGGTCGAGCAGGTACTGGATATCGCTGCGACTCGCCGCGGGGTGATCCAGACCGAAGCACCAGTCGGTGTCGGTCGTGCCGACGATCCACTGATCGCCCCAGGGCAGCACGAACAGCACGCTCTTCTCTGTAGGGAGGATGAGCGCATAGGCGGAGTCGATGCGCGCCTTCGGCACGACGACGTGCACGCCTTTTGACGGTCGGACCAGCATAGGGGCCTCGACTCCCGCCAGACGCTCCACCTCCGTGGTCCACACGCCGGTGGCGTTGATGACTGCCCGGGCGCGCACCTCGAACTCATCACCCGACTCGAGGTCTCGCACACGGGCTCCGGAGATCCTTTCCTCCTGATGGAGAAACGCGATGACGCCGACGGCGGGGGTGCAGAGTGCACCGTGGGCAGTCGCCGTGAGGGCGAGCATCAGCGAGAATCGAGCGTCGTCAACCTGGGCGTCGTAGTAGCGGATCCCACCGGTAAGCGCATCTTCGCGGAGGGACGGAACGGCTCGCAAGCAAGCGCCGCGTGACAGGTGTCGATGGCGTGGCATCGCGGGCTCCAGTCCGGCGAGTGAGTCGTACAGAAGGAGCCCCGACCCCAGGTACAGCCGGTCCCAGGCCCTGTGCTTCAAGGGCAGAAGGAAAGGGGTCGGATGAACCAGGTGCGGCGCAATCTTCTCCACGAGAAGCCGTCGTTCGTGCAGCGCCTCTCGCACCAACCCGATGTCGAATTGTTCGAGATAACGAAGCCCTCCGTGGATCAGTTTGCTGGAGCGACTCGAGGTGCCGGCGGCGAAGTCGCGCTTCTCGAGGAGGGCCACGGAGAGACCCCGGCTGGCCGCATCGAGAGCAACGCCGCACCCGGTCACGCCGCCACCGATGACGAGCACATCGAAGACGCCGGTGGCCAAGCGGGCGAGTGATCGTCTTCGACTCTCCTGACCGGGTGCCGGGACAGGCAAATCGAGACGGGTCGAAGCGTCAGCCTTCTTGGCGTGCGCGTGAGACGAGTCATTCATGAGGAGCCTCCTCCGTTTGAGGTATCGCCCTCCGGCTCACGATAGACCTGAACACGAAGGCGCTTGGACAGCGCCACGTCCACAGTAGCGCGATTGCACGTCCAGTCAGAGAGGTCTGGCGCGCACATCGACTCTGCCCCGGGACCGGCCGCGCAGCGGGAAGCCCGCCAGAGCGACTGCGCTCCGCAAGTCACGGACGCCCCGGAGCCGCTCACGGAATCGAAAACGGTGTCGGCATTGGCAGAATCACGTTGCGATCTTTCGGTCCGCCTTCGCGGAACGACGCCAGGCCGCCGAAGGGGTCGTTGGCGGCGAGCTCGCGGTGCACGGCGGCCAAGCGTGCCAGGCCTGTTGCCTCACCGGGATCGGCCGGCACATCGGCGTCGACCATCGTCGAGAGGATCGAGAGCGAGTCATCGCCGTTCGCGACCAGCTCGAGCAGCCGTACCTGACAGGGCCAATCGGTGACGGCCGCCGTCGACACCTCCCAGAAGCCGGCCGTGCGAGCCGTGGGGTCGGGACGCGGCCACACATGATTGACGTGGCGGTGGCCGTTGAGCCAGAGGACAACGTTCGGAAAGCGGTGCAGGAGCGCCTCGACTTCGGCGGCTAGCGCGCGCGGCTGATCATCCTCGAGACCGTGTTGGTCGACGCGCGCGTTGACCAGATCCTCCAATGGGTGATGGGACAAGAGCACGATCAAGTGGTCGCAGACCCCGGACTGCTCAACCAAGCGGCCGCCGACATCGAGGTGACGATGACTCACTTCGGCCAGGCGTTCCTCGAGCCAGCTCAGCTGTCGTCGCCCGATGCTGCCCTCGTAGAATCCATCCATGTTGGTAGTATCGAGAAGGACGAACCGGATCGGCACGCGCCCGCTATCGATATCGTGTACGCAATACGTCGTGCCTTGGCGGGGGCTCGCCGACGAATAACCGTGTCCGGCAGGCCGGCCGGGCGCGTTTAGATGAGCCTCGACGAACTCGCGACGACCGACGATGCGCCGCGCCGCATCAGCTGCCACATACCTGGCCGGGCCGCCGAGGAACCTCTCTGGGGCGGTGCGGAGCTCCGACGCATGCTCCACAGCATCGAACTTGGGCGGCAAGGCCACGGGTTTTCTGTCACCGACGACGAGGTCGCGATAAGCGAGCGTCGGCAGCGAGTTGCCCAATATCAGCCCATCATGGTTGCCGAAGCAAGAAAGCCAGGGGAGCGCGAGCGCCTCGGCAGAGAACGGTCGCAAGGCTTCAGCCAGCAGCCCAGGGCGCTCGGGGAAACCCCAGAGTTCCCGATACCGATCGGGCGCGCCGTCGGGATGCCAGTGGGTCCTGTCGTTCCAGGAGGGGTCTTGGACTCCCTCGTAAGGGGCTCCGCGCGAGCGGCGGTCGACCTCGCCACCGCCCACCAGCGCAACGAACCACCCCAGCTCATTCAGCTGCGCGTTGTCCACGTTGTCGCCAGCGCTGATCGCAACCGCTAGCCGTGACCCAGTGTCCGGGCTCTCTCGCAACCGGTTCAAAGTGCGCACGAACGCTGACAGGGCATGGGGGGCGAGGGTCTCCTGCGGTCGCGCTGCTGGGTAGAAGAGATTGGATCCCGGCCTGCCGTTCAGCATCTCGAAGAACTCGAACCTCCCCGGAGACTGCACATCGACGATCTGGGGGTCGGCGAAATGTGCGAAGAAGACAAGTGGAGACGGATCGCTGACGCCGGTTAGGACCCAAGCACCGCCCGGAACCAGATCGTCGCGCAGGGTGCGCGGCTCGCCGGGGCCCCAAACCAGGGCGTGGTAGGGACGTTCGGCGCCAGTGCCGCGTGCGGTCCCGCGCCGAAGGACCCGGTCGAGAGTTGTGGGTGACTGCATCAAGCTGGCGGGCGAGCGAAAACTTTGCTGCTCAGAGGACGAAAAGCCGCACACCGACCGGGTCGATGCGCACTGCGACCCGGGTCCGCGGTGGCGTGGACAACGCCCAAATGGCGGGCACGCCGGGAACGGTTGTGCATGAACACCCCCTGGCTTCGACGACACTGTCGGCCGCAGGCGTCCCGTTTGTTAACTGGCAATCCAGCCTTTCTCAGAAGTTCCTTTCCTTGAAATTCAAGGAGTCTTGGCGGTCGGCACCATCAAGGTCTCCTTACTTCTCGAAATGGCCACGGGCTGGATGGCCTCGTCAGGCACGCTCTCCACGTCCACGCCCACGGCCAGAACGGGCACGGGGCGGACGGTCACGCATACCGCAGTGCCCGGAGCAAGCTGGGCGCTCTCGGCGCTCGACACCTGTGCGAGCACCAGGTTCTCGGTGGCGAGTCGAACTTGGACCATACCGATCGAACCACGAAAGCCCATTGCAGTCACCCGCGCGTTTCCATCCACGTCTGGCGTCACGTGTACCGACTCGGGCCGCACGAGCGCTATAACTGCACCGGATCCCACGGACTCCTCCAACAGCGGCACGCGGCTACCAATCACACTCACCATGCCAGCCTGCGCTTCACCCGGCAGCCGGTTGGTAAGGCCGACGAACTCGGCGACGAACGCCGTCCGCGGTTCATTGTAGAGTTCCGCCGGCGGGGCGATTTGTTCGAGCCGCCCAAAGTTTATGACCCCGACCCGGTCGGCTAGAGCAAACGCCTCCTCCTGATCGTGAGTAACGAACACGGTCGTCGTGCCGACCTCAAGCTGGACGCGCCGGATTTCGTCGCGCAGCTCGCTGCGCACCTTGGCGTCGAGTGCCGACAGCGGCTCGTCTAAGAGCAGCACCCTTGGCCCGATGGCCAGCGCACGCGCCAGCGCGACGCGCTGTTGTTGCCCGCCGGACATCTGGTGCGGGAACTTCCTGGCCTGGGAGCTCAAACCAACGAGCTCAAGCAGCTCGTCGACCCGCCGCCGCCGCACCTTTGTGCTAACCCTTCGCACCCTCAGTCCGAATGCAACGTTGTCGCTGGCCGTCATGTTCGGGAACAGGCTATATGCCTGAAAGACCATACCCATGTCTCGCTGGTTCGCGGGGAGGCGGGCAATGTCCGTGCCCTCCACGAGGACCTGACCTGAGTCGGCCTCATCGAGCCCTGCGATAATCCTCAACGCGGTGGACTTGCCGCAGCCGGAGGGCCCGAGCAGGGCGACGAGCTCGCCGGCGGCGATGTCGAGCGACAGCCCGTCGAGCGCACACACGGACCCCCACGATCGGCGCAAGTTGACAACCTGCAGCGCAACGCCCGACCGGGCCGGGTGGTCCATAGCCCGCGTGTGTCTCGTCTCTGACGTCATGACGTCGGCTCTCCTTCTCCCAGCGTGTTTTCGAGAACGGCTCCCCGGCGGCGGGATCCCGATGTGGTCACCACGAAGAGCAGGACGAAACCGAAAGCGAGGCTGCGAAAGACACCGCGACGGACACCGCCGCATCACGCTGGCCCACTTGGTTGACGGCCACCTGCAATGTGTTGTAGTAGGGTGTGAGACTACAGCGGTCCTTGGGAACGGTCAAGACCAATTCGAGCAATTGCTTTATCGGGCTGGATACTATCGCCCGTCAAGTGCTTGTTTAGATCTGGCCCCGTTAGCAAGCGAGAACACCGAACCCGGGCGGTTCAAGAACCACGGCAACTGGAAGAGGCGAGGATCGCTCACCATGCAAAGTCGGGTCAACGCCAAGGTGCGTGAGCTACTCGAGAGCCACAAGCCGGAGCCGCTGCCCACCGATCCGGATGCGCGGCTGTCAGAGGCACGCCCAGCACCACGGCGGCGAGGGGTACAAGGAGCGACGGGCCCCCCACCGCCCTCACCCGTCTCAGCCGGCAGCGGCTTTTGAGCATCGCGACATACGCCGAACCTCGCACCGGAGGTCATGCGAAGGTCGGGTTCGGTCGTCACCGAGGTCAGGTTCAAGCGCGATGCGATTCGGATCAGACACACGCTCTCGACAGTCTTCAACCAATCAGCTAATATTCTGCATGTGGTCGAATCATTGACAACGACGGTAGACGGCGACGACCCTGCCGGGACCGGGACCGGGACCGGGACCGCGGGCGACGGGGTAGGGATCGCTCAATCGGAAGGCGACCGCAACTCTGCGTTCGCTTGGATAGAGACTGTGCTGACTCGAATCGAAGACCCTGTCGCCAGCCTCTCACCTACAGCTCAGCGTGTCCTTGCCGGGGCGATGCGCGTCGTCGTCACCAAGGGTTTCGGCAAGCTCACGCTGGCGAGCATCTCCGCTGCGTCAGGGGAAAACGTCGCCGCGGTGAAATACTACTTTGGCAACAAGGCCGGGCTCGTCAGCGTCTTGATCGACGCTGTCGTCTACGCCGAGTTGGTGCTCCTGACGCGTCCGCCGCGCAAGACCTCGGCAGCCACCGGGCTCAGCAGGCTGGCCGAGGAGACCCTCATTCTCAGCACACCGAGCAAGCCGCTGAAGGTCCTCTTCGAACTCCTACCTCACGCTTTGCGAGACAAGAAGCTGCGTCTGCAGCTGCAAGGCTACTACGAGACCTTCTACGAGCTGCATCTTGAACAACTTGGCGCCGGCGAGGGTGCCGATCCCGAGCTGCGGGCCCGACTAAGCGGACTCGCGACGCTTCTCGCGGCGGCCTCCGATGGATTGACGATGCAGGCCTTGGTGGCTCCCCAGCATTTCGACTTCATCGCGGCGCTGCGCGCGCTAGATGTACTGTTGGCCCTCGGCATTCCCGCGTTGGTCAGCGGCGAGGCCGATCGATCGTAGCCGCGGCCGACTCTGGGGCGAGCGATCGTGGCTCGAACCCTCGCGCCGTCGGATCTGGCCATCGTGTTCTCGACTGCTTTCACCGCGCGTGAGCTCTAGGGCGCCGGCCGCGCGCGCCGCCGCCGAACCGGATCCTTCGCGTCCTTGTGCCCCCGAGGGTGAGAGCGGCAATCTCCCTCCGGTTCAATTGAGGATCCGGATACGGTGGAAGATGTGAGCGTTCAGGCCCCCTGCTGGATCAGGCGAGCAGGGGATGGGGGCGCCGCGGATCCTGGCGGCAAGGACGTCGCTGAGGTAGGCGAACAACGAGCGCCCCTGTAGGCGGCCAGCGGCCGAGGCCGACAGCAGCCGCTCGATGGTGCGCTCCCCCGAGCGGACTGGCTGCCGAGCGAGAGCTTGCGGTGGATGACCGCCCCGCGCAGGCCGCGCTCGGCGTGGTTGTTGGTGGGCTCGACACCGGTGGCGCTCGCGAAGGTCCATAGGACCGGCCAGCGTCTGAGCAGGTTGCTGGCGAAGGTGCGGTTGCGGGCGCTCTTGCGCGCCGCCTGCTCGAGCATCGCCCGAAGTTCCTGCTTGAGCGGGCCGATGCGCTCGCTGAGGCGGGCGCGGTCAGCGTCCAGCGGCACCGGTTCCAGGCGGCGAACAGCCGTGCGGCATTCTCGAGGCCGGCCGCGCCGAACTCCTTCTGGGCGGCGAGGCCCCCGCTGCGGGCGGTGAGGTCGCGCACGAGGTGAGCCCAACGCAGCTGCCGCCGTTCCGCATCGAGGTAGTTGTAGGCCCATCCGCGGTCCGAGCAGGCAATGCCGGAGAAGTCCTCGCCGAGCAGCGCCTGGGCCTCGCGCCGGTGGCGATCGGCGGCGATGCGGAAGAGCGCCTTCTGCCCGGTGAGCGCGCCCCAGAGCGTGCGCCGCTCCCCGGCGGTGCGCCAGCCGGTCTCGTCGATGTTGACCGCCGGGGCGGCGCGGATGTGGCAGAGCAAGTCCTCGCAGGGCTCGTCGAGAGCCGTGGCCGCGCGCTGCAGGATCGCTTCGACAGAGCCCGCGCAGATGCGGGCTCCGAACAGCTCACCCGCGAGCTCGACCGCGTCACGGCGCGAGATACGGTTTCTCACCGCCAGCGTGACGAGGGCAGCGCAAAGACGCGGACCAAAGGCGCTGGCGGGCGCCTCGGGCGGTAGCTTGGCGCGCGTGGCAGCGTCGCAGTCCGGGCAGCGCAGCCGCTGTAGCAGACGCTCGGTGAGGATCATCGCGGTTGGCGGCAGCTCCGCGACCTGATGGCGCGCGGGCTCCCCGACCGCCTCGCGCTCCGCCGTGCAGAAGACATGGCCGCAGCGGCAGCGAGAGGGCCAGTGGTCGATCAGCTCGTCGAGCGATTCGATCGGCGCCAGCCGACGACCGCGTTCATGACCCGGATGGCCCGGCTGGGCGCCCCACCCTGCGCGCCGACGGAGCAGCTTGCTGGAGCTCAGGCGCGGCGGGCGGATCTTGGCTGGGGGGCACCGCGGAGTTGCGGGAGTTGCGGATCAGGCGCCGCTCGAACTCGGCTATGCGCTCGTCCCGCTTGGCCAGGCGCGCGCTCAGCTCGGCAACCTGACGCCTGAGCAGAGCGTTCTGCGCCGAGAGCTCCATGAGCACAGCGACGACCGTCTCAGGCTTCTGCACAGAGACCGCGTCAGCCTCGGGGCGTTCCATGCCCAAGGGGTCCGAGGCGCAGGAGTGAGAGCCTGCTTATGTCCCCTCGGCCGTCTCCTCGGTGCCCTCAGGTAGACCAAGGGAACGCTTAAAGGATCAGTGGGGGCTGGCGGGAGAAACGTCAGACTAGACGAGGTGGGTTCAGATACGGCTTGCGAGGGTGCGGCGTTCTGACTACATCGAGTCGAGAGAGACCCCGATCAGCTCGAGGGCGAGGCCCTGGATCGGGGTCCGCTCGCTGAGCAGTTCGAAGGCCGCCCGTTCGTCGGCGTCCGCCGGCACAATCCGGTTGCGGGTGAGGGTGGCGAGCTCGGCCAGAAGGGTCCGGAAGCTGCCCATCGGCAGGGCGTCGGGCGTCTGGTGGTCGCGCTCCTTCGCGATCGCCCCGGCCGAGCGCTTGGGCGGACCGACCGGGTCCGTCCGCGCAGGCGGCACCTCGTCGCGATAGAGGAGCGGCGCCAAGGCGACTTCGAGATGCCAGCGGACTTAGGGCCTATCCCTGTAGGAGCTCTGGAGCCGCCGGCGAACCACTCCTTGAGCAGCCGCTCGAAACGGGTACCTGGAGGTTCGTGATGGGACTCATCGACCGCGACGATGGCTGGCGCATCCCGGACTGGCTCTGGGAGCGCGTCGAGCCGCTCCTGCCGCCACCGCCACCGCACCCGCTGGGCACTCACCGCCGGCGCATCCCCGACCGGCAGGTCATGAACGCCATCCTGCTAGTGCTGCGCACCGGCATGCAGTGGAACGCCCTGCGCGCCACGGGGATCTGCAACTCCAGCAGCGCCCATCGACGCTTCCAGGAGTGGGAGCGGGCCGGGGTCTTCCATGAGATCTGGCGCCAGGGGCTGTTGGACTACGACGAGGTGGTGGGCATCGACTGGTCGTGGCTGGCCGCCGACGGCGCCATGACCAAGGCGCCGCTCGGCGGCTCGGCGACCGGCCCCAACCCCACCGATCGAGGCAAAAAGGGGCGAAACGTTCGCTTCTCTGCGAGGCGGCAGGGGTCCCGATCGGGCTGGCACACGACGGCGAGGGCCGCCACGACCAGCCGCTGCTCGCCCCGACCCTGAACAGCATCCCGCTCGAGCGGCCCACGCCCACGGCGGCGCGCCCACAGAGGCTCTGCCTGGACCGCGGCTACGACTCGTCGCCGATGCGCGAGCTCGCCGTGCGGCACGGCTACGCGCCGCACATTCGAGCCCGTGGCGAGGAGATCTGTCTCAAGCTCCACGTCCCCGGCTGGCGCGCCCGGCGCTGGGTCGTGGAGGCCGCCCACTCCTGGCCGAATCGCAACCGCGCCCTGCTCGTGCGCTGGTCGAAGAAGGCCGAGAACCACCTCGCCCTGCTGCTGCTGGCCTGCGGCCTGATCGCCTTCAAGAAGGCGCATGCGGCACGGCTTGCGATGGCCCTACAGGGATAGGCCCTTAGTAGGCGAGGAAGCACAGAGGCGAACGTCGAGCAGTGACGGCGCCTTGACGTAGACATCCTGCTGTGCAATAAACTACACAATTGATTTAGCACTCGGGACTCTTGCGAAGGGTTCCCGCTACTGGTTGTTTGATCGTGGGAGGATCCAGTGGCAGAAGAGCTCTACGAACTGATGAAGCAGACCGTCATCGACGGTGAGGCCGAAGAGGCCGCAGGCCTCGCGCAGAAGGGCCTCGACGCCGGCCTGCCCCCCGCCGACATCCTCGACAAGGGCTTCGTCAAGGGCATCGAGGAGGTCGGCGACCTGTTCGGCAA
>JADGPQ010000177.1 GCA_017882325.1 Thermoleophilia bacterium
GCGGGCACGCACGTGAACGGGATCGCGCACAGCGCGAACCAGGCCCAGCGCCGCGCCTTGGACGTCACGTAGACGCCGTAGACGTAGGTCATCGCCCAGCCGCTGAGCATGACGGTGCCCCAGACGACGTAGAGGGGTCTGGGGATGAAGGTGACGGTGAAGACCTCGGCGAAGGCGCGCGCGAGGAAGAGCACGAGCGTGATGCCCGAGACGAGGAAGAGGTTGGCGAGGCGCCGCAGCTCGGCAGCGAGCTCGGGCGCGACGGCGACGCCGCGGTCGTCCTTGTCATACCTGGTGAGATCGAGCAGACGCGCCATGGCTCCTGCCTTGCGTGTGCGGCGCCCGTCGGTGGGGCATGAACCGAGGGACGCGACGACGGGGCTAGTCTCAGCGATGACAGGTTTGAACACAACCCCGCCCTGGGCGCGCGCGGCCGCCTACGACGCGCTCATGTGGCCGTTCGAGCGCACCGCTCTGGGCGCCTGGCGGCGCCGCCTTGCGGCGCACGCCAGCGGACGCGTGCTCGAGGTGGGCACCGGCACCGGTAGCCAGCTGCGCTGGTACGCCGCCGGTGCCGAGGTCACGGCGCTCGAACCCCATCCGGGCATGGCGGCGCGTGCTCGCCGCGCCGCCATGCGCTCGGAAGCGTCCGTCAAGGTGGTCGAGGGAGTGGCCGAGCATCTGCCGTTCGCGGACGCGAGCTTCGAGACCGCCGTCACGAGTTTCAGCTTCTGTACGGTCGCCGACCCGGCGGCGGCGCTGGGAGAGCTCCGCCGGGTGCTGATCCCCGACGGCTGCGTCGTGATGCTCGAGCACGTGCACCTGTCGTGGCAGCCGGGGCGACGGCTGCAGAGCTTGGCCGCCCCGGCCTGGGCGGCGGTCGCGGGAGGCTGCCGTCTGGATAGAGATACGGGTAGATTCGTTCGCGAGGCAGGCTTTTTGGTTTTGCAGGAGCGCTCCCATGTGTTCGGCTGGATTGTCGAGATCGAGGCGCGCAGCCTCGTCCGGTTGCGTCGCCCGCCGATCTCTGGTTGACTGACGCCTCGCACGTACAACCGCGGCGTCCCGGCACGCCCCCTCATCCGTTCGCCCCTCCCTTTGTCTCCCAACTCGGCGTTCGCATGCTGGGCAAGCTGCGCCGGTGCGCGGAATGCCCCGTCGGCACAGGCTTCGCCGCTGCCGCCGGGGAAACCTCGTCGAAAGGACGTTGTGGCCCGACGCCAGAGCTGGATCGCGATCCTCGCGATCCTCATCGTCGCCATCGCCCTCACCACCGCCATCACCACGCCCAAGGCCGACGCAGCGACCCCGCTGCGCAGCAAGCTGCGCGTCGCCAAGCGCGAACTGCGCCAGGCACACCACCGCCTGCAGGCCGCCGAAGCTGCCCTTGCCGCCGCGCTTGCCGGCACCACAGACCCAGCCGGCATGCTGTCAGGCCAGGCTACCCCTCAGCCGCAGACCACTGCGGCGCCCACCGCCGTTGACGAGCTGAAAGTCAAGGTCGTCGAGGCCCGCAAGGCTGTGCGCGTCTGGCAGAAGCGCGTGGGGCGCATCGCCGGCCAGGTCCGCCGGCAGCTGCAGATGGCCGGCTGGGAGTGCCGCGCCTACTGGATGCCCATCATCAAGATCGCGGCTCGCCGGTACAACGTGAACGGCAACGGCATGTACCGCATGATGATGCGCGAGTCCGGCGGCCGCCGGTACGCCGGCGCCAGCTCGGCCTACAAAGGCCTGTACCAGTACTGGACGGGCACCTGGGCCGCGAGCTGGAACCCCTGGCGCCACTACAGCATCTACGACGGCAGCTCGCAGATCTTCGCGACCGCCTACGCTATCCACAGGGGCATCGGCCCGCAGATGTGGACGACGACCTTCGCCTCGCAATACTGAGCCTGCTTCATCGGCGATGTGTGAGTGATCCCGCGGCAGGGAACGGCCGCCGGGGCCCTCGGGCCCCGGCGGCCGTTCCCGTTCTTCGGCGTTTCGCGGTAGCATGGACATCCGCTTGTCGTGCCGAAGTGGCGGAACCGGTAGACGCGCTGGACTCAAAACCCGGTGCCCGAGAGGGCGTGTGGGTTCAAATCCCACCTTCGGCACCACGCCTTTCCGACGGCCGGCGCGCCTGTCGTCTGGTAGCATTGTCCTCCCGTTCGCGAGTGCGGGCCTGGCCATCCCACCCGTTCTTCCCGGCGGGCGGACGACCGCGACAAGGAGCTTGCGGCATGACGGTTCGGCTCTTGGGGCTCAACTGCAGCCCGCGCGACAACAGCAACAGCGGCATCATGCTCGAGACGTCCTTCGACCAGCTCGACACTACCTACCCAGGCGAGGCCGAGCACGAGATCGTTCACCTGCGCGACCTTCACATCGAGCCCTGCAAAGCCTGCAACGTCTGCGGCAAGACCAAGGACACGGGCAGGTTCATCCCATGCGTGCGCGTCGACGAGGACGACGTGCAGACGGTCCTCGAAAGGATGGTGGCCGCCGACGGTCTCCTCGTGGCGACGCCCGTCTATTTCGGGCTGCCCTCAGACCTCTTCTCGAGGTTCATCATGCGCACGCGACCGCTTCGTCATCAGGACTTCAAGCTGGCCAACAGGCCGGTGGGCGTGATGGCCACCGCCGGTCGCCGCTCCGGTGGCGCCGAGACCGCCATCCTGGCCACCTGGCTCCCCTTCGTGCGCAACGGCTGCCTCGTGGTCGGCAACGGCGACGGCACCTGCCAATTCGGCGCCTACGGCTGGGCCGGCGGTCGCGGGCATATCCTCAGCGACGAGTGGGGCCTGGAGCAGGGCTTTCAGACCACCGAACGCGTGTTCACGCTGGCCAAGGTGTTCAAGGCCGGCGCCGAGGCGACGGGCTTCGAGAGTCCCATGAAGTTCTCCTACAGTGCGGGGATGCGGCCCTGAGCCGCGATAGTGGCCCGCCTCCCCGACGAAGCGAGGGACGCAGCATGAGCGACGCCGATGCCATCCTGGAGTTCATCCGCGACGAGGCCGACCTCGAAGACGAAGAGGTGAGCGCCGACACGTCTCTGTTCCGCGACCAGCTGCTCGACTCCATGAACCTCACGGCGCTCATCGCCTTTCTCGAGGAGACCTTCTCGATCAAGGTGAAGCCCATGGACATCGTCTTCGAGAACCTCGACACAGTGAACCACATGCTGGCCTACATCGCGCGCAAGAGGGCGGGCGATGCCTGAGGCCGGCTCGGGACAGGGCCAACCGCGCGAAGCGGGCCCGCCGCTGGACGCCGACGAGCGGCCGCCGACGCGGTGGCTCTTCTACGGGCTCGGCCTTAGCCTGCAGACGCTGCTCTGGTTCCTCCTCTTCCTGGCGATCACCATCGCCGTTCTGGTCGGCGGCCAGCTCACTGAGTTCCGCTACGTCGGCTTCTGACACCTGACCACCCACCTGTCATGACCGCCGATCTCATGACCGACGCCGTGGGGCGTCTGCGTCGCTGGGCGGTCGCGCGCCCCGATGCCGTGCTGCTCGTCACGCGCGGCCGTACATACACCTACGCCGAGATGCTGCGCCGCGCCGCGGAGGTCGCCGCCGCCCTCGCGGCGGCCGGCGGCGGCCGCGGCCGGCGCGTCGCCCTCTACCTCGAGGAGTACGACCAGTTCTTCGTCTGCATGATCGGCGCTTGGCTGGCGGGCGCGGTGGTTGTACCGCTCAACACAAGCCTGCCGCAGGCCGACGCCGACTGGCTGATCGGTAAGGCGGTCCCCGATGTGCTCGTGCTTGCCGGCGACGACGCCCGCTCCGGCGCGTGCGCGGCGCGCCTGGTGGTGACGGCCGACGAAGGCGGTCTCGTCGACGGTCTGCGGCCGGCCGTCGAGGTCGCGAGCGCCGGCGGCGTAGCCGCTCCGGCGGCCGGCCCGGCCGCTGCAGGCGGCCTGCAAGCCGTTCGCGAGGACGAGCAGGCCATGATCATGTTCACCTCCGGTACCACCGGCTTGCCCAAGGGCGTCTGCCAGACGCTGCGCGCCATCTCGAGCAATGCCGGCCACGTGGCGCTCACCCTCGGGCTCTGCGGGGACGACCGCATCTTCATCAACACGCCGCCGTACTTCACGAGCGGCATCTGCCACTTCCTCACGCTGCTCGCGGCCGGCGGCGGCGTCGCCGGCCAGCTCGGCTTCTTCTTCGGGGCCGGCCTTCTCGACGAGATGGAGACGCTGGGCTGCACGGGCTTCGGCGGTGCGCCGGCGCACCTCGTGCGCGTCGTTGAGCCGCTCGACGTGCCGGCCGCTCACAGCCTGCGCTTCTGGGTGAGCAGCGGCGACCACCTGCCGCTCCCGGTGATCGAGAAGTTCCGCCGCGTGCTGCCCGGCGTCGACCTCTTCAACATGTACGGGCTGACTGAAGTGAGCGGCCGGCTCTGCATCCTGCCGCCGGCCGAGCTCGACCTGCGCGTCGGGTCCGTGGGCCGTCCCATCGGCGATATGCGCGTCATAGCCCGGCGCGGCAATGGGGCGGAGGCCGCGCCCGGTGACGTCGGCGAGCTCTACGTCACGGGCTCGCTGCTCATGCAGGGCTACCTGGACGAGCCCGGGATCACGGCCCGGACTCTCACCGCCCACGGCCTCAAGACCGGCGACTTCGGCCACGTCGACGAGAGCGGGGCCGTGTGGATCGCCGGCCGCAAGGACGACATCATCAAGCGCGGCGGCGAGAAGGTGAGCATCATCCACGTGCAGCAGGCGCTGCAGAGCCTCGGCCGCTTCGCCGACGTCGCGGTGCTGGCGGCTCCGGACGACATCCTCGGACACGTGCCGGTGGCCTTCGTAGTGCCGCTCGAACCCGACGACTTCAAGGCCTCGCGGTTGCTGCGCGAGCTGCGCGCCGTGCTGCCGTCGGCGTCCCTGCCGAGTCGCGTCATCGCCGTCGCCTCGATCCCGCGCACCGGCTCCGGCAAGGCCGTCCGCGCCGCGCTCCAGGCTCTTCTCGCGGAGGAGCTCGGGTGAAGGGCTTCGGGGCTGGGTTCCTGC
Source organism: Thermoleophilia bacterium (assembly GCA_017882325.1). Classification (GTDB taxonomy): domain Bacteria; phylum Actinomycetota; class Thermoleophilia; order UBA2241; family UBA2241; genus CAIXSE01. The sequence goes on from JADGPQ010000177.1 coordinate 4,997, forward strand.
ACCGGCACCCACTGGCCGCGTGCGAGCAACTGATCTCACGCTCCGAGGAGCGGTTCACGGTCTGGGACTCAGGCTCCGACGGACGAGGCGGCCTGCCGTGAAGATCTACTTCACCCTGTACCTGATCCCGGTCGTCATCGCCGCACTGCTGGTCTTCTGGCTGGCCATGCGCAACGAGCGCCTCAAGCTCATCTTCCTGACCGTGGTGTCGGTGGCCGTCCTCGCCATCCTGAACCCGGCCTTCGCCATGATAGCCGTGGGGCTCGTGCTCGTGGCTCACCAGCTCGTCGAGCTCAAGCGGCGCAAGATGCTGAGCGGCGGCCGGGTTGTGCTGATCATCGTTGCCATCGCGGTGATCACGCTTGGGATCGGCAAGTACGGCCAGCGTGGGGCCATCGCCATCTGGGGCCAGGACGACTGGATCGTCTCGCATCTGCTGATGCCGCTGGGCATCAGCTACTTCGCCTTCCGCCTGCTGCAGTACGTGTTCGACTGCCTGCGCGGGGTGATCGAGGAGAACTCGCTGCTGCGTCTGTTGGCCTTCGTGATGTTCATCCCCACGTTTCCCGCCGGCCCGCTGGAGACGTACCAAGGCTTCTATCGGAAACGCAGCTACCAGTTCGACCGGCAGCTGTTCTACTTCGGCCTGCGGCGCATCACGCTCGGCTACTTCAAGAAGGTCTTCGTCGTCGACTTCGTGTTCGCCATCTTCTTCACGAAGATCATCATGACGGTCGGCAACCCCGACTTCAACTTCCGGTCGCTGCGCGGCAACGCCGTGGTCCGGTGGGAGTTCCATCCCGGCTCCACCCTCTTCCTCGTGTGGACGCAGTCGCGCTCCGCCAACGCCGAGACGGGCGTGGGCGACTTCCAGCTCGGCCGCGACCTGCGCGGCCTCGTCGGCGCGCCGCCGGAGAACATCTTCCTGGTGAAGATGAGCTACTGGCTCGGGCTGTAGCCGCGAGCAGCCGTCAGCCGTCAGCCATCGGCCGTCAGCCATCAGCCGTCAGCCGGGAGAGAGCCCTGCCGCGCGGTCCGCGGCGGGGCTTCGTCCGCTCCAACGGGCCGCAGCGCGGCTACTGGTTCGACTTCGCGACAAAGTCGTCGCGCCGGTTCGCGGCCCACCCCCCCTCGGTGTGCGCCGGATCGAGG
>JADGPQ010000178.1 GCA_017882325.1 Thermoleophilia bacterium
GGTCGCGTCGTCGGATCAATGTCGCGGGTCCGGCAAGCTCGCGGCTTGTCGAAAGCGCTTCGCCCGGGTCGGGCGCCTGTAGGTCGAGCGCACGGTGCGTGTGGGGTGCATTAACTCGGTTTCGCCTGCAAATCCGCGTTTTCTCGAGCGCGGACCGAGTTTACGCACCCCACAGGGTTCGCGACGGTTTTTGGCGTCAGCTCTGCGCAACGATCACGGTCGCGCCGACCGGGAGCCACTGGTAGAGGAACGCCATCGCGTTGTGCGGGACGTGGACGCAGCCGTGGCTCGCGTAGGGACCGTTTTGGGAGCCGGATCCGAATGCGTTTGCGGGTTCGCCGGGGTCGTCATGGAGGAAATCGTTGTCGTAGAAGTACATCGCCCAGGTAGCCGGGGTCGGGGGATACCAGTACGGGTTCCCCTTCGGCCAGGGTGACGTGAACACGTAGGGGCTGGAGCGGCTGTGGATGTAGAAACTGCCGCTCGGGGTTGGAAGGGCGGCCCGACCGGTGGTGACTGGTGTGGTCAGCACGGGCCTGCCGTCGAGGTAGGCAGTCAGCGTCTGTGCGCTGAGGCGAACGACGACGGTCTTCTGGTGCTGCGGTTGCGGCGCTCGAGCGCGGCGTATCGGGAGATGGAGCACGCCTGATCGTCTCTGCGTGAGGTAGGCGGTGATCGCTGCTCGGGCACGCCGAGTGTCGATCTGGATTCCGGACTGGGCGGGGGCGACCAGGGCGTGCTGGCCGATCAGGCGCACGACCTCCGGGAGGGTCGGCTGTCCGTAGCGGCGGCTCGCAGCCGCCAGGTAGTGCGTGAGCCGGTAGGCGTCGACTGAGGTCGGAGCCGCCAGTGCTTGGCCTGGCAGGGCTTGAAGTGCGGGCGCGACCTGGCTGGCATCGATCTGAGCGCCCAGCAGCGCTCGGACGACGGACCAATGCCGTTTGCCGATAGCGAGTCGCGCCGGCGCCGCAGATAGCTGTCGTAGAGCGCGAAGCGCGGCGGCCTCGCTCAATCCGCCGACCGCGACGCCGTTGATCGTCGCGCCCTGCGGGATCTCGCCGGCCGGCAGCGTCGTGAAGGTCTGATCGCCGCCCAAAGCCGTGTCGGTGCCATTGGTTGCGACAACGGTGAAGTGATACGTCGTCTGCGCGTCCAGCCCCGTCAGAACAACTTGGATTGGCTGCTGGCCCGACGTCGAAAGCGGGACGGCAGCGGTGCAGAGCCCGTAGTCCGCCGACGATCCGTACGCGACCATGTATGTCGTTTGGCCCGTGGCCGTACCAATCAGCGCGCCGAGCTTCACCGACGAGGAACCGACCAGCACCGAGCCGGCCGGATAGCCAATCGACAGATCAGCACTCGTCTCGCCTGCAGTGTTGAACGTCGGACACGTGTCCTTCGTTACTCCCGCGGCCGACCCGACACCAACCACGCCAAACGCGCACAGCACGGAGAGCAGCACCAATGAAAGCCTCGACCCCACCTCGATAAACGCTATCCCCAGAAGCGCGCCTGAAGTAACGCCGACTTCCGGTGAAGGGAGGCGGCTCTGTTCGTGTCGGTCACCGTCGCCGTGTTCACGCTCAACGGCTTCGGGCGGGCCTCTGATCTTCATCGAGGTGCAAGGCAGCGACTACTTCGGCGAGGACGACATCGCCGGCGCGCGGCCCCCAGTAGCCGGGCCGACGAGGAGCGTGACCACCTCCGGCACCTCGCCGGCGCCGCCCTCGATCGCCAGGTCGTCGACGTTGCCGCAGCGGCGGCCGTCGCGACGACGATCATGAGCGCGAGCGACAGCGTTCCGCCGAGCGTGTAGCCGCGGATTGCGTTGGCCCGGTTGAGTCCGACGTCCTTGGGCGACCATTTCGACTCGACGCCGCCCGAGGAGTGGAAGTAGACCTCGTGCGGCGACATGTGGCGTTGGCTTCGCGTTTCACCGCTTCTGGGTCGGCGCGATCGTCGTAATGGCTGTCCTATTGGGCTCGATGTTCTGCGAGCAGCGCGGTGCCCGGCGGGGCGTGGCGCTCGACATAGTCGCCGCCGCCGTCGACGAGGTGCGCGACGCCGGATCTACGTCAGCGTAGGTCCTCGGCGCAGCGACAACTGCTGGGCGGTATTCACGGTGACGCAGCCATGCCACGCTTGCGGGAACGGGCAATCAAGACCGAAAAGCACGACGTTAGGGCGACCCCGCTCCCGGAGTGACGCTCGCGCTGGTTAGCCGCCCCCGGATGGGGTAGAGAGCTTCGCGTAGTTCAGCTTCCAAAATCAGGAGGACACTATGGCTGGCAGCGATCAAGAGCAGGGCGCGGTGAAGCCGAGTGAGCAGCGCGGCGGAACCACGCCGGACGAGGCCGAGGCTCGCGAGAAGGGTCCGTGGGCGGACATCGCCGTCGAGGGCATCGTTCCCGCCGAGCTCGGTGGATCGGACGCGCCGCGTGAGATGTTGTCGGAGGATCCAGAGCTCGGCAGCTCGGTCCTCGGGAGGACGACCGGCTCCGACGAACCGACGACCGAAGACGGCATCGACCTGGACGGCGGCGACAATGCCGATGCGACTTCCGACGGCGGCCCGGACCTCCCGGAAGGAGTGGAGCCCGCACTCAAGGACGCTGCGACCGCGCGGGCCTGGGCCGCCGGGGAGTCGGCTGGCTAGCGGGTTGACCCCTCGAGGCAGCGTCCGGCGCAACGATCAACGGCCACGCCTCTTACACGCGAGACGTTTCTCGAGTCGCTTGGCGAGAAGGTCTCGCCGGTCGTCGCTGCAACGCCCGACAGGATCGAGAGGCAGGCCCGCGGGTGGAATGGAAAGGAGGTTGTCCTACCCACGGACGTTGTGAACGCGGCTGATGGGTGGCCGGTTTGCGATCGAGCTGTGTGATCGCAGCTTGATAGTCCTCTGAGGCGTACCAGCGCTTCGCGGCCTTGAGTGTCTGCGAACTCCAACACGACGATCCTTTTGGGGTGCCAGTCGCCTTCGAGCATGGCTATCTCACCGCCGCGTGCGAGAAAGCGGCCACTGCCGGCCGCAACCGTGGTCGGTGACGCGGCCAAGTAGGCCGCAAACGCGTCGGGATCATGGACAGTGGCGTCGACGATCACGTAGGCCGGCACGCGCGATGGCGACTCTACGCTTCGACGCCCGCGCGAGTGTCGTACGTGCGGTGCGGGCAAGCGATCTAGCGCGACAGTGCCCTCATGCGGGCCTAGACACTCCCGACGGTGAGCTCCGCCGCCGGCTCTCCGCCCTCTGCGTCTTGTGGCATGGCGGAACGGCTTGTTCGATGACTGGCCGCATCGGCAGGTGAGACCGAGACCTTCAATCGCCCAAAGTTCGCTCACCGCATTCGCTGCTCGCGCAGCCACGCGGACGAACGCGGCTAGGTACAATTGCTGCGACGGCCGCCGCGGGCTGGGCCTGACGGAAGGAACCGTAAAGCCGGTTCAGCAAGCCGCCACTCCCCACTCGTTGCGACCTCCGGTCGTACTAGTGAGTGGAGAAGGGTCAGATGTTCACGCGACGTTCCGTGGGCGCATGATCAAGAACGAGAGCCAGCACCTGCGTGTCCTGATCGCGAACGAGCGTCGCGACCGGCTTGAGTTGCTCGCGCAAGTCGTCACCGGGCTCGGACACGAAGTAATCGCGCGCTCGATCGACGTCGAAGAAGTCGGCCCGGTCACGGCGCGAGAGCATCCCGATGTCGCCCTCGTCGGGCTCGGCCTCTCCTCCGAGCACGCGCTCGAGCTGATCGAGCAGATCGTCCGCGAATCCACCTGTCCCGTGATCGCGCTTCTCTCCGCCGAGGAGCCCGCCTACGTCCGCGAGGCGGCCAAGCGCGGCGTCTTCGCCTACATCGTCGATTCGGGCCCTAAGGAGCTACAGAGCGCGATCGACATCACCCTCCAGCGCTTCACGGAGTACCACAACCTGCAGGGAGCGTTCGGGCGCCGCGCCGTGATCGAGCAGGCAAAAGGGATCCTGATGGCCCGCAACTCGATCGATGCCAACAAGGCGTTCGACCTGCTGCGCGACCACTCCCAACACAACGGCAACAAGCTCGCCGACGTCGCTGCGGCGATCGTCAACAGCCACCTCCTGCTGATACCGCAAACACCGCAGCCGGCGACGGCCGGGGAGGTCGAGAAGTAGCCCCAGCACGGATCGTCGCTTTCTGCGGCGGGCTCTGTGCACAACGAGCGGCGTGTCCTACCCGACGGTCTTCCACCGTCGGCCTGTACGAGACCTCGCGGCGGTGCGGGCGCAGTTCCCTCATCGCTGGCGCCCTCGGATTGGAAAAGAGGGTCCCGCCGAAAAGAGTGTCCCGCCAAAGAACGCACTCGCCGTGTTCGCACCCGATCTGCCAACTGACTCGTTCCATCTTCCGAGATGACCAATCGCCACTGCCACCTTTGCGGGGCAACGCTACGACGGCTGGAGCAATTTCGTGAACTTGCGCGCCCAGACCGCAACGACGTTATCTATCTGTGCCGCAACGAGACACGCTGCGCGACGCGCGCAAGATTAGACCTGCACTCGACTGAGCCTCACAGCACGCGCGCCAGTGTGGGCCGCGGCGACCTGGACACGACGCCGATCGCGGCCGACACCGAACGTGTCCCTGCCGCCTCTCTGGAGTCCGCCGACGGGCGCCGAGCTGAGCCGCTCGGCCAGCGCCTCACCCTTGTCGAAGCCGAGCCCATCCGCGTCCACCAAGGAGACGGAGGCTGGCAGGTCGACTATGGCAGCTACGCCCAGGGATACCACCGCAGCCGCGAAGAGGCGATCGAGAAGGCAACGACCGATGCCGCGCAAGAAAACCGGGAACTCACAATCGAGGACGCCGAGACAACCGGTTGACCTAGCGCCAGGAAGCGTTCGGACATCCACGTCGGAGCGAAGTTCAGGTCCTGGCTTCGCGCAGCCTTGCGACGCCTTGTGCTGCAGAGTGTCGAGCTCGCGACCGAGCGGCTTGGGGGACTAGGCTTTACAGAAGATGCCGCGTCGTTTGCTCGTCGTGATCACTACCGAAGTCGCCGACAGCGTACTCCGCGACTTCGTACGCAGTCGCGGCGGCGGTGACGCCGAGATGCTTGTGGTTGCACCCGCATCGGAGATTTCGCGGCTCGACTGGCTGACGAACGCCGAGGACGACGCCCGTACCGAGGCGGCATCGCTTGCGGTCAAGACGGCAGAAGCGACCCCCACAGAGGACGTCGAGGCTCGCGTAGGCGACTCGAGCCCGGTAAAAGCAATCGAAGACGCGTTGAGGGAGTTCCCCGCCGACGAAGTGTTGGTCGTCACCCGCCCCGACAATGACGCCTCCTGGCTGGAAGAAGGAAGCGGGGAAACAGCCCAAACGCGGTTCCGTCTCCCGGTCATCCGTGTCACCGTCGCAGAAGACGGCACGCTCACCTTACGCTGACGGCGCGGAACCTACAGGCACCGGTTAGTTCTGATGCCTCATCCGTGTTCTGTGGGCATCTAGAACGCGCGCTTCGTCGAAATGCATGGCGCTCCACTTAAGTCCCTCTTTGCATGCTCTGAGAGAGCATGTCCAGCGCGCGAATCAGGCCCTCGCACCGGGCTCGTCCTCGATGAGGAGTACCGAGGCACCGGTCGCTGCTGCCCTCACGCGTGCCTCGCCTGCTGGGCCGGGTGGGCAGAGTCGAGCAGCTCGCGCAACGTGCGGGCCAGATCTTCCATCGCACACGGCTTCTGCAGATAGCGCGCTCCCGTGACCCCCTTGAGGCTGCGCCCGCTGTCGCCATATCCGGAGGTGTAGAGCACGGCCAGCTCTGGGTGCAGCGTGGAGAGCTGCTCGGCGAGTTCGATCCCGCCCATTCTCGGCATCAGACCGCGAATCCGAGGATGTGTCGAAACAGCCAGTAGAAGCAAGAGATGGCCACCCGACGATCATGCCGACGCGCGCTCCGACACGCCGAACCGAGTTTCCGGCACCCCCACGCGCGCGTGATCGGTGGGGACAAGCGGACGAGACGATTCTGCAGTTTTGTTGCGGCCGAGAATGGAATACTCAACAACCCACTTAAAGGAGGAACCATCCTTGCTCGCTATCGCAGGAACTGGTTATGGGCTGATCGGCATCCTCGTGATCATCCTGCTG
>JADGPQ010000179.1 GCA_017882325.1 Thermoleophilia bacterium
GCCGCGTGGGCCGCCTCGCAGAGCGCCGCTCGGGCGGCAGCCGGACCCTCCCTGGAGATGTGCCCCATGCGCGCCGGACTTGAGCCCGATTGACGGACGCGCGGATCGAGCCCCAGGTAGCCGACCAGCTTGCGGGCGCAGCGGAAGCGGCGCACGTCGCCGACCACGGCGACCAAGGTGGCCGCGCTGATCAGGCCGACCCCGGGGATCGTCACCAGGCGGCGGATCTCCACCGAGTGCATCGCGTAGCGGGCGATGGCCACCTCGAAGCGCGCGACCTCACCGTCGAGGAAGGCGATGGTGCGCAGGCAGCTCTCGAGCGTCTCGCGCTCGTCGGCGGGCAACACGAGATCGGTCAGCCACCGCCGCCCGGCCCTGCCGAAGAGGTCCGTCGCCGATGGTGCGCCGACGAGGTTGCGCAAGAGGGCCGCCTGGACCTCGTTCTTGAGGCGCGTGCGCGCCCGCACGAGCTGGGCGCGCTGGGCCAGGCGGCGGCGCAGGGCGCGCGTCTCCTCGCCCGGCAGCCAGGTGCCCTCGAGCATGCCGGCCGCCAGCAGCTTGGCCAGGGTGCGCGCGTCGCGGCGATCGGTCTTGGCCTTGGCGTCACTGATGGCGTGCAGCTCACGGGCGCTGGCGACCACCACACGTGCCACGTGGGGCTCGAGAATACGCGCGATGGCGAGCGCGTTACCGGTCGCCTCCAGGGCCACTTGGTCGTCGTCCGAGAGGCTCGCGCCGAGAAGCTCGAGCTCCTCGGGCGTCGAGAGCACGCGGCCCGCCGAGCGCAGGTGCCCACCCTCGCTGACGGCCACCTCGCAGAAGTCGCGGTGGACATCGATGCCGATCGCGCGCATGGGCGCTCTCCTTCCCTCGCGTGGCTATGGCGGAGCGCAGGCGGGCGAATCGACAGCGACGGATCCGTGCTCATAAGCACACCCGGGTGCAGTCGCAGGGGCGGCCACAGACAAGACCGGGCTCGAAGCCCACGGCAATTGCGGCCTGCCCGTCCTGCGTTCTCCCTGAGAAGCCCCTGGCCCGGTGCGCGCAGCCTACAGCTGCCAGCGCGCGACCGGGTGTTGAAGACCTCTCAGGGGCATCTTCATGACCGGACGAGACTCGTAAAGACACGACGGCACGGCTGAACACGGTTCGGCCTCACCGAGTCTCTGGAGCCCCGCGTTAGCCGATGTGCGTCGACGCCCGCCACTGACGTCCGTCCGCTCACGCTGCTACCGTATTGACTGGACGGGAGGCAAGCTGCGGCGGGGCACACGTGGGTCTGAGCGGTGCGCGACGATTTGTCTCTTCTGCCCCAGCGCCTCATGCGGCCTGACCTACTTGAGCAGTGCGAGGTAGGCAGCGACCTCCTCGGCGAGCTCCGCCGCTTGGCTGAACTCGCGTTGGCCGAGGTGTTCGCACTTGAGCGTCCGGTTGAAGCGTTCAACCACGCCGTTGGTCTCGGGCGGGATAGCGGTGCGCGAGGATGCGCTCGGCCCGGTCTCGGGACGCTAACGCTCAGCGCCATCTCAACGGTGTCCTCGCGCTCAGACGACTCTTTCATGAGATAATCGCCGCACGTTTCTCGCGGTACATGAAGGGGCGCAACGGCATGCCGGGACGAAGCAATGCATACCCGGTGAGGCTCGACGGCACTGTGCGTTCGCTGGTATCCGGCCGGCGCCCAGCGCGAGACGGGATGGTGGTGGGCGGCTGACGTTCTGCAAGGGCGCGCTGCTCAAAGTGGTGCCGGAACAGGAGGGTCCGCATGAGAATCGCACACGCAGCCTGGAGAAAGGCGAGCTTCGCGGCCGCGATCGCTCTTGTTGCGGCGCTTGCGCTGGTAGCTGCGGCCTGCGGCTCCTCATCGCCGAGTCCTGCCGGCAGCAGCAGTGGGGGAGGCGCTCCAATCAAGATTGGGTTCTTCGCGCCCGAGTCGGGATTCGCCGCGGCCGACGGCGCAAGTGCTCATGACTCTGCCCAGCTAGCCGTCAAGGACATCAACGCGGCCGGCGGGGTCAACGGCCGGCAGCTGCAGCTCGTCAACTACGACGACGCGAGCGACCCGAAGCAGGCGGTCACCATTGCCACGCGACTCGTGACTCAAGACAAGGTGACCGCTGTGGTGAGCGGCTCGTACAGCGACCAGACACTCGCTGCGGCGCCTATCTTCCAGCGTGCCAGCATCCCCGTGCTGGCCGCCTATGCCGTCAATCCCGGCATCCCGGCCACAGGCGACTACATCTTTCAACAGGACTTCAACGGCATCGTCGAGGGCAGGGCCGGCGCCGTGGCCCTGATCACCAACCTTGGCGCCAAGAAGGTCGCCGTCATCGCCATCAAGAACGACTTCGGCACGTCGCTGGTGGAGGGCTTCACTCAAGAGGCCAAGGCTCTCGGCGCGACGATCGTCGCCACCGACTACAGCCAGTTCGGCGAGAAGGACTTCGCACCGATCCTGTCGCGCGACAAGTCAAAGGGCGCGACCGGCTTCTACATGGCCCAGTACTACAGCGAGGGCCAGCAGTTCATCAATAGCTGGAACACGCTTGGCTTCAAGTACCCGCTCGTCGGCACGGAGGGGATCGACTCCACGACGCAGTTCTTCGAGCCGGTAGGTGCCAAGGCGGACGGACTCGTGTTCACCACGCCGTTCAACCGCGACAGCACTGAGCCGGCGGTGCAGAACTACATCAAGGCCTACACGGCGGCCTATGGCCACGCCCCCGACATGGTCGGGGCGACCACGTACGACTCGTTCCTCGTGCTGGCTCAGGCGATGAAGACCAAGGGCACGTCACCGAGCCAGATCAGGGACGGGATCGCCGCCACCACGAACTTCGTCGGAGTCACTGGGACCATCCAGAAGTACATCAATGGGCAGGTCGTCAAGGCCGTCGACCTACAGATCATCAAGGGCGGGGTGCCCCGCCAGTACGCTACGCTGGACGATCCGCAACTGATCACGCCGTAATCCGCTGAGACGGCGTGAGGGACCCAGCGCGGCGACGGGCCATGGTTCTGTCGAGCCTCATCAATGGGATTGTGCTCGGCTCGCTGTACGCCCTGATCGCGCTGGGTCCCACGCTGATTTACGGCATCCTGCGGATCCTCGACATCGCCAACGTCGCCGGCCTGACGCTCGGCGCCTACACCGGCCTGAAGGTCTTCGAGGCCACTCACTCGCTGCTGGCAGCCCTGGTTGTGGCGATGCTGGCCTCGGCCGCGTTTGGCTATCTGCTGCAGCGATTCCTGTATCGGCCCATCCTCGGTCGTGGACCCCTCATCCCGCTCATCGCGGGCATCGGGGTGTTCATCGCCATGGAAGAGGTCTTCCGGCTGGTCTTCGGGCCCTATCCGCTGGACTTCCCTGCTACGGTCCCCCTGCCCACCGTGCACGTCGGGGGGGCTGTCGTGACGGGCGTCCAGCTGCTGATCCTGATCGTCGGGATAGCGGTGCTGGTCGGCACCTGGTACTCGTTGCGGCGCACGCGGCTGGGTCTGCTCTGGAGGGCCACCTCGCAGGACACAGAGACGGCGTCCGCCATGGGCGTCAACACCGGGCTGGTCATCGCGACGATCTTCCTCATCGGATATGCGCTGGCAGCCATCTCGGGTGTCCTGCTTGGCATCAACTACAACACTGTCTATCCGACGATGGGCGACATCCCTGCCTACAAGATGCTGGCCATCATCGTCCTCGGCGGCCTCGGCAATCCGCTCGGCACTATTCTGGCGGCCATGCTCATCGGTCTGGTAGAGACATTCGTGGTGGCCTACTTGGGGTTCGTACTACCACGGGACGCAATCGCGTTCATCGTCCTGATCGTCATTCTGCTGGTGCGCCCACAGGGCCTGCTGCCGGGGGAGAGCTTCGGGTCATGAGTTACATGATCGTCGTCGGCGTCACGGTGGTCATCTACGCGATCCTGACCGTGAGCCTCAACATCATCGTCGGCTACGTCGGCCAGCCCAATCTGGCCCAGGGTGCCTTCTTGGGCATCGGAGCGTACTTCGCGGCGGTGTTCTCGACCCGCTACCACATGTCTTTCTGGCTGACCATTCCACTCGCGTTCGCGACGGCGGGAGTCGCCGGTCTGGTCCTGGGCGCCATCAGCCTGCGCCTGCGCGAAGACTTCCTGGCGATCACCACCATCGGGCTCAACTTCGTCATCGTGGCCGTCTTCCAGTATGTGCCGTTCTTCGGTGGCGCCGTCGGCATCTACGCCATCCCGCTGCCGTCCATCGCCGGGCACCAGTTTAGCAACAACGCCTTTCTCACCGTTGGTCTACTGATGCTCGCCTTCGTCATGGCGGTGAGCAAGTACCTCGAGCACACGTGGTTCGGCGCTTCCCTGATGGCCATCAGGGACGACGAGACTGCCGCGTCGTCCGTGGGGGTGCCGGTGGCGTCGTACAAGGTCATCGCCTTCACGCTGAGCGCGGCCTTCGCCGGCATGGCAGGCAGCTTGTATGCGCCGTTCCTGAGCGCGGTCACGCCCACGAGCTTCGGATTCATCGAGTCAGTGATCGTGCTCGCCATGCTGATCTTCGGCGGGTTGGGCACCATCCGCGGCGCCGTCCTCGGCGCCGTCATACTGGGCGCTCTGCCCGAGGCCTTCCGGTTCATCTCCAACTACCGGCTCCTCATGTTCGGCGCCATCTTGCTGCTGATGCTGCGCTTCCAGCCCGAGGGCCTGGTCGGCGAGGGCAGCGTGCTGGTCAAGCTGACCAGGCGCGCGACGGAGGAGCTGCGACGTCGCCGGCACAAGGGGACGACCGACTCGCCGGCAGCGGGCGTCTGACCATCATGGCGCTGCTCGAGATTGACTCGGTGACGGTCCGCTTCGGCGGCTTGGTCGCCCTGCGCGAGGTCGCATTCGACGTCGATGAGGGCCAGTTCATCTCCATCATCGGACCCAACGGCGCGGGCAAGACGACGCTCTTCAACGCCATTGCCGGAGTCATCAAGCCGAGCTCCGGACGGATCAGGTTCCAGGGGCGTGAGGTGCAGGGCTCCAACCCGTCTCATATGAGTCACTTGGGAGTGAGGCGCACGTTCCAGGTAGCACGACCGTTTGCATCTATGACCGTGCGTGAGAACGTGCGCCTCGCAGCCGCCGGCCGCCAGGTGCTGCAGAGCGCCCGCGCTCTCGGCCTTCGCGGGCGCGTGCGCCCGCTCGCCGATCGGGTCGACGGCCTTCTGGAGACGACCGGCCTTACGGCCGATGCCCGTCGCAGGGCGAGCGAGCTCAACATCGGCGGTCTGCGACGTCTCGAGATAGCCCGTGCCTTGGCCAGCGAGCCAAAGGTGCTGCTGCTGGACGAACCTGCAGCGGGCATCGGTGTCGACGGCCTGCGGCCATTGGCCGAGCTCATCGGTGGGGTGCATCACCGAGGCCTGACCGTCCTGCTGGTGGAGCACTACGTGGGCTTTGCGCTCTCGCTGTCCGACCGGGTGATCGTCCTCGACGAGGGCACGATGATCGCGCACGGCACGCCTGAGCAGGTTCGCAACGACGAGCGCGTCATCACCGCGTATCTCGGAAAGGCGGGTGGCGGCCAAGGCGCCCGCCCGCCCGCCGTTCCCACGGGGCCGGACGCGCCCGGGGAACGATGATGGATGGCGCGCCGCTGTTGAGCGTCTCCGGCCTGCGGGCCGGGTACGGGCGCGTCGAGGTGCTCCGCGATGTCTCCCTGATGGTGCGCGATGGCCAGTTCGTCACCATCATCGGCGCGAATGGCGCGGGTAAGACGACGCTCCTGAAAGCCATCATGGGACTCATTCCCGCAACCGGCGAGGTGAAGTTTCGGGACCTGTCGCTGCTAGGAGAGCCGGCGCACCGCCGTGTCGCCCTGGGCATCGGCTACGTGCCTGAAGGACGACGGGTGTTCCCGTCCCTGACCGTGGAGGAGAACCTGCGCCTGACGGCCGTGCGGCAGAAGGGAAAAGGAGCGGATCGCGGCGCGATCCAGCAGGTCTACGAGATGTTCCCCAGACTGCGTGAACGGCGCACCCAAGCCGCTGGGAGCCTGAGCGGCGGCGAGCAGCAGATGCTCGC
>JADGPQ010000032.1 GCA_017882325.1 Thermoleophilia bacterium
CCAGTCGGCCACGTCGGACGGCCGCTTGGGCAGGTCGTAGCGCAGCACCTGACCGCCCTTCTCGAGCAGCTTCGTCAGGCGTTCGGTCTTGCGGAAGGTCTCCCCCACGAGCGCCAGACAGACGCCCGGCACCGGGTCGCTCAGGTAGTCGGCGACGCGGTCGCGGTCGCCCGCCTTCCAGGCGTCGGCGGCGGCCACCAGGAGCAGGCGCGTGCCGAGCGTGAAGGTGGCCGTGTCGGCGGCCTGAAGGACGTCGGCGACGGCGTGGGCGCGACCGTCGAACAGGCTGACGTTGAGGTCACTCGCCGTCTGGTCGAAGACCCGCTTGCGCAGGCGCGCCGCGCTACGCCGCACCTTGGGCTGGTCGGTGCCGCAGATGAGGTAGGCGGGCTTGAGGTCGGGGAGCTCGTCCATGGGACGCCTGATAGGATAGCACGCGCCGTCGGGCGCGAGCGGGCGGCGCCCGCTCGCGCCCGACGGCGCCCGACGTCCTGCCGCCGCGCACCATGGAGGCTCTGATCGAGACGCTGCTTCACGCCGCATCGCCGGCGCCGGCCCTGATCGCCACGGCGAGCGCCGCGCAGATCGCCGCGAGCCCGGCGCTGGTCGGCGCGCTCGTCGTGCTCACGCTCGTCAACCTCGCCCTGGTGATCGCCGCGCTGGTCAGCCTCATTCCGCGGCCGGCCGCCGGCGTGCGCTTTCACAACAAGTGGGTCTGGGCGCTGCTGATCGTGCTGGTCAACGGTATCGGGCCGCTCGCCTACCTCGCCGTGGGGCGCCTCGACGTGCCGCTCCCCGACGACTCGGGCGCCGGCGACATACCCCCCGCCGAGCGCGCCCGCAGGGCGGTCGAGCTGCTCTACGGGCCGCCGCCGGAGCAGCCGTGAACGGCGTCGCCGCACCCGCCCCGTCGCCGACCGCAGCAGCCGTGGCGGTTGAGCTGCGCGGCCTGACCAAGCGCTACGGCCGCAAGGCCGCCCTCGACGGCGTCGAGCTCACCGTGCCGGCCGGCGCGATCTTCGGCTTTCTCGGTCCCAACGGCGCCGGCAAGACCACCACGCTGCGCATCCTCGCGGGGCTGGCCCGGCCCACCTCCGGGAGCGCCCGCATCCTCGGTCACGACGTCGTGCGCGAGGCCAAAGCTGTCCACGCGCTCATGGGCTATCTGCCCGACGTGCCCGGGTTCTATAAGTGGATGACCGCCGACGAGTTCCTGGATCTCGCGGGACGACTCTTCGGCCTCCCGAGTCCGGTGTTGCACGAGCGCAAGGACGCGCTCCTGGACCTTGCGGGTCTCGCCGGCGTGACCACCCGCGTCGGCGGGTACTCGCGCGGCATGAAGCAGCGGCTCGGGGTCGCCCAGGCTCTGATCAACGCGCCCCGGATCCTGCTGCTCGACGAGCCCACCAGCGCGCTCGACCCAATCGGGCGGCGCGAGGTGCTCGAGATGATCGCGGCTCTGGCGGGGCGCACGACGGTGTTCTTCTCCACGCACATCCTCGCCGACGTGGAACGCGTGTGCGACACGGTCGCCGTGCTCGCGAAGGGGAAGGTGGTGGAGCAAGCTGCGATCGATGAGCTGAAGGCGCGGCACGGGGGCGCGCAACGCGTGGTCATCGAGGTCGACGACCCGGCGCGCCTGGAGGCTGCCTTGCAGGGCGCCGCCTGGAGCACGGCCGTCACACGCGACGGACACGACCTCGTCGTCGAGGTGACGGATCTGAACGTCGCGTTTCTCGAGGTCCCCGCACTCGTGGCCGGCCTCCACCTGCGGCTGCGCCGCTTCGAGGCCGCCGAGGCCTCACTCGAGGACGCCTTCATCGATCTCGTCGACGGCGAGGGATCGTGAGCGGCTTCCGCGCCTTCCTTCGCAAGGAGCTGCGGGAGACCCGCAGGACGTGGCGCCTGTGGGCGCTGCCGGGCATCCTCGTCTTCCTGGGCCTCACCACGCCGATCCTGGCCGCGGCCACGCCGTACCTCCTGAAGATGACGGCGCAACGCACTCCCGGGCTGGTGGTCACGTATCCCACGCCGACGGCGCTCGACGCCTACGCGCAGTTCATGGGCAACCTGGCGCAGTTGGCCCTGCTCGCGGTCATCGTCACGGGAGCCGGGGTGGTCGCCGGCGAGCGCCGGGCCGGCACGGCGGCGCTGATGCTGTGCAAACCCCTTTCGCGGGCGGGGTTCATCGCTGCGAAGGCGGTGTCCGGTCTCGCCATCCTGCTGGTGGCCACCGCCCTCGGCGCCGCGCTGTGCATCCTCGTCACCCTCGTGGTGTTCGGCGCCTCGCATATTGCAGGCTTCGTGACGTCGGTGCTGGTGTGGCTGGCGCTCGCGGCGCTGTTCGTCACGCTGATGGTCTTCCTGTCGGCGGCGATGGACCGACAGGCGCCTGCGGCCGGGGCCGGCATCGCCGTCTACGTCGCCCTCTTCGTCCTCACGGGGTTCCCTCTGGCCAGGGATCGCACTCCGGCCGGCCTGATGGCCGCCAATGACGCTCTGCTCAAGGGACGCCACGCGTCGCTCGCCGTGCCGCTGGCCACGACCCTCGCGCTCGCCGTGCTTTTCGTGGTCGCCGCCGTGGTCGCCTTCCGGCGCAAGGAGCTCTAGGGCGGCTACCGCACCACGAAGTTGACCAGCTTGCCCGGCACGTAGATCTCTTTCACGATCTGTTTGCCCTCGAGGAAGCGCGCGGCGTTCTCCGCCGCGCGCGCCTGGCTCAGCACGCCGTCCTTCTCCGCGTCGACCGGCACCTCGAGGCGATCGCGCAGCTTCCCGTTCACCTGCACGACCACCGTGACGACCTCGTCCGCGGCCAGCTCCTCGTCCCAGGACGGCCACGGCGCGTCGAGCACCGTCTCGCCGTGGCCCAGTAGCTCCCAGACCTCTTCGGCGACGTGTGGCGCCATCGGCGCCACGAGCAGGGTGATGTCGGTGACGACGCCGCGCCACTGGGCCAGGGTGAGCGCGCCGCGCGCGCCGCCCCACACGTCGAGCACCTCGTTCAGGAGCTCCATCAGCGCCGAGACGGCGGTGTTGAAGCGGAAGCCCTCGAGATCGTTCGTCACCTTGCGGATGGTCTTGTTGAGCGGGCGCAGGACCTGGCGGCCCTTCTCGGCCTCGGCCTCGCCGGCCGCCACCCCACTGCCCTGCGCCGCAACGACCTCTACGACGATGTTCCAGAACCGGTTGAGGAAGCGGAGGCAGCCCTGCACGCCGCGGTCGCTCCAGGCCACGCTCTGCTCGAACGGCGCGATGAAGAGCTCGTACAGGCGCAGAGCGTCCGCGCCGTACTTCTCCACGACGCTGTCCGGCGTGATCACGTTCCCCTTGCTTTTGCTCATCTTCTGGCCGTCCTCGGCTTGGATCATGCCCTGGTTGCGGAGCCGCGCGTAAGGCTCGCCGAAGCTCACGTGGCCGGCGTCCATGGCGACCTTGCAGAAGAAGCGCGCGTAGAGCAGGTGCATGACGGCGTGCTCGGCGCCGCCGACGTAGAGATCGACGGGCAGCCAATACTCGGCCTTGTCGCGGTCGAAGGCGGCGGTCTCGTCGCGCGGTGAGGCGTAGCGGAAGTGGTACCAGCTCGAGCACGCGAACGTGTCCATGGTGTCGGTCTCGCGCCGCCCGGGGCCGCCGCACTTGGGGCACGTGGTGCGGACGAAGTCCTCGTCACGGGCCAGCGGCGAGCGGCCGTCGTCGGTCGGATGATAGTCCTCGAGGTCGGGCAGCAGCACCGGCAGCTGCTCGACCGGCACGGGCACGGGCCCGCACGTCTCGCAATGGACGATCGGGATCGGCGCGCCCCAATAACGCTGGCGGCTGATGAGCCAGTCCCTGAGCTTGAAGTTGACCTTCTTGCGGGCGCGGCCGCGCTCGGCCAGCGAGGCCACGATGGCCTCGAACGCCTCGCCCGGCGCGGGCATCCCGTCGAACTCGACGGAGTTCACCATGAAGCCGTCGCCGGTGTAGGCCTCGGCGAGCTCGCCCTGCGCCCCGCTCGGCGGGGCGATGACCTCGACGATCGGCAGCCCGAACTCGGTGGCGAACTGGAAGTCGCGCTCGTCGTGGGCGGGAACCGCCATGATGGCGCCGGTGCCGTAGCCCATGAGCACGTAGTCGCTGATCCAGATCGGCATCGGCGCGTCGTTCACGGGGTTGACCGCGTACGCGCCGATGAAGACGCCCGTCTTCTCCTTCTCGGTGGAGAGGCGCTCGATCTCGCTCTGCCGCCGGGCTTCGTCCTGATAGGCGCTCACCGCCGCGCGCTGCTCGGGCGCGGTGAGCTCGTCGACGAGCGGGTGCTCCGGCGCCAGCACCATGTAGGTGGCGCCGAACAGCGTGTCGGGGCGGGTCGTGAAGACGGTCAGGGCGTCGTCACGACCCCGCAGCCCGAAGTCGACCTCGGCGCCCTCGCTGCGCCCGATCCAGTTGGTCTGCATGAGCTTGATCTGCTCGGGCCAGTCGATGGTCGCCAGGTCGTCCAGCAGTCGCTGCGCGTAGTCGGTGATGCGGAAGTACCACTGCTCGAGGTCCTTCTTGGTGACCAGGCTGCCGCAGCGCCAGCACTTGCCTTGCTCGACCTGCTCGTTAGCGAGGATGGTCTTGCAGCTCGGGCACCACCATTGGCTCCCCGTCGAGCGATACGCGAGGCCGCGCTCGTAGAGGAGCAGGAAGAACCACTGGGTCCAGCGGTAGTAGTCGGGGAAACAGCTGGTGATCTCGCGCGACCAGTCGAACGACAGGCCGATGAGGTCCATCTGGCGGTGATAGGTGGCGATGTTGCGCTCGGTCGTCACGCGCGGATGCACGCCCATCTTGATGGCATAGTTCTCGGCGGGCAGCCCGAAGGCGTCCCAGCCCATCGGGTGGAGGACGTTGAACCCCTGCATGCGCCTGAACCGCGCCACGACGTCCGTGGGCACGTAGTTGCGGCAGTGGCCGACGCTCAGGCCGTCGCCCGAGGGATACGGGAAGAAGTCGAGGCAGTAGAACTTGGGCTTGTCACTCTCGTCGCAGGTGCGGTAGGCGTCGCGCTCCTTCCAGATGCGCTGCCACTTCTGCTCGATGGCCTGCGGGTCGTAGCGTCGATCCATGAGATCCTCTCTCGCGGTGGTCTGCGGCGCGCCCGCGGCCGCGAGGCCCACGGGCGCCCAGCGCCTGATTGTACATGAGCGCCGCTGAGCCTGACGGCGCGGCCGCGGGAGACGGTCCGCGCGGTTGCCGGCAGGCACGCTTGTGCTATACTTCCGTGCCTGCCGGCACAGGTCGGCACCCCTTCGGTGGGGGTATAGCTCAGTTGGGAGAGCGTTTGGCTGGCAGCCAAAAGGTCACCGGTTCGAGCCCGGTTACCTCCACCATCTTCCTCGTCTCCGCACGTCGCTCGCGACGTTCGAATACACTGTGAGACCGTGACCCCGGAACCCGCCGCACGCCGCCCCCGCGCCCTCACCGCTCTCGTCTTCTTCGCCGGTATCGGCTCGATGGCCACCGAGATCTGCGCCTCGCGACTGCTCGCGCCCTACTACGGGTCGTCCACCGCCGTATGGGCCAACGTCATCGGCCTGATCCTCGCATCGCTGTCGCTGGGCTACTGGCTCGGGGGCAGGCTCGCGGACCGGCGCCCGTCGGCGACGCTTCTGGCGACGATCGTCATCGCCGCGGCCGCGCTCATCGCCGCGATTCCCTTCGTGGCGCGGCCCTTCCTCGACCTCTCGGTGCGCGGCATCGAGACGCTCTCGGCCGGCGCTGTGCTCGGCTCGTTCGCGGCAGCGCTCGCGCTCTTCGCGCCTCCTGTGGTGCTGCTCGGCATGGTCACGCCCTTCGCGGTGCGGCTCGCGGCGACAGGTGTGGCCGACGCCGGCCGCGTCGCCGGCCGCGTCTTCGCGCTCTCCACCGCGGGGAGCATCCTGGGGACGTTCCTCGCGGCGCTCGTCGCCATCCCGCTGATCGGTACGCAACGCACGATGTTGTGCGCCGCGGCGGTGATCGCCTGCGCCGCCCTGCCGTTGCTGGGCCGCCGCCGGCTCGCCCCGGGGCTCGTCGCGGTGGCCGTTATCGCGGCGCTCCTCGCCGTGCCGCCGGGGGTGGTCAAGGCCGAGAGCGGTCTCATCCACGAGGAGGAGTCCCGCTACCAGTTCATCCAGGTGGTGCAGCAGGGGCCCGAGCGCCGGCTCTACCTCAACGAGGGTCTCGCCATCCATTCGCTGTGGCGCGCCGACACGGTGCTCACCGGCGGAGAGTGGGACATGTTCCTCACGGCTCCGCCACTGCTCGGACGGCCGGCGACGCGCGTTGCCATCCTTGGCAACGCAGGCGGCACCACAGCTCGCGCCTTCGGCGTCTACTACCCGGAAGCGCACATCGACGGCGTGGAGATCGACCCGGCTGTGAGCGCCGTGGGCCGCCGCTACTTCGGTCTCGCCGACAATCCCGGGCTGACCGTAGTGACGGCCGACGCACGCCCCTTCCTCCGGGCGAGTCGCGAGCGCTACGACCTCATCCTGATCGACGCCTACCGGCAGCCCTACGTGCCCTTCTACCTGGCGACGCGCGAGTTCTTCCGTCTGGCTCGACAGCGGCTGCGCCCCGGCGGCATCGTGGCGCTCAACGTCTCCACCGTGCCCGGCGACGACCGCCTGGCGCGAGCGGTGGCCGGCACGCTCGCCACGGAGTTCCCCCAGGTCGTCACCTGGCAGGCGCTGCGCTTCAACCAGTTCGTCGTGGGCCTGAGCGCGCCGCAGTCGCGGGCGGTCATGACCGCCCGCCTCCTTGCGGCGCCGCAGGCCCTCCTGCCCGACACGCGCCTCTTCGCGCGAGACATGTCCACGGCCGCGCCGGCGGCGCGGCCGTGGACCGACGATCGCGCCCCCGTCGAGTGGGTCACAGACCGCATGATCGCCGCCTACGCCCTGCGCGGCGCGGGCGCCACGGAGGACCTCCTCCCCACCGCGCCGCGCTGAGCGCCGGCCGAGGGCTACTTCTCAGCGCCAGCGGCTGCCCTGATGCCTCGAAACGCCCTGCCCGCCGGAGCCCGGCCGGGTTTAGCGCCGGACGGCTGCGGAAAGTAACGGGTCACACGCACTGGAACTTCGGCCCGGTGACGTCCGGGTACTCGACGGGAGGAGGGGCGCATGGAGGAAAGGCCGCAGTTCAGCGTGGACTACGAGAAACCCGGCGGTGACGTAGGTGTGGTGGTTCTTGTGGGCGAGATCGACATCTACTCGGCGCCGGAGTTCAAGGAAGTCCTCGTCAACGGCATCGAGGGCGGCGCCCGCAAGGTCATCGTCGATCTGTCTCAGGTCACCTTCATCGACTCGACTGCCCTGGGCGTACTCGTCAGCGGCGCGAAGCGCGTGCGGCCTCGCAACGGCAATCTCGACATCGTGTGTACAGACGAGAACATCATCCGCATCTTCGAGATCACCGGCCTCGACCGCATCTTCGGCATCTATCCGTCCCGCGGAGAGGCCATCAAGGCGGCCGGACTCTGACAGCCTCGGACGTACCACGACTCTAGAAGGCGAGCGCCGGCGGGTCACACAAGGCGTTCGCCGGGGGCGAAGACGATGGAGCACCGCAGCGTCAAGCTTCTTCGGGGCCGCAGTCTCCACAGTGTGGCCGACGACATGCTGAAGACAAAGACATACGGGGTCGGGCGCATCTGCATGGTGGATGGTTGCGGGACCCGCCTGTCGGCCTACAACCCGTCCAGCGTGTGCGCGCTGCACGGGGGCGCCTGGCAGGATGACTTCCACCGCAGCGCCCGCAAATCGAGCCAGCGCGAAGAGACCACCCGCCGCTGTGCCTTGGAGCCGTGCGGTCGCGAGTTCATGACCACGAACCCGGCGAAGAAGTACTGCAGTGACGCCTGCCGCATGAAAGCATTCCAGGCACGCGTCATGGCGGCGCGCCGCATGGGCGACATGCTCAGCGCCCGCCGCGCGAGCTGACCGCGACTCACGCGCCGGCACCCGGCTTGCCACCAAGCGGGAGTCCGGCGACGTGTTTGCGCGCCTCCCGGCGCCGGCGCTTCAGGCGGGCGCCGGGCTGAAGGCCGGCGGGATGACCGGCAGGCGCCCGCTCACGAGCCTGCCCACCGCTTCATCGACCGATTCGAAGACCGGCACCACGTTGGGCAGCCCCACCAGAGCCAGCACGCGCCGCACCTGACCGGCCGGCCGCACCAGCACCAGCTCCTTCCGCCGTGCCCGTTGGTCGGTCACCAGGCGCACGAGAAAGCCGATAAAGCTCGAATCGATGAACGTCGCCGCCGACAGATCGATCACGAGGTGGTCCTGGTGATAGAGCGGCCCGAGGTTGCGTCGCAGGAAGCGATCGATATTGGGCACGGTGTCGAGATCGAGCTCGCCCGCGATCTCCAGGACTGGGGGCATCGCGGCCGCCTCCCGGCGGCTGACAAGTCGAAGCCGAGACTTGTGCGCGACGAGCTCGTGAGAGCTACTTAGTGGACGCGCCAACGCGCTGCCTCCCTTCGTCGAACCCGACCGGCGCGGAGGAAGCGACGCCGGCGTGTCATCGTGGCAAAGACCCATTGCGCCCCTGCGAGCGCTGGCGCGACGCTAAGGCACGGCAGGCGCGCTGTAAAGCGCTCGGCCGGGAGCTTTGGGAGGTTGGTGGGTCAGCCTCTGTAGAAGCCTGAAGGACGGTGGCCGAACCTCAGGCGCGGGTCAAGGCAGTCTCAGGAAAGGGTCGAGCCTTGCGCAAGGTCCGGCCGGCGCTGCGTCAGGATTCGTCGGCGCGAGCCGCAAGCTTGAGCTTGAGATACTGCGGCTCGCGCTCCTTGAGCATCGTGAGGATGGGGCTCGCCACGAAGATCGACGAATACGCTCCCGACAGGATGCCGACGAGCAGCGCGAAGGCGAAGTCCTTGAGCGTGGCGCCGCCGAAGAGCAGGAGGCAGACCACGGGGAGCAAGACGATCATGGTCGTGTTGATGGAGCGCGTCAGCGTCTCCCAGATGGACACGTTGACCATGTCGCCGTAGGGCATGCGGCCGAGCTTGGGCTGGTTCTCGCGGATGCGGTCGAACACGATGACTGTGTCGTACAGGGAATAGCCGAGGATCGTGAGCACCGCGGCGATGGTCGCCGTCGTCACTTCACGTCCCGTGAGCGAGTAGATGCCGACCACGATGAGAAGGTCGTGGACCTCGGCGGCGATGGCGCCGACGGCGAACTTCCACTGGAAGCGGAAGCTCACGTAGGCGAGGATCAGCAGCAGGGCGATGGCGATCGCCTTGAGGGACGAGCTCACGACCTGGCGGCCGAACGTGGCGCCCACGGTCTGCAGCTGGAAGATCTCCGCGCCGTTGGATTTGGCGATCGTGAAGGCGTCGTTGAGCGCCTGTTTGAGCTTGGCCTGCTCTGTGGTGGACAGCGCCACGGTCTGGATCTGAAACCCCTTCTGGTTCGAACCGGAAACGTTGGGCGACTCCTGGATCTGAGCGTCTGCATAGCCGGCCTGGGTCACCGTCTGGCGGACCTCTGCGAGTGAGGGCTGCTTCTCGAACGCGACCGAGATGCGGGTGCCCTCTTTGAACTCGAGGCCGTAGTTCAGGCCTTTCACCGGGTTGCCGCCGCCCTTGACGAACAGGCTGACGAGGCCCGCGGCGATGATGACCGCGGAGAGCGTGAACCACCACTTCTTGTGGCCCATGTAGTCGAAACTGTAGATGCGTCGGAAGAAATCCACAGGCTATCTCCGCTTCTTCTTCTTGCGGGAGGTCGACGTCCGCCGCCCGGCGGAAGACGTGCCGCGAGACGGCCCCCGCGGCGCGGTCGCGGCGCCGTCGACGGCCGGGACCGTCGTGCCCTTGCCGTTGCCGTCACCCGAGGTGGCGGCCGCGGTCCGCCGGCGCCGAGACGCGACCGTGCGACCTTCAGCGACAGCCGCGGCCTCGATCTGGCTCGTCTTGACACCCATGAAGGCCGGGTTGCTGAAGAACGCGAAGCCGGCTAGCACGCCGAGCATGGCCCGCGTGAACAACACCGCCGTGAGCATGCTGACGAGCACGCCGAGGATGAGCGTGAGGGCGAACCCCTTGGGCGAGGCCGTGGCGAACACGAAGATCACGGCCGCCGTGAGCATCGTGAGGATGTTGGCGTCGAGGATGGTCTTGAAGCCGCGCGCATAGCCCGAGTTGACAGCCGAACGGACGGTCTTCCCGTGGCGCACCTCTTCCTTGATGCGCTCGAAGATGACGACGTTGGCGTCGGCGGCCACGCCGATGGTGAGGATCATGCCGGCGATGCCGGGCAGCGTGAGAGTCACGGGGATGGCGTTGAAAAGGCCCCAAAGCAAGATGCCGTACACGATGAGCGCGAGGTCGGCGACCAGGCCGAGGAAACGATAGTAGAAAAGCATGTAGATGAGGACGATGCCGAGGCCGACGAGGCCGGCGATAAGACCCTGGTTCAGGGAGTCCTTGCCCAGCGTGGCCGAGACCTGCTGCTGATACGTGGGGTCGAGCTTGACCGGCAGGGCGCCGGTCTTCAGCACGAAGGCGAGATCCTGAGACTCCTTGATCGTCATGTTGCCGCCGCTGATCTCGGCGCCCCCGCTAATACCGTCGCGCAGCCCGGGGTCCTTGAAGTCGATCATCGGGTCCGACTCCATAACGTTGTCGAGCACTATGGCGAACGTCTGCGGCGTGTTCTTGAGGAGCCCCGTACGGTAGAGCTCGCGCGTAATCTGCTGGAACTTCTTGCTGCCGGCGCTGGTGAAATCGATGAGGACGTTGGGCTTGTTGGTCTGACCGCTGAAGCCGGCGCGTGCCCCGGCGATGGCGTCGCCGGTGAGCGCCGGCGGACGCTTGAACACGTACCACTGCTGGGGCTGGTTCGTCACGGGGTCGGCCGGCTGTTGTACGAGAGCGTACTTGTCGGTGTTGCCTTCGGCGGCAAGCTGGTCGATCTCGGCCTGCGAGACGCCTTGGCTTTTGAGCTGCTTGAGGGCTTCGTCCCTGGTCGCGACCGGCCCGACCGGCCGCGACCGTGGGTCGTCCTTGTAGAACTCGAGCTGTGCGGTCTTGCCGATGAGGTCGAGCGCCTGCTGCGCGTCCTTGACGCCCGGCAGCGAGACCGAGATCTGGTCGGTACCCTGCTTCTGGATCGCCGACTCGGTGACGCCGAGGCCGTTGACGCGGCGATCGAGGATGCCGACGGTCTGATCGAGCTGGGCCGTGGTGGGCGCTTTGCCGTCGGCGGTCTTGGCCTGGTACACGATCTGAAGGCCACCCTGGAGGTCGAGCCCGAGGTGCGTCTTCACGCTCGGCGGGATGATGAAATACAACGAGACCGCCACCAGGACGGCCATCACGAGCAGGATGATGAGGTTTCTGTGCGTTCTCATTGATTCACGACGCGCACGGCCCGTCGAGGACCGTCAGGCGGTAGAGCGTACCCGACCGCGCAGGGCGGCGCAACTCGCGGCGGACGCACCGTCGTGAGCCTGCGGATCAGCGGTCGCGCAGGAAGCTGGGGATGTCGAGGACGTCGTCGTCCACGTCGAACGACGGCTTGTGCTCTTCGGCGAAGAGCGGGGCTCCTTTCGGCTCGCGTTCGGCGGTCTCGCGTGACGCGGGCTGTTCGACGGGCGTGTCGCGGTCGAAACCGGTGGCGATGACCGTGACCCGCACCTCGTCGCCCAATGAGGGGTCGATGACGGCGCCGAAGATGATGTTGCAGTCGGCGTCGGCGGCGCTGCTGATGATCTCGGCGGCCTCGTTGATCTCGAAGAGCCCGAGATCGCTGCCGCCGGTGATGTTGAGCAGGATGCCGCGGGCACCCTCGACGCTGGCCTCGAGCAGTGGCGAGCTGATCGCCGCGCGCGCCGCCTCGACGGCGCGGTTCTCGCCGCCGGCGACGCCGATGCCCATGAGGGCCGAGCCCGCATCTTTCATGATGGTGCGCACGTCGGCGAAGTCCAGGTTGATGAGGCCGGGGACGGTGATCAGGTCGGTGATGCCCTGGACGCCCTGACGCAGCACGTCGTCGGCGACTTTGAACGCCTCGATGACCGACGTACGACGCTCGACGACCTGGAGCAGACGGTCGTTGGGGATGACGATCAGGGTGTCGACTTTCTCACGCAGCGACTGGATGCCGTCCGAGGCCTGCCGCGCGCGACGCTTGCCCTCAAAGGCGAACGGACGCGTGACCACACCGACCGTGAGGGCCGCCAGCTCTTTAGCCAGCTCCGCGATGACCGGCGCCGCGCCCGTGCCTGTGCCGCCGCCCTTGCCCGCCGTGACGAAGACCATGTCGGCGCCCTTCAGGGCGTCGCGAAGCTCGTCTTTGCTCTCCATGGCGGCCTGGTAGCCGATCGTCGGGTTGGCGCCGGCGCCAAGACCGCGGGTGATCTTGCTGCCGATGTGGATCTTGACGTCGGCATCGCACATCTGCAGCGCTTGGGCGTCGGTGTTGATGGCGATGAACTCGACCCCGCGCAGGCCCGCATCGACCATCCGGTTGACGGCATTCGTGCCGCCCCCGCCGACGCCGACGACCTTGATGACGGCGAGATAGTTCGCTGAAGCGTCCATCATGGTGCTGACCCTCCTGTCGTAGTCGAGACTCGCCGTCGAGGCCTATCGCAAACCCTAAAGTCCAACTTGAGGGCCGCGGCGGATCCTCGGCACGAAACCAAGAAACACGCCGTTTTGCGGCGAATTTTACCGAGAGATGGGGGCACCGGAATGCCTGTTCCCCGGCTTTGGACTACCATACTGAGGCCCTCGTGGAGTGTCAAACGGCGGCGTTGTACTAGCACGCCTAGTCCTACCTTCAAGCAGAGGTCGAGAGCCCTCTCAAGCATCACTTGAGGACGGGGCGCGCCAGCACCCTGTCGGGGATCGAGACGTCCACAAAGACGCAATCTTTGGATAGGGCCTCGTAGTGCGCGAGCACGACCGTGAGGGCCAGCGTCTTGGCGAGCGTGCGCTCCGCCCCGCCCCAGACGACTTCGGGACCACCTGCGAAGCGCAGAGTGAGCTGACCATCCGAATTCATCTCGACGACCGCCAAGCGGTCGCCCAAGGTCCGCGGCAGGCCGGCGATGACAGGCAGCGCGGCACGGAGGCCCGGATCGGCCAGTGTGGTCCCCACGGCGACCGTACCGTTCGCCGCAAGGCGAGGCAGCCGCAAGGCGGCGCCGGGCGGCCCGGCCTGAAGAACGGCGAGCAGCCTGGCCGCCTTGCCGGCGGGGGCGGGCAGCGCGGCGGCCCCGTCTGCCGTGCCGTCGGTCGCTGCGGCCGCGCCTCCTGCGAGCGCGGCTTGGTCAGACGTCGTTGCGGTCGAAGAGGCGCCGGCGTCGCCTGTGGCGACCGGCGGCCGTTTCTTCTCGCAGATCACGTGGCCGTTGTCGGCGATCACGTACCAACGGCTCCCGGCGAGCGCGTACACCGCCGGGCGGTACTCGATGACGCTGACGCGCAGGGTCGCAGGGAAGTCACGATCAACGCGCGCGTCGGAGATGTAGCAGAGCGAGGCCAGGGACGCGCGCACGTCCTTGGTCGTCACCGTGAACAGGTTGTGGCCGAGGTAGTCCCTGCGCAGAAGACGCAGAACGCGGCGTTCCGGCTCGAGCTGCGTGCCGCTGACCACGACCTTGTGGATGGCGAACGAGGACGAACTGCGGCCCCACCCGTAGACCACCGTGGGCAGCGCGAGGATCGCCGCCGTGAGCAGCACAGTAGGAAGCAGACGAAATCGCGGGCGGCTCGCTCCGCCTCCTTTGGCCATCACGCCGGACCTTCTCGCGGGAGGACGACTACGAGTGCCTATTCGGCACCGGAGGGGTCTTCCCCTTGCCCGGCGAGCGCAGCGAGCAGCTGCTCGCCGGCCCGGAAGACGTCGCCGGCGCCGAGAGTGAGCACGAGATCGCCGGGGCGCACGCGCGGCGTCAGATTGCGCACCACGTCGTGCAGGCGCGGCAGGTACAAGACCGGGCCGCTGGGCCGTTCCGCAAGGTAGGCATCGACGATCAGCTTGCCGGTGACACCGGGCTCAGGCTCTTCTCGCGCGGGGAAGATGTCGGTGACGACGGCCTCATCGGCCAAGGTGAGCGCTTGGCCGAACTCGCGCTGCAGATAGCGGGTGCGGGAAAAGAGGTGCGGCTGGAACACGGCGATCACGCGCCCGTGGTCGCCCTGTTTGGCGGCGGTGAGCGTGGCGATGATCTCGGTGGGGTGATGCGCGTAGTCGTCGACGACGAGCACGCCGCCGTAGCGGCCCATCTCCTGGAAGCGCCGCGCGGCGCCGCTGAAGGTCGCCAGATACGGCGCGGCGTCCGCCGGGGCGACGCCGGCATGTCGCAGGACGGCGAGTGCCGTGAGAGCGTTGAGGATGTTGTGTTCGCCCGGCACGCGCTGCGTCACCCGGGCGAGCACTTTGCCACCGTCGAGCACGCCGAACTCGCTGCCGCGGTCGTCGACGCGCGTCACGTCGGCACGCAGGTCGCCGGCGCCGATACCGACGCGCACGACCGACGCCCTGGTGTGGTCGGCCAGCCCTTCCCCGCCGCTGCCCGCGACGAGCACCAGCAACCCGTGGCCGGGCAACAGCGCTACGAAGCGGCGAAACACGTCGTAGACGTCGTCGAGGCAGCCGTAGTTGGCGTGATGGTCGTACTCCACGTTGGCCACGACGGCCACCTCGGGACGCAGGAAGAGGAGGCTGCCGTCGCTCTCGTCGGCTTCAGCGACCAGCCACTCGCCCTGCCCCACGCCGGCGTTGGAACCGATGTCGTTGAGCTCGCCACCCACCAGGAACGTGGGGTCGAGGCCGCACTGGTAGAGGACGTGAGCGATCATCGACGATGTGGTGGTCTTGCCGTGCGTGCCCGCCACCGCGATGCCGCGGCGCATGGCCATCACGCGCGCGAGCATCTCGGCGCGCCGCAGCACCGGCAGGCCGGCGGCCCGTGCGGCGCGCAGTTCGGAGTTGCCTTCGGGGATCGCCGAGGAGATCACCACGAGCGCCGCGTCGCCGAGGTTGCCGGCCGCGTGGCCTATGGCCACGGCGATGCCGGCCTCCTCAAGGTGCCGCGTGTAGCGCGACGTCTTGAGGTCGGAGCCGCTCACGCGCACGCCCAGCTTGGCCAGTACCATGGCGATACCGCTCATGCCGGCGCCGCCGATCCCCACGAAGTGCACCGGCTGTGGGAACTGCCTGGCGGTGTCGTCGTTCATCGGGCCCTCACCTCTTCACGATCTTCTCGATCTCATCCACGACGCGCCCGGTGGCGTCCGGGCGCCCGAGCGCGGCGCTGGCCGCGGCCATCGCCGCCAGGCGCCCGGGATCGCCGAGCAGCTCGGCGACGAGCCCGCCGAGAAGGTCACCGCCGAGCTCGGCGTCGTCGACCAGCAGGGCCGCGCCGCCGCCGACCATCCAGCGCGCGTTCTTGCGCTGGTGGTCGGCCGTCGCGTACGGGTACGGCACCAGGATCGCCGGCTTGCCGAGCACGGCCAGTTCGGCCACTGAGCCGCCGGAGCGGGCCACGACGAGATCCGCCGCTGCCATGGCCGCGGCCAGGCGGTCAGTGTAGGGCACCAGGTGGTACCGCTCAAACCGCTCGCCCTTCGCCTCGAGCGCGGCGCGCACGGCCTGGTGGTTGCGCGGCCCGCAGACGTGGACGAGCTGGAAGTCGAGCTCCCGGCCGCCGAACGCCTCGATGCAGGCGCGATTGATGCTCTGCGCGCCCTGGCTGCCGCCGAAAGCGAGCACGACGGGCAGGTCGGCGCGCAGCGCGAACGCTTCGCGGCCTTCGCCTGCGGTGGCCGCGAGCTGCGCCGGCCCGAGAGGCCGACCCGTCACGACGTACTTGGGCGGCTCCAGACCGGCGATCGGGAAGCTCAGGCAGACGCGTCGCACGAACGGCCGCAGGAGGCGGTTGGCGACGCCGAGATGGGCGTCGGCCTCCAGCGCGAGGCCGGGGATCCCGCGCAGCGCGGCCAGCGCAACGACCGGTCCGCTGGTGAAGCCGCCGCCGCCGATGGCGACGTCGGGCCGCACCTCCTTGAGGATGCGCCAGACGCGTGGCGCGGCGGCGACCAGCAGCCGCAGCGTGGTTAGATGGTCGAGCGGCGCGAGCCTGCGGGAGAAGCCCTTGAGCTCCAGGGCGAACGTCTGGTACTCGGCAGCCACGCGCTCGACTTGCGACGGCGTGGTGACGACGACGACGCTGGCGCCCCGGACCCTCGCCTCAGCCGCGACGGCGAGCGCCGGCTGCAGGTGACCGCCGGTCCCCCCCGCCGCGAGCAGCGCGGTTGCGCCGCTGAGCGCTGACGACAATGTAGCTCCTTCGATTGGTGGAGATGTTGAGCAGGATCCCGAGGCCGGCGAGCACGACCACCAGGCTCGTGCCGCCGAGCGAGACCAGCGGCAGCGGCACGCCGGTGAGCGGGAGCAGCCCAAGAGCGGCGCCGACGTTGATGCAGGCCTGCCCGACGACGATGGCCGTGATCCCGGTGGCAAGTAGCTTGCCGAACAGCTCCTTGCAGTTCAGGGCGATGCGAAAGCACGCCCAGGCAAGCGTCACGTAGAGGGCGAGCAGCACCACGAGGCCGATGAGGCCGAGCTCTTCGCCGATGATCCCGGTGATCATGTCGGTGCCCTGCTCGGGCAGAAAGCCGAACTTCTGCACGGAGTTGCCGAGTCCGACGCCGAAGATGCGTCCCGAGGCGATGGAGATGAGCGATTGTGTAGCCTGGAAGCCGCTCCCCTGTGGGTCTTTCCAGGGGTCGAAGAATGTGACCAGGCGCTGCAGCCGGTAGGGCTCCACGACGATGAGCGCCAGCACGGCAAGGCAGCCGGCGGCGACCAGCGAGAAGAGGTACCGGAGGCGCGCGCCGGCCGCGACGAGCACGGCCGCCACCGCCACCACCAGAACGAGCGTGGTGCCCAGGTCGGGCTCGAGCATGATCAGCAGGCTGGCGGGGAAGATACCGATGCCCACCAGCCGCATGAACCCGGCCGGCGACTCGATCTCGCGCGGGCGCCGGACGATGAGGGCGGCCACCAGCACGACGGCCGCCAGCTTGGCGAGCTCGCTGGGCTGCAGGCCCTGGCCGCCGACGATGATCCAGCGCCGCGCGCCGTTGAGGCTCGTGCCGATGCCCGGCACGAGCACCGCCACGAGTCCCCCGAGCACGAGTCCGGCGAGCGGCACGGCGGCGCGGCGCCACCAGGCGTAGTCGACGCGCGAGAGGACCCACATGACGCCCACGCCGAGAAGCACCCACAGCAGCTGTCGCTTGACGAAGTAAAAGCTCGAGTCGTACCGGAAGTAGGCCTCGGCGGACGAGGCGCTGTAGGACATGACGAGGCCGTACACGACGAGAAGGAACGTGACGAGGATGACGGCGCGGCGTTCGGCGACACCGGGGCCGAGCATGAGCGACGCCTTGCTTCCCGCGCTACGACGTGTCGCCGTCGACCGCCGGCGGGGTGGCTCGTC
>JADGPQ010000180.1 GCA_017882325.1 Thermoleophilia bacterium
GTGTCGGCGTCGACCTCGGGGTGGAACTGCGTCGCCCAGGCCTTCCCGCCGGCGCGGAACGCCTGAACGCCATCTCCCTTGCGCGCGATGAGGTGGGAGGTCGCCGGAACGCTGCACGAGTACTCGTGCCAGTTGAAAGCAACGAACGGTGAGGAGACGCCGCGAAGCAACGGATCGTCGGCGACCTTCTCGATGCTGACCCAGCCCACTTCGGGCTTCTTGCGCCTGTACACGTCCCCGCCCGCGGCGAGGGCGAGCAGCTGGGCGCCCAGGCACACGCCCCAGACAGGCCCACCCTCGTGGACGATGCGCCGCATGAGCTTGATCTCTTCCGCCAGGAAGGGGTGCTCCCGGGTCTGCGTGACATGGATGGCGCCGCCGAGGGCGATGATGCCGGAGGTCTCGTACGGCCACCCGGGCAACGCGTCGCCCTCGTCCAGACGGCGGACCTCGAACGGCACCCCGAGGTCGTGCAAAGCCACGGCGATGATGCCGGGCGGGTCGTCGGGCTCGTGCTGCAGGATGACGAGGGGTCTCGGGTCCACGGCGCTCCTTCCACGCAGAGCGATCCTTCCACGCAGAGCGAAGTATACCCGTGACCGTCCTCCGCGCCTTACCCAGGCCCCTTGCCCGCGCGCCGTGCCGTCTGCGAGACTGGGCGCATGAGCGGCTTCATCCCCACCTATGGCGGCGCCGACCCCCAGACGGCGGCGCCGATCGTCGAGATCGTCTCGGCCGGCAACGAGGTCCTCATCGGCGACGTTCTCGACACCAACACGCACTGGCTGTGCGTGCGCGTCACCGGCCTCGGCGGCCTCGTGCGACGGACCGTCATGCTGCGCGACGACATCGAGGCGATCGCCGCCGAGATCCAAGGATCCCTCGAGCGCCGGCCGGCGCTGATCTTCACGGTCGGAGGTCTGGGGCCGACCAGCGACGATCGCACGCTCGAAGGCGTGGCGCTCGGCCTCGGTGTGGAACTGCGGTTTCACCCCGAGGCCGAGCGTCTCGTGACCGAGAAGTACGCGGAGTTCCACGCCAAGGGCTACGTGCCGTTCGCGGAGATGAACGAGAGCCGCCGCAAGATGGCCCGGCTGCCGGCAGGAGCGACGCCGATCGTGAACCCCATCGGCGGCGCCCCGGCAGTCCTCTGCGAGCGCGACGGCACGTCGATCGTCTCGCTGCCCGGCGTGCCCGGTGAGCTGGAGGCGATCGTCGAGCAGTCACTGGACGGGCTCTTCGCGCGGATCTTCGGCAGCGCCCACTACGAGGAGCGTTCGCTGGTCGTGGAGCTGCAGGACGAGTCGGCGATCGCCGAGATCCTGCGGCAGGCGGAGGCCGACTTCCCGCGGACCTACGTGAAGTCGCGCGCCAAGCTGCTCGGCAGCACGCGCGTGATCCGCATCACCCTGTCCGCACGCGGCGACGACGAGGCCACAGTCGAGGCGCTGCTGACGCCGGCGGCGGAGCGGCTGCTGGCGGAGATCGCCGCCGCCGGCTACGTCGTGCGCTCCGCCGAATGAGAGCCACGCCGTCGGCCCGCGCGCTCGCACTCCTGGTCGACATACTGGACCGTTACTGGGGCCTGCTCGGTGTCGTCGCAGTAGTGGCGCTCGAGGCCCTCGTGTTCGCACCGCGGGGGATGACGGAGGCGATGATCGCGGGTGGCATCGTCGGCGCGGCGCTGCTCGTGGGTTGGCTGGTTGGCAGCTCCCCCTGAACTCCCCCTGAAGAGAGAGTCGCCGGGCGCCCGGACCCGGGTTCAGCCCAGATGGTCCTCGATGAAGTGCGTGTTCACCTCGCCGGCGATGAACAGCGGGTGCTCGAGAACGATACGGTGGAACGGGATCACCGTCTTGACCCCGTCGACCAGGAACTGCTCCAGCGCCCAGCGTGAGCGCGCGAGGCACTCCTCGCGGTCGCGCCCCCAGACGATGAGCTTGCCCAGCAGGCTGTCGTAGAACGGCGGCACCAGGTACCCCTGGTACACGTGGCTGTCGAAGCGCACCCACGGCCCGCCCGGCGGCACCCATTGCGTGACGACGCCCGGTGAAGGCAGGAAGCCCGCCTCCGGGTCCTCGGCGTTGATGCGGAACTCGATGGCGTGGCCTTGCACGCGGACCTCGTCCTGCGTGATGGGCAGCCCTTCGCCGGCGGCGATGCGGATGCCGGTCTTCACGATGTCGATGCCGGTCACCACCTCGCTGACGCAGTGCTCGACCTGCACGCGCGTGTTCATCTCCATGAAGTAGAAGCTGCCGTCGCCGTCGAGCAGGAACTCGACGGTGCCCGCGCCCTCGTAGTGCGCCGCCACGGCGGCGGCCACGGCGGCTTCGCCCATCTGCCGCCGAAGCTCCGGCGTGACGGCCGGCGAGGGCGCCTCCTCGATGAGCTTCTGATGGCGCCGCTGGATACTGCAGTCGCGCTCGCCGAGATGGATGCTGTGCCCTTTGCCGTCGGCGAGCACTTGGATCTCGATGTGCCGCGGCGAGCCGATGTACTTCTCCACGTAGACGGCGCCGTTGCCGAACGCCGCCTCTGCCTCGCCCTGAGCCTGACGCACCGCACCAGCCAGCTCCGCGGCATGCTTGACGATGCGGATGCCTTTGCCGCCACCCCCGGCCGATGCTTTGACCATGACCGGCAAACCGATGCGCCTCACGACCGCCTCGGCCGCGGCGGCGTCCTCGATGATGCCCTCTGAGCCTGGCGTCACGGGCACGCCGGCGGCGGTCATCGTGGTGCGCGCCGCCGCCTTGTCCCCCATGAGGTCGATCGACTCCGGGCTCGGGCCGATGAACTTGACGCCCTGCTCGCGACAGAGAGCGCTGAACTCGGCGCGCTCGGCGAGGAAGCCGTAGCCCGGGTGGACGGCCTCGGCGC
The DNA here is from genome assembly GCA_017882325.1 of Thermoleophilia bacterium. GTDB lineage: Bacteria > Actinomycetota > Thermoleophilia > UBA2241 > UBA2241 > CAIXSE01. Next base: position 2,884 of record JADGPQ010000180.1, read on the forward strand.
CCGTCTGCAGGGCAGCCTGGATGAGCGCCGGCATCACGAGGTAGCTCTGCGCCGCTTGCGGCGGGCCGATGCAGACTGCCTCGTCGGCAAAGCGCACGTGCAGGCACTCGATGTCAGCCTCGGAGTACACAGCGACGGTCCCGACCCCCAGCTCCTTGCAGGCGCGGATGACACGGATCGCGATCTCGCCGCGGTTGGCGATGAGGACTTTGCTGAACATCCCTGCTCCTTGCCGACAGTCGCAGGATTATAGCAACAGGGCGGGCGGGCGACCGCGGCGACGACCGGGAAGAGAAAGCGTTCCGGCCGCAGGCAACGCTTTCGCCCATCGGCGGCTCAACCATGCCCCCGCCCTGCCGATACCCGTGGGGAGACCGGAAAGGACTACTCACCGGGCTTCGGCCCGGCATCTCATCCTCTCTCTCAGCCGGGCCGGTCTCCTTCGTTAGATACGCGGACAGCCCGCATCCGCTTGAAGGCCCCCGCCGGCCCGGCACTTTTCTCTCTCCCCGCGCACCGTCCATCAGCGTGTGTCAACGTCCACCTCGCCGCGACGCGCCCATGCGCTACACTAGGCGTGCGACCACGCGGGAGGTCACTGTGCCAAGCCCTGCCAAGAACGCTCTGGCGATCATCGACGACGACACCGATCTGCGCGACCAGCTCGCGCGCCACTTCTCCGGTTCGTACACCGTCGCGGTCAACCTCGGCGACCCGGGGACGCTCAAAGTCCTGCGCGAACGGCCGCCGGCTGCCATCGTCCTCGATCTCGACCTCACCACCTTCGACGGCTTCGAGCTCCTGCGCATCGTGAGCACCGATGCCCAGCTGTCCGGTGTCCCGGTCATCGTGCTCAGCTCGAACAGCGATTTCGCCACGTTCGAGAGGGCGCATCGGCTGGGCGCCTCGGAGTTCGTCAGCAAGCCGTTCTCCCCCGACGAGCTCGGCGCCAAGGTCGATAACCTGGTCAGTGGACGCAAGCAGCGCTCCGCCGGGCGTCTTAAGTTGGGGGCGCTCCTGGTGGCCAGCGGCCTCGTGACGCAGGCGCATCTCGACGGCGCCCTCAAACGCCAGCACAGCGACGGAGGCCGCCTCGGCGAGGTGCTGGTCAACGAGGGACTCGTGACCGAGCACGACATCATCACGGCGGTCGCCGGTCAGATGCGCATCGGCGTGGTCGATCTCGCCCGCACGGCGCCGCAGGCCAGCGCCATCGGTCTGCTGCCGCGCGATTTCATCATCCGTCGCCGCCTCATGCCGCTCAGCCTCGACGACCACGGCAGCCTCATCCTGGCCATGACCAATCCCCTCGATGTGATCACCGTCGACGAGGTCGGCATGCGCACGAAGAAGCGCATCGTCCCGGTCATCTGCACCGAGTCCGGCTTCGACGACGCGGTCTCCATCTACTTCAGCTCGCGGGGCAAGCTCAAGGACGCCCGCGAGGGTGGCGGCGACGGCGACGAGCCCGCCGCCGCCCTCGCGGAGATCGACGCGAGCATCGTCGAGATCGTCGACAGTCTGCTCGCCGACGCGGCCAGCATGGACGCCTCCGACATCCACCTGGAGCCGCGCGAGGATTCCCTCCACGTGCGCTGCCGCATCGACGGCGTGCTGCACGACCTGCGTGAGTTCCCCAAGGAGTTGCAGGCCGGCATCCTCAGCCGCCTCAAGATCATGGGCAACCTCAACATCGCCGAACGGCGCCTGCCGCAAGACGGGCGCACCACGTTCGAGCTCTCCAGCGGCGAGGCCGTCGACCTGCGCCTCTCGTCGATCCCCAGCCTCTACGGCGAGAACATCGCGATTCGCATCCTCGAGGTGTCGCCGCTGCCCCCCACGCTCGCCTCGCTGGGGCTGGTCGGCGAGAACCTGGCGCGCTTCGAGACCGCGCTCAAGGCCCCGGAGGGCGGCATCATCATCGTCGGGCCGACGGGCTCGGGGAAGTCCACGACCCTGTACACGACGCTCGAGCTCATCAAGACCCCCGAACGCAAGGTCTACACCGTCGAGGACCCCATCGAGCGCAAGATCGGCGGCATCATCCAGACCGAGGTCAAGCCCACCATCGGCCTCACGTTCGCGCAGGCGCTGCGCTCGCTCGTCCGCGCCGACCCGGACGTGATCATGGTCGGCGAGATCCGCGACCTCGAGACGGCCAAGATGGCGGCCGACTCCGCCGTCACCGGCCACCAGGTGTTCAGTACGCTACACACCAACGACGCCTCGGCGGCGGTCAACCGTCTCGTCGAGATGGGGGTGCCCCGCTACCTGGTGGCCGCGGCCTGGCGCTGCTTCGTCGCGCAGCGGCTCGTGCGGCGCCTCTGCCCGCATTGTCGCCAGGCCGAGACCATCAGCGACGTGCGCTGGGAGGAGCTCGGCCTGGGAGTGGCGCCGAGAAAGCGCATCCGCGTGTTCAACCCCGTGGGCTGCACGAAGTGCTTCGGCACCGGCTATCGCGGACGCATCGGTCTGTACGAAGTTCTGACGGTCGACGACGACCTGCGCGACCTGATCGCCACAGGCGGCACCGTCCTCGAGATCCAGCGCGCCGCCCGCGCCAAGGGCGTCGGCTCGCTGCGCGACGACGGCGTGCTCAAGGTGCTCGAAGGGAGCACCAGCTACCTCGAGTTGCTCCGCGTCACTATCTAGACGACTGTTCTATCCCGCCCGCTCGGTCGCCTCCCGATAGATGTGGCAGGAGACCGAGATGGTTTGAGGAGAGGATTCTCGAAGACGGTTTCGCAAGTGGCCGGCGGTACGATGCGGGGGCTCGTATCGCCGGTCGTTCTCCGTACGCACCCAAGTCCCGAGTCGCAACGCGCCAGCGTCCCCGCCTCAGCTGGGCCGGTTGTCAATCACCCGTTTGGCCTTGCCCGCGGTGCGCTCGAGCTTGCCCGGCTCGACCAGCCTGACCCGGTGGCTATCGTGCGGTCCTCCTGCCTGCCGCGTGCCGCCGGCAATAATATCGGGCGTGAGGAAGCGGTGCGAGGCGGGGCGACACGCGCGTCCATACCCTCGGGGGGTATACTCGTTTGAGGGCGGGCACAATCTGTGGACTGGAGGCAGCGGCCCGCCT
>JADGPQ010000181.1 GCA_017882325.1 Thermoleophilia bacterium
GTCGAGGCCCCACAGGTCGGCGGCATCGTGCCATTCCACGCCGTCGGCGCCGATCGACACGTAGCCGGGGTGGCGCAAGGCGCCGACAACGACCAGGTAGTCCCAGCCGATGCGGCGGAAGGCATTGCCCCAGTTGCCGCCCGAGTTGCCGTCGAACACGGTGCCCGTGAGCGGCGAGCGGCTGGTGACACTGTAACGGCCGCTCGCCGGAGCGCCGGTGCCCGTGAGGGGGCCCGGCGCGAAGACCAGCAGGTTCTCGGCGGCGAGCGGCTCGACCGTGTACAGCCGCTCGCGCAGCGCAAGATACACGCCCAGGCCGCGTCCACCGAGAAAAGCGCGCGCCACGTCGCCGGACAGATGCTCGTCCTGCGCCGTGCGCGCGGACAGGTCGATGCGAAGGCCGCGGAGTGGAGGGAGGGCTGAAGCGGGGGCAGTCACTCCGCGATTATAGCGGCGTGAGCGAGCCGCCGCTCACGCCTCCGGCCCGGTCAGAGCGCCTTGCGCCGGTCGATGACGCGCACCGCCTTGCCCTCCGAGCGCTGGATCGTCTTGGGCTCCTTGAGCTTCACCGCGACCTGGATGTTGAGCACGTTGTAGATCTGTGCCTGCACCCTGCGCTGGAAGCGCTCCAGGTCGCCCATGGTCTCCGCGAAGATGTCCTCCCCGACCTCTACCCACACCTCGATGACATCGAGGTAGCCCTTGCGGTCCACGACGATCTGGTAGTGCGGCTCGATCTCGGGGATGCTCATCAGCACCTCTTCGATCTGGCTGGGGAACACGTTGACGCCGCGAATGATCAGCATGTCGTCGCTGCGTCCGATCGGCTTGCTCATGCGGGCGGAAGTACGGCCGCACTCGCACGGCTCGGAGGTGAGGCTGCAGAGGTCACGGGTGCGGTAGCGGATCAGCGGCTGCGCCTCGCGCGACAGCGTGGTGAACACCAGCTCGCCGACCTCTCCTTCGGGCAGCGGGCGCAGCGTCTCCGGATCGATGATCTCGGCCATGTAGTGATCTTCGCTCACGTGCATGCCTGCCTTGCAGAGGCACTCGAAGGCGACCCCGGGGCCGCCCATCTCGGAGAGCCCGTAGATGTCGAGAGCGTCGATGCCGAGGCCCGCCTCGATCTGCAGGCGCAGCTCGTTGGTCCAGGGCTCGGCGCCGTGGAAGCCGACGCGGATCGGCAGGTCTTCGGGCCGCAGCCCGCGGTCGCGGGCGGCGTCGCCCAGATACATCGCGTAGGACGGCGTGCAGGCTAGCGCCGTCGCGCCGAAGTCGCGCATGATCTTGAGCTGGCGCTCGGTGTTGCCGCCCGAGATGGGCACCACGGTGCAGCCCAGGCGCTCGGCGCCGAAGTGCAGGCCGAGGCCGCCGGTGAAGAGCCCGTAGCCGTAGGCGTTCTGCAGCAGGTCGCCGGGTCTGACGCCGCCGGCGGCCAGCGTGCGCGCGATGAGGTCGCCCCAGGTGTCGATGTCGGCGCGCGTGTAGCCCACGGTCGTGGGGTTGCCCGTGGTACCGGAGGAAGCGTGGACGCGCACGATCTGATCGCGGGGTCGCGCGAACATGCCGAACGGGTAGTGGTCGCGCAGATCGATCTTAGTGGTGAAGGGCAGCTCGGCGAGGTCGCCGTGGCAGCCCACGTCGCCCGGCTTCAGGCCTGCTCCGTCGAGCTTCTTGCGGTAGAAGGGCACGTGCGCGTAGGCGTTCTCGAGCATCGCGCGCAGCCGCTCGATCTGCAGCTCGCCGAGCTGGGGGGTCGGCAGCGACTCGGCAGCGGGCTCCCACATGAGGCCGCCGACGTTGTCTGCCGCCAGGCGCTCGGGGGAAGGCGCGGTCACAAGGCTCGCACCTCCGCGTCGGTGAGCAGCGTCACCTTGTCCGCCAGCAGCTCGATGGCGCGGTCGATGTCGCGCACCGCGAAACAGATGTTCTGGAACGAGATGCTGTACATGTAGTCGATGGACGCGCCGGCTTCGGCAACCTGGTCGAGGACGCGGGCGAGGCCGCCCGGCTCGTCGGGGACCCTCACGCAGATGACCTGCGAGAAGTGCGTCGTGAAGCCGGCGTCGTGAAGCAGCGTCCGGGCTGTGTCTGGCTCGGTGACGATGAGCCTCACGATGCCGTACTCGGCGGCCTCCGTCGTGGAGAACCCGCGGATGTTGATGCCCGCCGTGCCGAGCAGGTCCGCGACCTCCGCGAGGCGTCCGCTGCGATTCTCGAGAAACACGGTGAGCTGCGTTACCTTCACGGCCCGACCTCCTCGCTGCTGACGGCGTCGCGCCCGAGGGCGAATGCCCGCTCGTTGACTTCCAGGATCTTGCTCGGCAGGGCTGCCGCCAGGCCGCGCTGCCACGACGCGGCGGCGAACGGCAGCACCACGCTCGCCGCGCCGAGCAGCGCGACGTTGACCGCGCGCAGAGTGCCGGCCTCGCGGGCCAGCGCCTCGGCGTCGACGGCGATGAGCTTCACGCCGCGGGCGGCGGCCGCGGCGGGCAAGTCGTCGGGGTACTCATCCTCTCGACGCAGCACGCTGCCGGGCACGATGCGTGTGGTGACGGCGCAGACCAGCGTGCCCTGATGTGCCAGGAGACCGAGGGCACGGTGGCCTTCCAGCAGCTCGATGGCGATGACCACGTCCGCGTGGCGCGCGACGGGCGACCACACATGCTCGCCGAAGCGGACGGTGCTCAGTACGCTGCCCCCGCGCTGCGACATCCCTTTGACCTCGCTGGCCTTGACGTCCAGGCCCTCGGCGGAGGCCGTCTCCGCGAGGACCGCCGCCGCCAGCAGGATGCCTTGGCCGCCGACGCCCACGAGGGAGACGGTGGTGGTGCCGTTCATCGGGCGCCCTCGCCTTCGGAGTCGGCGCCGCAGGCGCCGGCGTAGCTCAGGGCGCCCCGCCGGCAGACCTCGATGCAGAGGCCGCAGCCGGTGCAGACGTCGGAGAAGGCCACGGAGTCCTCGCCGCGGGCCAGCGCCGGGCAGCCGACGTCGAGGCACAGGCCGCAGAGGTTACAGCGCTCGTCGTCGACGACGATCTCGCCGGCCTTCTCGCGCACCATGAGCACGCACGGCGCGAGAGCGATGACGACGCCCAGCCCAGGCGCGTCCGACTCGGTCTTGATGGCCGCGTCGAGGACGCTGTAGTCGTTGGCGTCGACGGTGTTGCAGCGCACGCCGATGCCCTCGCACAGCTTCTGGATGTCGACCGCCGGACCCTGGCTGCGGTCCGCCCGCAGACCCGTGCCCGGGTGGCCCTGATGCCCGGTCATGGCGGTGGTGCGGTTGTCCAACACGATCACCAGCCCGTCCGCCTCGTTGTAGTAGGCGTCGACGAGAGGCGTGATGCCTGAGTGGAAGAACGTGGAGTCGCCGATCACGGCGGCGGCGCCCTTGCGTCCCAAGGCTTTGTTGAAGCCGGCCATCATGCCGATGCTGGCGCCCATGCAGAGGCAACTGTCGAGCGCGAGAAGGGGTGGCAGCGCGCCCAGCGTGTAGCAGCCGATGTCGCCCATGGGAGCGAGCTTGTGACGCCGCACGGCGGCGAAGACCGCGCGGTGCGAACAGCCCGGGCAGAGCACGGGCGGGCGCACCGGCAGACCGGCGGCGGGCTGCGGGGGATCGGCGAGGCACGGCGCCGGCGGAAAGACCGGGCGGCGGCGCCGTGGCGGCCGGCGCGAGAGAAACGGCTCGAGGGCGCGAAAGACGATGTCCTGGTCGAGCTCGCCGTCGGCGGGGATCGCCTCTTTGCCCACCACCGGAAGGCCGAGCGCGCGGACCTGCTCCTCAATGAACGGGTCGAGCTCCTCGACCACGGCCACGCGCGACACCTGCTGAAACAGCCGCGCGACCTTGCGATAGGGCAGCGGGTGCGACATGCCCAGCTTGAGGAACCACGCCTTGGGAAAGGCCTCGCGCGCGTAAGTGTAGGCGACGCCCGAGGCGATGATGCCGACGTCGGCGGTGCCGGCCTCGAGGATGTTGAGCGGCGACTCCTCGGCCCGAGCGCGGAGCTTCTGGAGACGCTCGAGCACGAGCCGGTTACGCAGGCGCGCGTTTTGCGGCACCATCACGTACTTGCTTATGTCGCGCGCGTAGTCACGCGGCTCGAGCACGACCGGCACGCGCCGGATGACCTGCCCGCGACCGTGCGAGAGCCGCGTCGTGGAGCGCAGCAGCACCGGCGTATCGAACTCCTCTGACAGGGCAAAGGCCTCGGCGACGAAGTCGTAGGCCTCCTGGCTGTCGGACGGCTCGAGCATGGGCACTTTGGCGAACTTGGCGTAGGCACGGTTGTCCTGCTCGTTCTGTGAGGAGTGCATGCCGGGGTCGTCGGCGCTCACGATGACCAGCCCCCCGTTGATGCCGGTGAGCGAGAGGGTCATGAACGGATCGGCCGCCACGTTGAGACCCACATGTTTCATGGTCACTATGGTGCGGCGGCCGGCGAGCGAAGCCCCGACGGCGGTCTCGAGGGCGACCTTCTCGTTGACGCACCACTGGGCGTGGATGCCCTCGAGGCGGGCGGCCGTCTCGAGGATCTCGGTGGACGGCGTGCCCGGGTAGCCGCACGCGAAAGCGGCCCCAGCGCGCACGGCGCCGTGGGCGATGGCTTGGTTCCCAGAGAAAAAGAGAGTCCGTTCCACGGAACACCGATTATAGCTTACGCCGCCGGCCGTGCCAGCGAGTCCTCAACCCGAACCCTTAAGTCGACCTTGAAGGATTTGCGGAAATGGGCGAGAATACTCGCGGCATGCAGCGCGTACCTCATCCGCCAGGCATGACCCGGACGGCGCCGCGGTGAGTCGTCCGTCTCGCAGACGCCGCAGCCCGGCACTTCTGCGAGGCCGCTTCCGCACCCTCTTCTTCGCTCTTCTCGCGATCGCCGCTGTGGCGCTCGGCCACTGGGAGGCCGCAGTGCCCGCGCTGATGGGCGTGGCGCTCGGCGCATGCTCTGTGCAGGTGGCGCGCACGCGTCACGAGGAACTGGCGCACACGTTCGTCGTCCTCGACTGGTTGCTGCTCGCCTGCACTCTCGTGTTTTCCGGCGGCGCCGAAAGCTGGCTGCTGGGCGCCGTGCCGGTGCTCGCCATGGGCCAGCTGGCCGGTGCGCCGCGCAGGGAGTGGCCGTTTCTGCTGGCCCCCACTCTTCTGCTGCTCATCGTCCTCGCTATCGCCGATCCGTCGCTCGGCGGCAGCCGCGCCGGCGGGGTCGCCAAGGTCACCGTGCTCGCGGCCGGCGGCTGGGTCGCTGCGACGCGCCTGAAAAGAGCGCCGGCCCGCCGCCGGCGGCCGGCCCGAGTCGACGAGACCAGCGGCTTCTACACCGGCGAGCGCCTCGAAGAGCTGCTGGAAGCAGGCATGGACGCGGCGCTCGCCGAGCATCGGCCGCTGAGCGTCGTATGCCTCCGCTTGGAGCACTTCCAGGACTGCCGCGACTTCCTCGGACCGGAGCGCAGCGAGCAGCTCGTGCGAGGCGTCGCACGGCGCATCGAGCGCCGCCTGGCCGCTGACGACCGAGCCTTTCGCGTGCGCGCCGACTCGTTCGTGCTCGTTCTGGCCGGCCGCACTCTGGCCGAGGCCCGCGGGCTCGCCGCTGAGGTCGCCCGCGACGTCGGCTCCAATCTGATCGCCGGGCGCCGGCAGACGCTGACCGCCGGAGCCTCGTCGTTCCCCACTATTCGCCGCCTCCCGGACCTCCTGGCGACGGCGCGTGACGAAGCCCTGTCGCCCGAAAGGTCCCGGGAGGCCGCCCCGGCGACGGTCACGCTGGCGACCGCGCAGTGACGCGGCGGCCCTCGCGGGGCCCGGTCTTGCTACCTAGCAGCGGCGTCGCTAGGCTTCGCGTGTGGAGATCGACATCGCCAACGAGCAGGTCCCCGAAGGGGTCGCCGTGCGCGTACGGGTGCGACTGTCGGGGCGCGAG
>JADGPQ010000182.1 GCA_017882325.1 Thermoleophilia bacterium
TGGTTGAAGGAGTGACCTATGGAGCCGACATGCGCCTCTTGGTCAATGTCGGCGGCATCCCGACCGTGCTGTTCGGCCCGGGCGAAGTGCGCGTTGCGCGTGTGCCCGACGCGTACGTCCCGATCGACCAGCTGCACGCCGCCGCCGAGGCACTCGTCCTCACGGCACTCTGCTTCTGCGGCGTGGAGGAGTAGGCCGCACCGGCCGCACCGGCGTCTCTCGCAGACCGTGTGGCGCCGGCGCGCGGGATCGAGCTCTGGCAGGAACGCTCGCAAAGTCGTATAGTTGCGCATCTTTTGCCTCGGCACCCTCACTTGACGGCGCCGTAGCCGGACCTGGCGATCTCGAACGAAAGGTGCTTCCGTGGCCCAACCGACTCCCGTCGCCCACCTGGAACGAAACGCCGTCGGGCTGATGGACGTGCTGTTCCAATCCATCACGTCGATGGCCCCCGGCGCCGCCATCGCCGCTTCGATCCCGCTCGGCGCGGCCTTCGCCGCAGGCGCGCTGCCGCTCTCCGTCAGCATCGCTTTCGTGGGCATGATCTTCACCGCCTGGAGCATCGGCCAGCTGGCCAAGCACATCCCGGCGGCCGGTTCCGTTGCTACCTACAACGCCGTCGGCTTGGCCCCGTGGGTCGGCTTCCTCATCGGCTGGGCCTACGCGGCGGTCGAGGTCCTCATCGTTCCGCTCGTGATGCTGCAGCTCGGATACACCATCGCCGGCGAGTGGAACTCCGAGCAGTCGTCCTTCCCCACGAGCCTCTGGTGGGTGTTCATGGTGGCCGGCATGTTGCTCATCTGCTTCCTCGTTTACCGCGGCGTGAAGACTTCGACGAGGACCGGCGTCGTGCTCGGCTTCGTCGAGATCATCGTGTTCCTCGCGCTGGCGATCGTCCTCGTGGTCAAGGCCGGCAATCACAACACGCTGGCCGTCTTTACCACCCACTACGCGAACGCGGAAGGCTACAAGGGTGTGACCGGGGTGATCGCGGGCGCGGTCGGCGCGCTGCTCGCCTTCTCCGGTTTCGAGGCCGCCGCACCGCTCGCTGAAGAGACCCGGGAACCCAGGCGCAACGTCCCGCGGGCGGTCATACTTTCGGTGATCCTGATCGGCGCCCTGTATATCTTCACCACCTACGCGGCGACGGTGGCCTACGGGCCGGACAAGTTCTCCGGCTTTGCCGCTTCCGCCAACGGTGTACCCTGGGACGGCCTGGCGAAGACCGTGTCGATGGTCTTCTGGGCGCTCGTCCTCTTTGCCATCATCAACTCGACGCTCGCCAACGCGAACTCCGGCGCGAACGTGTTCACGCGCACCGCGTACGCCTTGGGGCGCATCGGCGTCTTCCCGCGGGCGTTCGCCGATCTGCACCCGCGCTTCAAGTCGCCCAGAGTCGGCATCCTCGTCGAGCTCATCCTCGGTCTCGTCGTCGGGCTCGCCCTGGGGTTCAAGTACACGCCGCAGGTGGCCTTCGGCATCATCGGGACCGCGCTCGTCGTCATCGTCGTGCCGGTGTACATCGTCACCAACATCGCCTGCATCGGCTACTTCTCGCGCCATCGTAAGGAGGAGCGCCACTGGGTCTCCCACATCGTGGCCCCGATCATCGGCGCTCTGCTGCTGATCCCCGGTTTCTTCAGCGTCGCCGGCATCACCGGTATCCCGGGGCTGTCGTTCATCTCGGCGCTGACGTCGCCCTACAAGTACGCGCCATACGTGATGACCGCGTGGCTGGTCGTCGGCGTCGTGGTGCTGTTCTGGCTGCGCGCCAGCAAGCCTGACGCGGTGAGCGCCGTGGCGCACATCCACCTTGAAGACGAGGGGATGTGAGCGCTGGGCGGCGCACAGGTAACACGCCCTTCGGGATGCGCTGAAGGCCGGCGTCGTGCTGAAGCGCGTGGCACGAGAAGGAGGGCCGGGGTAGCTGTCGCCGCCCCGGCCCTTCGCGCTTCGAGCGGCGGAAGCGTCTCAGGCGCTCTACCGGCCGGGCTTCGCTCGGCCCGGCATCAGTTGGCCGCGACGACGTCCTTGCGCGTGATGGGCATGTTGCGCACGCCGCACTCGGCGATGAACGCGTCGCGCACGGTGCGCGGGAGCTCCTCGGGGCAGATCATGCCCTTGTCGGTGATCTTGTCCTCGATGATGAACTCGGCGTAGATGCTGGACGGCGTGCTGGTGCCGTAGCTCACGCACGTGGCACCGGGGATCTGGCCGTTCACCCATTTGATGTCGGGCGGGAAGATGTTGTAGCCGACGGTGGCGGGCTTGCCGCCGATCTCGCCGATGCAGTCGACAGTGACGACGCCGTAGTCGGTGATCTCGCCGGCCAGGGCGAGCCTGGCGAGCTCCTTGGCCGGCGGGTTCGGCGGCAAGGTTGCGACGAACACGTCGATGGGCCGCACCTTGCTGCCGTCCTTGAGCGTCACGGGCTCCTTGCTGGCCATGCCCGAGCCTACGAAGGCGAGGTCGGCGTCGATGCCGTCCTCAGGGCCGCCCATCTTGAAGTCCACGTAGCGCAGGCCCTTTTCGCCGTGCTTCTTGGGCAGCAGGCGGGGCAGGGTGCTGACCTCTTCGTGGTCGTGGCAGATCACGGCGCCGAGTCCGAAGGGCTCCGGGAACTCGTAGTGCTCGCGGCGCCCGAAGATCTCGACGCGCCTGAACTCGCCGTTCTCGTAGAGCAGCGGCGGCTGCGCGCAGTCGGTGTAGAAGGTCTCCTGCGACCAGACCTGCAGGGGCACAGGGCTGTCGAAGAGAGCGTAGTCCTTGATGCGGATCTCGAAGCACTTCTCGAGGTCCTCGTAGCCGTTGGCGGCGAAGGTATTGGTGACGCCCGGGTCCATCCCGGTGCTGAGCAGCGCGAGGAGGCCCTGCTTGGCGAACTCGGACGCGAGGGTCATCTGGTCAAGGTAGGCCTCGTCGATGGTCTGGGTCTGCGTCTGGCCCTGGGCCATGTCCTGATAGGCGGCGCCGCACTTGAGGCAGGCATGCATGATCGACTTGTTGAACTGCGGGATCACGGCATTGACGACGAGCTTGCAGCCTTCGCCGGCCTTGGCCACGCCGTCGCTGTCGGACGCATTGATGAACGTGGCCCTGGCCTTGCCGTTGCCGACCTGGCCCACGACGAACTGCGCGCGCTTCTCGTCGTAGTCGGCCACGACGATCTCGGTGACGGCCGGATTGCGGCCGAGGTTCCAGGTGATGACCTGACCCTGCATGCCGGCGCCGACGATAAGGACCTTCATCCGCTTTCCCTCCTTGTGGCCCCGTCACAGCACTGAGCGCCGTTGACGACATGGGCGGATCGGTGATCGGCCGCGCGGCCCCTGTGGGGCGGCCGCAGCCCATAACGCTCCCGCTGATTCTCTCAGAAGCAACGGCGACGCACAACTTCTCAGACAACGCTTATCGCAGAGAGCACATCAAGCCAGTTCGCGAATCGTGTGAAAGATGGCCCAGGTAGCCGAGTTTCGCGGCCATGATGGTACCGGCAGGTAGCGAGAGCGATGACTTGCCGGCCTGCCAGTGGGACCTCATGGTCGTTCGAGGCAAGGCAAGGAGCGGGCACTTCCTGATCTTCCCTCACGCCGGACCTGCCGCCGGCTCGACAGCCGCTCCCGTCCGCCGGCCCCGGCTGCCGCGGTGGCCGCTGATTCAGCCGGACTTCGCGCCACACTCGGCGCAGAACTTCGCCCCCGGCTGGAGCTTGGCCCCGCACTGCGTACAGTGCTTGGCGGCCTTGAGATCGTTGCCGCACTGAGGGCAGAATCTGGCGTTCGACTCTTGTGGCGCGCCGCACTTGGGGCACGAGGCTACGATGCCTTCGCGCCAGTCCTGCTCGCTGAGGCGTTTGTCCTCGTCACTCATCTTGGCGTGCGCCCACACCTCGTCCACCGACTTGTCGGCCTGCGCCGCCGCCATCTCGACGCCGAGGTCGGGAGCGCACTGCTTGCAGAGGCCCTTCTTCTCGTTCCAGCACTTCTCCCGGCACATCCAGGCGCTACAGCGCGGGCACTGCACGAACTTGGGGCGGACGTCCTCGGAGGCCTTCCGGAAGGCTTTGTCGCTGGCCTTTTCCCAGGCGGCCGACTTCACCTGTTGGGCGGCGTCGGCGCCCTGGCTGAAGATGCCGCCGAGGAAGCTGCTCGCGCCGTCCAGCACGTTGGTGGCGGTGCTCATGCTCCACGTGTCGAACTCGGTGCGGAACCCGTTGCCGCAGCGCTCGCAGCGGAACTCGAACTGGAAGCCGTTGTCGGTGCTCAGGTCGCTATAGTTGGTGGTGAACTCGATCTCGCCTGCCATCTCAGAAAGCCTCCGATCCGCGGCCGCTCGGCCCGCTCCAGGTGCCTGACCTGCGCTCGATTATACGGCCGGCGTGGTAGAACCAGGAGGCCGGCCGCAAATCGCCGGTGAAACGCGAGACGGAGGCCGAGACGTGCACGAGCTGGGTATCACGCAAGGGATCATCGACCGCGCGCGCGAAGCCGCGCAGGCCAATGGAGCGCTGCGAGTCACCGACCTTTATCTCACCATGACGCCGGCCGCCGACTTCAGCCAGGACTCCATCAACATGTACTTCGAGATGCTGGCCGGCGACGACGAGTTCTTTCGGGGCGCCACCTTGCACTTCGATCACCAATCGGTGGCGGCGACCTGCCTCAGCTGCAGCGATGAGTTCAGCACGGACGCGCCTCAGCCGGTGTGCCCGCAGTGCGGCTCCCTGCTGGTGCGGCTCGACCCCGACGCGCCGATGGTCCGGCTCACCGATGTGGGCATCGACGACGGGACGGAGGATTGAGACGCGGCTGTGCAGCACACGCCGAGACGCGGCCGCGGGAAGCGAAGAGTGGTGGAGCATAGCGGAATCGAACCGCTGACCTCCTGGGTGCGATCCAGGCGCTCTCCCAGCTGAGCTAATGCCCCACGCGGTCCCCCTTCGGGGACTCCGTATTATGGGGCATTCCCCGACCGGCGGCAAGCCAGACGCGGGCCGTCAGAGACGCGCCCGGCGACGCCGGCGCGGCTTCCGGGCGCTCGTCGAGATGGCATAGACTGGGTCCGTCCCCAGCGATCCGTCAGGTGTGGCCCTTGAAGATCACCGCCGTGCGCGTCGAGACGCTTGAGCTCCGTTACGCGGAGCCGTTCGTCATCGCCTCGTCGGCGCTGTCGGCGGGCCCCTGCGATCTCGTGCGCGTCGAGACCGACGAGGGCTTGGTCGGTGTCGGCGAGGCGTGCCCGGCGTACGAGTTCACGGGCGAGACGCTGTGGACGGTCCAGGACGTGATCGGCGAGTATCTCGGCCCGTCGGTGATCGGGCGCGACCCCTTCCAGCTCGAGGCGATCCGCCGCGTCTGGGAGCGCGAGCTGTTCACCGTCGGCAACCAGGCGGCGCGCGCCGGTGTGGAGATGGCGCTGTGGGACCTCCAAGGCAAGGCGCTCGGGCGGCCGCTCTGCGACCTGATCGGCGGCCGCTCGCGCGACGGGCTGACGGAAGTCGTCGCCTTCGGGTGGGACACGCCGGAGGCGTTGGCGCGCAAGACGCGCGTCCTGCGCGCCGAGTCGGTGGTCGTCTTCAAGATCAAGGTCGGCGACACGCCGGAGCGCGACGAGCAGCGCGTCGCCGCCGTCCGCGAGGCGGCCGGGCCGGACGCGCGCATCACCGTCGACGCCAATCAAGGCTGGTGGGACGCGAGGACTGCGATCCGCGCCATCAAACTGCTCGAGCCGTACGGCGTCGAGTTCGTCGAGCAGCCGGTGCGTGTGGACGACCTCGAGGCGGCTCGCTTCGTGCGCGAGCGCGTCGACACGCCGATCGCGCTGGACGAGAGCATCCGCGGTCCGCGCGAGGCGCTCGCGGCGGCGCTGGCTGGCGCCTGCGACATCTTCGTGGTCAAGCTGATGAAGACCGGCGGCATCCTC
>JADGPQ010000033.1 GCA_017882325.1 Thermoleophilia bacterium
TCGACGCCTCGGCGGTCGACGTGGACGACCCCGGGCAGGTCGACTTCTACAAGACCTACCGGATGCTCTGCAACGAGGTGATCTACGCCGACTCGTACCTGCGTATCTGAGGCGCGCGGAGCGGTGTGAAGACGGCGAAGGGCGCCGGGCCGCAAGGCCCGGCGTCCTTCGCTGTCTTGACGCCGCTTCGCGCCTCTCAGATGCGCAGGTACGAGTCGGCGTAGATCACCTGGTTCTGCAGCATGCGGTAGGTCTTGTACAGCTCCACCTGCCGCGGGTCGCCGTCGTCGACGAGGCCCGGGTCCAGCTCTTCCATGGCCGCGCTTGCGTCGTTCAGGGCCACGACGAGCTTGCCCAGCGGCGTGCTCTCGTCGCGCTGCTCCACGATGCGGATGAACTCGTTCTGTTCCGCGTCGAACGGGTCGGCGATGGCGCTGTCGAGCCCCGCTCCCAGGAGCATCACGAGCAGCGTGCGGTTGATGAGCGGCCGCGTCTCGGGTGGGCAGCCGTTGCTGATGTTGCTGAGGCCGACCACGGTGGTCGGCGGCGGGTCGGCCATCATCTTGAACATGCGGATGGCCTCGACCGACTCGCGGGCGACGTCCTGGTTGCAGGTCACGGTGAGCACCAGCGGATCGAGATAGACGTCGGCGATGGGCACGCCGGCGGCCTCGGCGGCCGGCAGCAGCGCCTCCATGGCGATGCCGGCGCGGCCGTCGGCCGTGGTCGGGATGCCGTCCACGCCCATGGTGAGCGCGATCACGCGCGCACCGTACTTCGCCGCCAGCTGCATCACGCTGTCGAGACGGGCGGGGTCGGCGGAGGCGGAGTTGAGCATCGCCGGGCGGGCGCACTTCTGCAGCCCGGCCTCCATCGCCGCCAGGTTGGTGGTGTCGAGCGAGAGCGGTGTATCGGTGACCTCCTGCACCGCCTCGACGATCCAGGGCATCACCTCGTGACCGAGCTTCTTCTGCGGGCCGATGTTGAGGTCGAGGACGCCGGCGCCGGCCTCGACCTGGCGCAGGGCCATGGCCTGGATCGCCTTCGCGTCGCGGGCCTCGATGGCCGCCTTCACCGGCGGCGCGATGATGTGGATGTTCTCACCGATGATGAGCACCGGTGGCCTCCTTTCCCTGGGTCTGGGCAAGCACGGTGTCGACGACGGGAGCCATGGCGACCTTCAGGAGGCTGTCGTCGGGAAGCTGGAGGAGCGGACGGCCGGCGGCGTCGAACGCCGCGACCAGCGGATCGTCGGGGAGCACGGCGAGGAGGTCCAGGCCATGCGCGTCGATGGCCTCGCGAAGCTCCGGCGTGAGGCCCTCGGCGGCGCGGTTGACGATCAGGTAGTGCTTGCCGACCTTGGTGTTGAGCTCCGTCAGAAGAGCGGCGATGCGCCCCGCCGTGGTGATGCCCCGAACCGTCGCGTCGCTGACGATGAGCAGCATATCGACGTCCCGGGTGGTGCGCCGCGAGAGGTGCTCCAGGCCCGCTTCGTTATCGATGACCACCCACGGGTAGCTGTCGGCGATGCTGTCGATGATGGCGCGCAGCATGTTGTTGGCGGCGCAGTAGCAGCCGGGCCCTTCGGGCCGTCCCATGGCCAGGAGGTCGACGCCGACGCCCTCGACGACGCTCGAGTTGATCTCGTAGTCGAGAAGGTCGCGCTTGGCGATCCCGGCCTCGAGGAGGTTGGCGCGCGCCTTCTCGCTGGTCTCCTCGCGGACGTCGCCGACCGTTCTCTCGAGCGGCAGGTCGAGCACCGTGTTGAGGTTGCTGGCCGGGTCCGCGTCGATGGCCAGGATGGGGCCGGCCTGGCCCTCCGCCAGGCGGCGAATGAGCAGGCCGGCGAGCGTGGTCTTGCCGGTGCCTCCCTTGCCGGCGACGGCGATCGTCGTGGTCATTCTGTGGGCCTCCGTATCATGTGGTCGCCCGCGGGGCGTCCGAGCCGTTGCCGCGCTTCTGGAGCGCCGCCAGGACGCTGGGAAAGCCGCTCAGGTCGGTGTGCGGCAGGAAGAGCGCCGACGTGTACTCGTCCATGAAGCTGTTGTCGGCGCTCAGTTCGAGGTAGGTCATCTTGGCGGCCACGTCGAGGACGTCGTGGCGGATGTTCACGCACAGAAGCGCCGCATAGGCGCCCTGGGCGCTGGTGTTGCCGAGGAACTTGAAGCGCTCCACGGGCTGGTCGGGCAGCAGGCCGATGCGGATGGCCTTCTCGATGTTGATGTACTGCCCGAAGGCGCCGCCGATGAGGATCTCCTCCACGTCGGCGAGGTCGACCCCGACGCTGCGGCACAGCACCTCGAACCCGGCGTAGATCGCCGCCTTGGCGCGGATCAGGCCGGTGATGTCCGACTCGGTGAGGGCGATGTCGTGGTCGGCGCCGCCCTCGCCCGCCCAGCAGACGACGTACTCCGGTACGCCGTCATGCACGCGGACGCGGTCGGTGGGGGCGCTGCGGTCGAGATGTCCCGACTTGTCCACGAGCCCGGTCACGAAGAGCTCGCCGAGGAGGTCGATGAGGCCGCTGCCGCAGATCCCTACGGCCGGCGCGTCGTCGACGGTGCGGAATGTGGGCTCCAGCGTGTCGTCGGCGATGAAGACGTCTTCGATGGCGCCCGGGGAGGCGCGCATGCCGTCGCCCACGCCGCCGCCCTCGAAGGCGGGTCCGGCCGAGCAGGCGCACGAGAGCAACCAGTCCTTGGTGCCCAGCACCATCTCGCCGTTGGTGCCGATGTCGATGAAGAGGGTCAGCTTGTCGGTGGCGAACATCCCCGACGAGATCACGCCGGCCGTGATGTCGCCGCCCACGTAGCTGCCCACCGACGGCATGACATGGACGTGCGCCAGTATGTTGGCGCGCAGACCGAGCTCGCCGGCCTCCAGCACGGGCGACGCCGAGATCGTGGGGATGTACGGCTCGGCGCGCAGGTACTGTGGGTCAAGGCCGAGCAGCAGGTGCGTCATCGTGGTGTTGCCGGCCACCGTCACCTCATGGATCTCGTAGAGCTCGATGCCGTTCCGCTTCTGCAGTTCGTCGAGCAGGTCGTTGATGGTCTCCACAGCGAGGTGCTGCAGGCGCTCGAGCCCGCGCTTGCGCTTCGCGTAGATGATGCGGCTGATGACGTCATCGCCGCAGGCGATCTGCTTGTTATAGGCACTCGCCGAGTCGACCACCCGACCCGTGGCGAAGTCGAGCAGATAGGCCACCACCGAGGTCGTGCCGAGGTCGACGGCGACGCCCATGCTTGCGTGCCTGAAGGCGCCGGGGTAGATGCGGATGAGGCGTGGCGGCAGGTAGGCGTCGTAGACCCAGTCGCGCATCTCGAGCGTGACGCTGACCTTCCAGTTGGCCATGCGCAGGTCCTTGCCGAGGCGGCGCAGCATCGGCAGCTCGGCGCGGACCTCCTCGATGCCGTGCTGTTGGGCCAGAGCCCGTCTCAGGCGGTCGAAGTCGCTGGTGTTGTCGGCGAGCGAGGGCGGCTCGATGTCGAGCTCGAAGGTGCGCACCGCCGGGTCTTGCCGCCAGTCGCAGGTGAGCGGCAGGGACTCGGGCTCCGCGATGGCGTGGCCGTGCGGCCGCACCGTCTCGCGTCGCCGCTCGGGCACCTCGACCTCGATCGAGCCGGTGACGTAGGTCTGGCAGGCAACCGCCCAGCCGTCGAGGATCTCGGCGCTGACGAGGCCGGCGTTGCTGCGCCGCTCGACGTCACCCGCCCTCACGCGGACCCGGCAGCGGCCGCAGCGGCCCTGCCCGGCGCACGGCGCCGGCACGTCGAGCTCGCAGAGGATGACGGCGTCGAGCAGGCTCGTGCCGAGCGGCACCTCGATCGTCTCTCCCGACGGAGTGAAGGTGATCGAGGCCATCGCCGTGCGGGCCTTGGTGGCGGGCGCGTCGCTCATCCCGGCGTCACGCGCCCCACACGTTCTTGAGGTAGTTGGGGATGTCCACGGCGTCGCGCGGGCCGACCATGATCTGCCAGCCGGGCAGCTCCTCCTCGACCTCGCCGGAGAGGCCGGCGACGTGCCCGGGGAGCACCAGCTTCTTGTGGTCGATCCGGCTCTCGATGCCGGAGTCCTTGACCGTCTTGGCGATCTTCTCGGCGTCGAACTTGCCGGCCGCCCAGGCGGTGAGCACCGACTGTCCGTCGCTGTCGGCGACGAGCAGCCAGGCCGGCACGCCGGCGCCTTCCACCTCGCCCGAGACCGAGAAGTAGGTCAGCGAGAAATTGGTGGTGATGAGCACGGGGCTGTCGGGGCCGGCGGAGCCGACCTCGTAGAGCTTCGGCTCCACCTGGATGGGCTTCTGCGGGTCGGTGTAGACGTTCTGGCGCAGCGTGAGCAGCGCGTACACCGCGGCGGGTTCGAGGTGGTCGATGATGATGACGCCTGCGTACTTGGCGATGGCCTGTGTGGCGCGGGCGAGCTCCGCCTGCCAGGTGGGAGCGCCGGCATCGGCGAAGAGGGGGAACCCGAGTGCCCGGGCGCCCTTCTTCAGGGCCAGGCGGCGTAGCTGCGTGAAGGCGACCAGGTCGCCGGCGAGGCCGGCCGTGCCGGGGTCGAGCACGAGGTCCTCGATGCCGGCGCCGCGCACGTTCTCGGAGAGGTCGACGAGACCCGCGAGGTCGCCAGCTTCGGCGCGGATGGCCAACGGGCAGCCATGTTTTTTCGCCACGTCGGCCATCGCCTGCCAGTTCGCGGCCGCTGCGGCATGCACGAGCGGCCTGTCGGCGGCTGCGCCGCCGCTGAGGGCCGCGTCGAGGGCCGCCGCGTCGCCGCTCATGAGGACGAGCGGCAGGCCGGGAGCGGCCGCGCGGGTCGCAGCCACGGCTGCGGCGTATGCCGCCGCGTCCCCGCCGGCGTGCTCCACGGCGAGGCCGTCGAGACGGAGCTTCATGCCGACGCGCTCCACCTCGTAGCTCGCCACACGCGCGGCGACTTCGGCGAGCTGTGGGTCGTCGCTCTTGACGCGCACCACGAGGCCCGGTTGGTGGTAGAAGGTCTTCTCGTGACGGAAGAGCACGATCTCGTTGCCGATCTCGAAGGCGCGCTCGCCCGCGCCGATCGCGACGAGCTTGATGGGCGGCGCCGAGGCGGCGTCGAGCGCCGTCTTGGCCTCGTCGTCCACATAAGGGCACTTGTCGAGCTCGGTGCCCTTCTGCGCCAGCTTCATGGCAAAGGCCAGGCAGGTGGGGAAGCCGCACTCCTTGCAGTTGGTCTTGGGGAGGAGCTTGTAGATCTGGAGTCCGGTGAGGGCCATCGCTCAGGCTCCCTTCGTCAGGTCGTCCAGGGCTTCGCGCAGCACGCCCACGGAGCCGGGATGGCGCAGCACGAGGATATCGGCGCCGGACTCCAGCAGGGTCATCGCCGTGGTGACCTCCCAGGCCACGCCGCGCTCGGCGAGCTCGCCCCACGCCTCGGGCACGTCCGTGGCGGCACGGCCCTCCTTCTGGCGCCAAGACTCCTCGCCGATCGTGCAGATCATCGGCTGCTGCGTCATCGCGTCGCCCATGAGCGCGGCCAGGCGCAGGCGCTCCATGACCGAGTACGTGTATTCGAGGCCGTAGCCCAGAGCGCCGGTGTTGGGGTCCATGAGCACGCGCTCGAGCGGCAGACGCATGTCGCTGATGAGGATGTTGAGCTGCTTGGCCAGGTTCACGTCGATCGGCGTCTGGGCGATCACCAGATGTCCGTTGCCGAGCGCCGCCGCCACGATGGTGCGGTAGTTCTTCTCCTCGCAGAGGCCGAGGGCGAGCTGCTCGCCTTTGGTCGCTTCGGCGACCGCCACGAGGACCTCATTGTCCTTGTCGGCGGTGCCGGGGCCATAGACGATGAGCGGCACGCCAACGGCGGCCAGGACCCTGTCGACCGTGGCGCGCGCCTCGGTGGCGCTGCGGTCGCCGAAGTCCGGGTGGCAGCTGCGCAGCTTGAGGGCGATGAGATCCGCCCCTTCCTCGACGGCGCGCGCCGCCCAATTGGCCGGGTCGCTCAGGTCGTCGCCCCAGGTCGCGACGAGCTCCGGCGACCAGTCAGCTGGCTTCATGTCGACGACCTCGACGGCGAGCGCCGGCCGGTGCGGCAGCGCTCCTTCGAACCCCAGGAAGGGCAGGGACGTCTCGCCGCCCACAGTCACGGTCGAAGTGCGCGTGCCGCCGCCGTAACTGCTGCCCAGCGTGACTTCGCGTACCGCCCCGGACCATTTCTCGACGGGGATCTCTACTGCAGTCATCTGCGCCCTCCAGGCGTTTGCAGGTTCAGAAGAGCGGGTCCATGGTCAGGGCGGGATGCCCCTTTGCTTCGAGGAGGGGGAGCAGCTCCTCCACGGTGGTCGCCATTGTTTCGTCGACGATCTTGTCGAGCAGGTCGGGGTCGCCCTCGCGCACGCAGACTTCTTCGAGGGCGGGACGCATGCTCTCCCTGAGGTTGGAGCTCATCCAGACGACGCGCTTCATGCCGCCGTCGGCGGGGATGAACTTCTTGCTCGTGAGGTAGTACTTGCCCATGCCCATCATGCCCGGCGTCTGCATACCTCCCCCCGCCGTGCCGGCCAGGGTGCTGAAGGTCATGCCGCAGGGCGTCATGCTGGGGTCTTCCCGGCTGACGATCATGAAGCCGTTGGCCTCGGGCACGAGCACCATGATGCACTCGAAGCAGCCGCACGAGGTCATCGGCGACTCCATGATCGAGTAGAAGGTCACCTTGTCGACGGTCTGGTTGGAGTGCGCATGGATGTACTCGTTGGGGCCCGAGAACTCGCCGTTGACGGGGTCGAGGACGATGCCCTTGGGCACCGGCTGGTTGGGGCCCGTGGGGTTGATCTCGAAGGAGGCCTTGCAGTCCAGCCAATTGTAGGCGCCGCAGAGGCCGACGCGCTCGGGGTTCACCACGCAGACGTGGTTGGGCGCGAAGCTCTGGCAGAGCAGGCACGAGTAGAAGATGTCGACCGACTCGTCGGTGAGGTTGGCGATGCGCTCGTTGCGCTCGGCGTACGCCAGGCGCGCCTCTTCGATGCGCTCGTCGACTTCTGCCGCATCGGTGGTCAGCGTGACCTGTACCTTGTCGACGATGTTGCCGAACACCTCGTGGATGCGCGCGTGGATCACCTTGCCGAAGTGCTCGAGGCGGAACCCCTTGGCGAAGGTGTTCTTGCTCACGCGCGTCCAGGCGATGTCGCGCTGGCCGTTGTGCTGGATGCCCTCGACGCCGTTGATGAAGTAGTGGAACTGGCGCTCGAGGATGGGCTCGAAGTCGGTCTGCATCTTGCGTCCGGAGACGTCGACGATCATGCCGAGCGGCAGGGCGTCGCCCTCGTTCATGCCGTCCAGGTCGACGCCGTGGATGGTGATCTTGCCGTCCTCGACCTCGTCTGCCGGCTTCATGCGCAGGAACTCGAAGGCGTGCGAGCGTTTGCCGCCGAACTCGGCGTACATGATGTCCTTGCGGATGCGCTCGCCCTCGAAGGCCGATCCGTACGACACGGGGATCGGCACCTTGGCGATCTTGACCTTGACGCCGCGCACCTCGATGCAGCGCTGGATCAGCTTCTCGGTGCGCTCCATATCGTCGGCGCCGGGGATCTCTTCGAAGGGCATACTGACGACGTGCTCGTAGGTGGTCACGCCGGTCGGCAGGATCTGCGGGATGCGCGTGTCGGCGATCACCGGGAAGCCGTAGCTGATGGCGCCGGCGGCGGTGGCGTACTTGAGGTCGTCGACCTCGCCGAGCGCGAGCACGAAGGCGAACACGCGGTACTTGTTGTAGAGCATGATGTCCCGCGCCTGGCCGGCCTCCATGCCGCCAAAGGTCAGGGCCGAGCGCGCGGCGAAGCCGAGCGCGTAGACGGCGGAGATCGTGTCCAGGCCGAACGGCACCGTGAAGGTGTCGTAGCCGAGCTGGATGCCCTCCTCTTGCAGCTGGTGGATGATGCTGCGCCCGTTGACGTTGCCGCTGAGGAAGATGAGGATGCCGCGGCTCTGCAACTCGCGCACGATCTTGACCGCCACCTCGTTGCTCTTGGCGCAGCCCACGACGGCGCAGAACCCGGGCATGCGACCGTCGACCAGCTGGATGCCCCAGGCGCGCAGCTGGATGTCGTCGATCGGCCCGTTGAGCTTCATCTTGTCGCCGTGCACCATGAGGTCGCTGCCGGTGAAGCGCTCGCCGTCCTCGCGCGCGTGGCTGAGCTGGATGATCTGCGGCTCCAGCTTGCGCGCGAAGCGCACGCCCTCGATGGCCTCCTCGGCGAAGAGCGTGGCGACGCCGCTGTCCAGGGTCTCGCCGAGGTACGGCAGCCACATCGACTCGGCGGGCACCGGGTGAAGCAGGGCCTTGGCGCGGGCGATGACCTCGGGCAGGTCGCCGAGCTTCTCGATCTTGCGCCCCGTGAAGGCGTAGACGACCGGCAAGAAGTAGGCGGTGTTGGTGAACGCGACCGGGGTGTCGGGCCCGAGCTCGGCGATGGCGTCGTCGACCATCGCCTCGGCCTCGGCCACGATCGCGTTGGCGCCGCGGATGGCACGCGTGGCGATGTAGCGCGACATCAGGCGTCTCGCTCGTCGTGCGAGTGCTCGTGCCCGTGATCGTGTGAGTGCCCCTCCGCTAGCGGGTAGACGGGCGATCCCACGGTCTCGACCTCGTCGTGCGCCGCGAGGTACTCGCGGATGGCGGCGAAGTACAGGCTGTCGCCGCTGTCGCCGAACTGCGACGGGTCGTAGGCCGGGAGCTTCAGAGCCGCGCGCTTGGCGTCGATGATCTCGAGCGAGCGCGCGAACATCTCGTCCCAGTCGGGGATGAATTCGAGGTCACCGCCGACGAGCTGCTCCCAGCCTTCGGTCATGAGGCGGGTGGCCTCGGTGGAGGCCTTCACCGGGCTGCTCACGCCGAAGATCACGTGGGCTCCGGAGGCGGCGAAGTACGTGCCGATGGCGATCGCCTTCTCGCACATCCACTCGGGGCAGAGTCCGACTGCAGGCAGGTCGTCGATGTCCTCGCCGAGGCCGCCCTCGGTGGCCACTTGCGTGAGCACCGTGAGGATGCGCGAGTTGTCCACGCACGAGCCGAGGTGCAGCACCGGCGGGATGCCGATGGCCTCCATGACCTCGCGCAGGCCGGGACCCGCCGAGTCCAGGATCTCGGGACTCAGGTACCCGGCCTTGGCGCCGGCCGTGGCGGCGCAGCCGGTGACCACCACCATGACGTCCTGGGCGATGAAACGCTTGATCATCTCGACGATGCCCTCGTCCTGGGTGACACGCACGTTGTTGCAGCCGACGACGCCGGCCAGACCGCGGATGCGGCCGGCGATCACGGCGTCGTTGAGCGGGCGGAACGAGCCGCGGTGGAAACCGCCCTGCATGTAGTTGAGATACTCGTGGCTGAAGCCGGCGACCAGCGGCTCGTGGTAGTCGGGGATGTGGATCGGGCCGCGGTTGGGGTAGTTGGCGATCGCCATGCGTACGATCTCGGCGGCGGTCTGCGGCGCCCGGTGTTCGTCGAATTCCACGTGCACCGCGCCCGGGATCTTGGCTTTCGGCGAGGTCGTGATGAGCTGCGTGTGGAAGCGCTGGGCGAGCGGGCCCAGCGCCTGCATGATGCACTGCACGTCGACGACCATCGCCTCCACCGCGCCGGTGAGCACGGCCAGCTCCTGGTGAAGGAAGTTGCCCGCCGCCGGGATGCCGTAGCGCATGAGGATCTCGTTGCTGGTGCAGCAGATGCCGGCGAGGTTGATGCCTTTCGCGCCGGTGGCTTGCGCCTCTGCGATAAGCTCGGGGTCGCGTGACGCCTCCACGAGCATCGCCGACAGGGTGGGCTCGTGCCCGTGCACGATGATGTTGACCTGGTCGTCCTTGAGGACGCCGAGGTTGACCTCCGACGAGAGCGGCGACGGGGTGCCGAAGAGGATATCGCTGATGTCGGTGCTCAGCATGGCGCCGCCCCAGCCGTCGGCCAGGGAGCAGCGCAGGGCGCTCTTGAGGATGTTCTCGGCGTCGAGGTCCACGCCCTCGTGGGTGCGGTGCAGCACCTCGGTGACCTCGCGGTCGATGGCGCGCGGCGTAAGCCGGAGCTCGCGCCAGAGCTTCTGGCGCTTGAGCGTGGCGCGTTTGGTGTAGATGATCTCGCCGTGGGGCTGACCGAACTGCTCCAGCGCCTTGTCGGCCACGTCGAGGGCGATCTCGTTGACCTCGCGGCCGGCGGTGGCGATACCCATGTGGCCGGCGACCGCCTCGAGCTTCTGTTCATCCTTGACCTTGTAGCCGGCGGCCTCGCCCTTGGCCACGGCGCGCAGCGTCATGGCCATGTCGCGGCCGTGGTCGGAGTGCGCGGCCACGCCGCCCGCGACCTGCCTGGCGAAGTGGCGGGCGGCGATGGTCGACATGTCGGCGCCGCAGATCCCGGTCTTCTCCTCGGCGTCCTTGCCGACCAGGCGGCAGGGGCCCATGGAACAGATGCGGCAGCAGGCCCCGCTCTCGCCGATGGGGCAGGGCTTCATGTGATCGGCGCGGCTGAAGGCCGTCTCGATGCCACACTCGTCGGCGTGCGCCAGCATGTCGAGCGCTGCCGGGTCGATGCTCTTGGCGGCCGGTACCGCGCCGTCCTTCTTCACGTCATCCATCGGTTATCTCCTTGGTCCGCCCGCGGGTGCGTGACGAGCAGGCGCGAGGGGCTGGGCGCCGCCCGTCGCGGAGCGCGACGGCGTGGGTGCTGACTGAGGGCACGGGCGGGAGTGGCAGCAACGTCTCAGTACTTGCGGTGATCTCCCGACATGGCCAGGTCGAGGGCGTTGGTGGTGGTGACGCGCACCCCGGCCGTCGCCCAGGCGGGTTTGTCGGTCGGAGGATCCGCTGCTTGCTCGGGTTGGCCGCAGGCATATCCGCCCTTGGTGAGCAGGGCCGTGATGCGCTGCGGGTCAGTGCGCGAGGCGTCGTACTCGACACGGACGGCGCCTTCGAGCGCGCTCGCCGTGGTGGACGTGACGGCGTCGTCCTCCCTAAGGAGGTCACGCACGGCGAGCACGTGGTGGTCGGCCCACATGCCCGGCACCGCGAGGATCAGCTCTTCCATCGACCTCTCCTTGTCAAGTTGTTCGATGAAGTCGTGAACGGCAAGGGCGCGGAGGATGGCCCTGTTCCGCGCCCTTCAAGACTCCAAAACACTGTACAGGAAGGGCAATCCCTCCGCAATCATTGTGCAGAGTGTCACAAACGTCGCCTGTCCTGGAGCCTCGGCCGGCGTCAGGAGCCGAGGGCGCGAACCTTGACGAAACGTGTGGACAGAGGCAGCTGCCTGGAGAGGATGGCCTGCGCGCCGACGCTGCCGGTCTTGGCGAGGTGGGAGCGCAGCAGCCCCACCAGTTCCACGTGATCGCCGGCACTGACCGTCTCGGCGCTCACGGTATCCGCGTTGAGCGACGCGACGACGTCGCCGGCGTCGAGCAGGTACGCGGTGCCGCCGGTCATGCCGGCGCAGGCGTTGCGACCCACCTCGCCGAGCACCACCACGGTGCCGCCGGTCATGTACTCGCAGCAGTGGTCGCCGGCGCCGGCGACGACGGCCTGGGCGCCGGAGTTGCGCACGGCGAAGCGCTCACCGACCCGGCCGTCGGCGAAGAAGCTCCCGCCGGTGGCGCCGTACAGACAGGTGTTCCCGGCGATGACCTGGCCGGCGGCCTCGTGCCCGGTCGCTGGTGGCCGGAGGACGATGGTGCCGCCGGCCATGCCCTTGCCCACGTAGTCGTTGGCCTCCCCGCACAGGTCGAGCGTCACGCCGGCGGGGATGAAGGCGCCGAGACTCTGGCCCGCGCCGCCGCTGAGCTCCAGCTTGATGCTGCCGCGAAACGGTTCGCCCTCGTGGGCCCGGGCGATGGCGCCGGCGAGGCGCGCGCCGAGGGCGCGGTCGCGGTTCGCGACCGTCGCTTGGCGCGTGACCTCGCCGTGTTCCGTGATGGCGGCGGCCACCTCGGGGTCGGCGAGCAGCCGCTCGTCGAGCCCCGGCGCCTCGGCGCCGGGGCTCGCGAGGCGCGGCCGCGCCCCGTCGCCGCGTCGCGCCGCGGGTGTCCGCATCCAGGCCACGTCGATGCCGGCGGTCTTGGGCAGCTCGACCCCCGCGCTCTGCAGAAGGTCGGCGCGGCCGACGATGTCCGCCAGTGTCCGGTAGCCCAGCCGGGCAAGGGTCGCGCGGACCTCCTCGGCGACGAACGTGAAGTAGTTGACCAGGTGCTGGGGCTCGCCGCTGAAACGCGCCCGCAGCTCCTCTCGCTGCGTCGCGATACCGACCGGGCAGCGGTCGGTGTGACAGACCCTCGCCATGACGCAGCCCTCGGCCATCAGCGCGGCGGTACCGAAGCCGAACTCCTCGGCTCCGAGCAGCGCGGCCAGCACGACGTCGCGACCGGTGCGCAGATCACCGTCCACGCGCAGGCGCACGCGCTCGCGCAGCCCGCTCGCGGCGAGCGTCCGGTGCGCGTCCGCGAGGCCGAGCTCCCAGGGGATCCCGGCGTGCTTGATCGAGTTCAGCGAGGCGGCCGCCGTGCCGCCGCCGTGCCCCGAGATGGTGATCACGTCGGCGTCCGCCTTGGCGACGCCGGCGGCGATGGTCCCGACGCCCCATCCCGACACGAGCTTGACGGCGATGCTCGCCGCCGGATTGACTTGCCTCAGGTCGAAGACGAGCTGTGCGAGGTCCTCGATCGAGTAGATGTCGTGGTGCGGCGGCGGCGAGATCAGGGTGCGCCCGGGCTGGGCATGGCGGAGTTCGGCGATGGCACCCGTCACCTTTTCGCCGGGCAGCTCGCCGCCCTCGCCGGGCTTGGCGCCTTGGGCGATCTTGATCTCGAGCTGCTCCGCCGTGGCGAGGTATACGGGCGTGACTCCGAAGCGGCCGGAGGCGACCTGTTTGATGCGCGAGGCGGCGACGTCTCCGGGCCGCAGGCCGCGAAGGCCGGGGTAGCGCTCAGAGGCCCCGTCCGCGCCGACGTGGTCGAGCGGCACGGCTCGGGCAGGGTCTTCGCCGCCCTCCCCCGAGTTGGACTTGCCGCCGATGCGGTTCATGCCGATGGCCAGCACTTCGTGTGCTTCCTTCGACAGCGCGCCCAGCGACATCCCACCGGTGCAGAAGCGCCGCACGATGACGTCCGCCGGCTCGACCTCCTCGATCGGCACCGGCGCGCGGTCGCTGGCGGGGAGCACGAGGTCGCGCAGCACGGTGCACGGTCGGCTGGAGAGCAGTTCGCAGAACTGCGCGTAGCGCTCCGCGCTCCCCTCCACGCAGGCGCGCCGCAGCGTCTTCGCCACCTCCGGGTTGTTGAGGTGGTACTCGCCGCCGCGCCGAAAGCGCAAGAAGCCGAAGTTGTGCAACCTCTCGGCGGTGAGCTCCGGAAACGCCTGCTGATGGATCCACACCGTCTCCTGCGCCAGCTCCTCCACGCTGAGGCCGCCGATCCGCGAGGGCGTGCCGGCGAACCCCAGCTCCATCAGGGCGGGGCCAACGCCGATGGCCTCGAAGAGCTGTGCGCCGTGGTAGCTGGACAGGCGCGAGATGCCCATCTTGGAGAGGATCTTGAACAATCCGCGCTCGGCCGAGACGCGGTAATTGCGCTCGGCGTCCGCTTCGCTCAGAGAAGCCCCGTCGGCGGCGATGCGCAGACGCCCCTCGGCGCTCAGGTGACGTACGGTCTCGAGCGCCAGGTGCGGCGACACGGCGGAGGCCCCGTACCCGACGAGGCACGCGAAGTGATGCACGCTCCAGCACTGCGCCGCGTCGACCACGAGCGACGCGCGGCACCTGAGGCCCTCGCGAAGCAGCCGCCGATGGACGGCGCCGACGGCGAGGATGGGCGGCACGTGACTGGTCTCTGCGGTCAGGGGGTCCAGCCGGTCGCTGAGCACGAGGATCTCCACGCCGTCGAGCACCTTGGCCACGGCGTCCGTGGTCAGCCGGTCGACGGCGTCGCGCAGGCCCCAAGGCCCGCCGGTCACGTCGTAGGCGGTGGACACCTGCGCCACGCGGAGGTCGGAATCGCACAGCGAGCTCAACCCCGCCTCGTCGAGGATCGGCGAAAGCAGCTCCAGCTGACGCGCGTGGCCGGGCCCCGCCGTCAGGAGGTTGCCGCGCGCGCCCAGGCGCATGGTCAGCGACATCACGAGCCGTTCGCGCAAGGGGTCGATGGGCGGGTTCGTGACCTGCGCGAAGCGCTCGGCGAAGTAGTCGTACAGCGTGTGCGGCTTGCTCGAGAGGACCGGCAGCGGCGCGTCGTTGCCCATCGCGAAGCGCGGCTCGCGGGCGCGTTGCGCCATGGGGAGGAGGATCATGTCGACGTCTTCGGCGGTGAACCCGGCGGCGGTCTGGCGGCGCAGGAGCGCCGTCGCGCCGCCGGCCGGCCGGGCTGCGAGAGTCTCGGCGCACGTCGGCTCGGCCCGGACGGCGGGCGTCGGTGCCTCGCCGACCCGCGCAGGCGCGCTGTCGCGGCGGTGCCGGCTCAGCCAGGCGCCGTAAGGCCGTTGCGCAGCGACTTCGGGCTTGATGCGCGCGTTGCGCAGCAGCTCCCCAGCCTCGAGATCGACGGCCAGCATCTCGCCCGGCCCCAGGCGGCCTCTCTCCACGACCTCGTCGGCGGGCAGCCCGGCGGCTCCGGCCTCGGAGGCGAGGATCACGAGCCCAGCACGGGTGCGCGCGAAGCGCGCCGGGCGCAGGCCGTTGCGGTCGACTGCGGCTCCGACCACGCAGCCGTCGCTGAAGGCTACGAGGGCGGGGCCGTCCCACGCTTCGAGCACGCCGCTGTAGTAGTCGTAGAAGTCGACGACAGCGGCGTCCTCGCCCACGTGAGTGCGGTTCTCGTAAGCTTCCGGCATGCACATCATGACGGCCTCGAGCGTGCTCCGCCCCGAGCGCACGAGCAGCTCCAGGAGCTTGTCCAGGGCGCCCGAGTCGCTGCTGTCCGCGTGCACGGGCGGCAACAGGTCGCGGATGCGTTCCCCCCAGAGAGGGTGAGCGAGCTCAGGCTCGCGGGCGGCCATCCATTCGAGGTTGCCTTGAAGGGTGTTGATCTCGCCGTTGTGGGCCAGCATGCGCATGGGCTGCGCCAGGCTCCACTTGGGGGCGGTGTTCGTGCTGAACCGCCGGTGAAAGACCGCGAACGGCGAAACGTAGTCGCGGTCGCGCAGATCGACGTAGAACGCGGGCAGGACGGGCGCCGTGACCATGCCTTTGTAGACGATGGTCCGCGACGAGAGCGAGCACACGTAGAGATCGTCGAGGCGACGGATGGTCTGCTGCGCCGCGAGCGCCTTGCCGATCATGCGACGCGCCAGGAGCAGCGAGCGCTCGAGGTCGTCGCCGCGCAGCGGCGAGCTTGCGACGACCTGCTCGAGGCGAGGCGCGTCGGTTGCCGCTCCCTGACCGAGCGCGTTCTCATCAACGGGCACCTCGCGCCACCCGGCGACCGTCATGCGCTCGTCGCGCAGCGCCTTCTCCACGAGATCGCGGCAGAGTCGCCGCCGCCCGTGGTCGGCGGGCAGAAAGACCATGCCGACTGCCGTGCCGAGCGCGGCCGGGTCCGGCACGGCGCTCGCTCCGGCCGGGCCGTGCTCGTCCAGCCACGGCCGCAGCACGTCCCAGGGGATCGCCGTGAGCAGACCGGCGCCGTCGCTGGCCTGGCCGCCCGCCCCGAGGCCGCCGCGGTGCTCGAGCCGCGCCTGGGCGGTCAACGCCAGCTCCACGACGTCGCGTTGCGACGTCCCGTCGACAGCCGCCACGAAGCCGACGCCGCAGGCGGCGTGCTCGCCCTTCACGAGCGCTCCGTTTGGTACACTACAGCCAAGCCGTTGCGCTGTTTGGACATGATGTATAAGTTTGCGTTCATAGTTGGGACAGAGTAGCCTAACTTGTGCGCGGAGTACAGACGAGAGGAGGCTCTCAGGCAAGACACACTCGTTCCCAAGCCACTAATCACATCCACCTCTGAGGAGAGGGATCGGCATGATCAGCACAGGCGACACCGCCTTCGTCCTCAAGCAGCACACATCGCGCACAGCCTCGGCGTCTGGCCTACGGCGTCGTCTCCCGGGACTCCCGTCCCCGCGCGTCACCACTCCCTCGTCGCCGCCCACCCCACCCTCGCGCGCGCCACGGCGTACGCCCACGGCCTGAAAGGATGACGATGAGCACAGAGCACCAGGCCAAGATCGGCAAGATCGTCCAGGACGAGAACGTGAAGCACATCCAGTTGTGGTTCACGGACATCCTCGGCAACCTCAAGATGGTCGAGGTCCCCGACAGCCAGCTGCACAACATCCTCGAGAGCGGCGCCGCCTTCGATGGATCCTCCATCAGCGGCTACGCCGAGATCGAGGAGTCGGACATCGTGGCGATGCCTGACTGGGACACGTTCACGGTCCTGCCGTGGGCGCAGGGCAGTGAGCGCACCGCGTTCGTGTTCTGCGACGTCCTCGACCGCAACTACAAGCCCTTCGAGGGCGATCCGCGCTGGGTGCTGCGCCGTCAGCTCGAGCGGGCCAAGAAGCTGGGCCTCGACTACTACGTGGGCCCGGAGCTCGAGTACTTCTACTTCAAGAGCCCCGAGCAGCGCGAGCTCATCGACAACGGCGGCTACTTCGACGTGCTGCCCGCCGACCTCGGCAACGACCTGCGCAAGCAGACCATGCGCGCCCTCGACAAGGTCGGCATCCCCATGGAGGCGTCGCATCACGAGGTCGCGCCGTCGCAGCACGAGATCGATCCGCACTACGACGAGGCTCTTCTCATGGCCGACCGCGTGATGATCACGCGCCTCATCGTGAAGGAGGTCGCGGCCCACAACGGCGTGCACGCGACCTTCATGCCCAAGCCGCTCCATGGAGAGAATGGCAGCGGCATGCACGTGCACCAATCGCTGTTCCGCGGCGACGACAACGCCTTCTTCAGCGCCGCTGATCCCGATCACCTCAGCGACATCGCCAAGGGCTTCATCGCCGGGCAGCTCAGGCACATGCGCGAATTCACCTCGGTGGTCAACCAGTACGTGAACAGCTACAAGCGGCTGGTGCCAGGCTACGAAGCGCCCGTGTACATCAGCTGGGCGCACCGCAACCGCACGGCGCTCATCCGCGTGCCGCTCTACGTGCAGGGCAAGGAGAGCAC